>NZ_JAMYQT010000071.1:0-21105 GCF_040320985.1 Mesorhizobium sp. M0571
CCGAGTGGCGATGCGGCGGAAATCCTTGAGGCGCCTGAACATGCGCTCGATGGCGTTGCGCTCGCGGTAGAGGAACGGTGAGAAGCAGTTTTTCCAGCGCCGGGTGATGCTCACGCTGCCTTTCTGGCGGCTGCCCTGAACGGACGGTCGATGGTGAAGGCATCTGGACGGATGGCTGCCTCAACCTGGCTCCAGGTCACGGGATGAGCGATTGGGAAGCCAGGTCGCGCTCGTGGGGAGAAGGCGCCGACCGCCGTGTTGCCGCGCCCATTGCGGAGGTAATCAATGAAGATGCGGCCCTTTCGGGCTGCCGGCGCGGCGGACAGCAGATAACGGTCTGGATAAGCGTCAGCGAGGCGCTTGGCGAACGACCGGGCAAGGAGCCGGGCATTGTCGTGCGTGATCTTCGTCTCAAGTGGGGCCATCAGGTGAATTCCCTTGCCGCCCGTCACCTTCGGCCAGCTCTCTAGGCCTTCTGGTTCCATGATGTCGCGGAGCGCTAGCGCGGTCCGGATGACCTCATCCCACTCTACCCCCTCACCCGGGTCGAGGTCCAGAACGATGCGGTCGGCATGCTCGATGTCGTCAACGGTGGCGTTCCAGGGATGCAGCTCTACAGCATCCATCTCGACCAGCCCTAGCAGGCCGGCAAGGTCGTCCACCCACACGCGCACACCTTCGCCACCCTCGCGCTTCTGAAGGCGCAACTGATGCACTGCTGGCGGGATCTTCGGCAGCGCGCCCTTGTGGTAGAAGGTTGCGCCGAGAGCATGGCGGACCAGCTTCAGCGGTCGGTGGCCGAGATGGACGAGTGCCTGATCGGCAACCCTCTGCCAATAGCGCGCAAGCTCTTCTTTGGACGGCGAGACCGCGTCGGGCAGCAGTTGCAGGATGTTCTCGCTGGGAACGCCATGTTCCCGGGCTGGCCCACGTCGCTTTGACGGCGCAGGAGGCTTGGCCGGGATCGCCACGAGGTCTTCTCGCAGACCCTTGAACACGGCTTCACGCAGCACGCCGCGATCTGTTACGCCGCTGAATTGCACCTCGGCCAGCACGTCTGGTCTGACCCATGTCGCCTTCGGCTTCACGATGGGCTCTGACAGGGGTGACTTGCTGATGATCAGCGGGTCAAGCCGCTCTCGAACCAGTTGCGCAGCGCTCAAGGTGTAGCCGCTGCGAGCCTTCCCGGCATAGAGCAGTCGGTCGCCCTCGCGGCGGCCGATGTAGAGCGATGCGATCCGGCGCGGGTGAGCGCCGAGCTTTTCCACGAAAGCGACAATGGGGAAGGTGTCGCTCTTGATGCACTTCACTTTGAGCCAACTCGTCTGGATACCCGAGCGGTACGTGGCATCGGTGCGCTTGGACACAATCCCCTCCAAGCCCATTCGGCAGGCATGTTCAAACACGTCCGTGCCGCTCACCTCCAGATGCTCGGCATAGGTCAGTGTCGGCGCTGAGTTCTTAAGCAGCTTCTCTAGGGCTGCCTTGCGCCTCACCAGCGGCTGCTGTCGTAGATCGCGCCCGTTGAGGTGCAGCAGGTCGAACGCGTAGAAGATGAGCCTCGCCGAGTCTGGATTGCCCAACTCCCGTTCCAAGGCTTGGTAATCCGGCAGGCCGCTATCGCCGAGAACGACAGCCTCCCCGTCGATGATCGCCGCCTTCACCGGCAAGCCCGCCGCCGCTTGAACAATTCGTCGGTATCGATGCGACCAGTCGTAGCCACGACGCGTGAAGGCCCGCGCTTTACCGCCCTCAATGATCAGCTCGGTGCGGTAGCCGTCGTATTTGATCTCGTGAAGCCATTCGCCGCCCTCGGGCGCATTCTCGACCAGCGTGGGCGACTGGAACTCAATGAAAGAGAGCTGGCCATCCCCAGCTTTGGAACTCATGGCACACTCCTGACCTTCCACCCAAACCTTGCGGCCAGTGAATAGGTTCCGCAACAGGGCTGGCCGGAGGAGTAGGGCCCCGAGCCGGTTTACCCGATCCTTGCTCGAAACCGGGCGTGGTTGAGGGAACTCTTAGTTAAGCCGTCGCTTATGTACGAATGTCGCTCCATTGGTTCTCTCCGCCGGTATCCGTAAGGACCACCCGTCCTGGCATTGCTTATCAGTGCAACAATGTCGAGGGAGCCGCCGAGCAAGTGTTGCAGTGGACCAAGCGTGGCCCCAAGTGGCACCGCGCAGTGCAGCTCTGCATGGATGCCATGATCGACGAGGTGAAACCCGAAGTGGTCCGCAGGGCGTTTCTCGAAGCGGCCAAGGAAGAGAGAAACCTAGTGCCTCCTTAGCATCTGCGACCGGAAGCCCTACTCTTGGTCGGGCACGAACCTAACAAAGAGCATCGTCGGCTCTGCAGCGAGGCGGCGGTCGTAGAACTGGCAAGCGAGGACCATTGACTTGCCCGACTACCGCTGCGCCTTCAGCGATAGTCAAGCTATCCGGCATTTAAGCTGACTTGCAGGGGATTTTCTCTAGCATTCTCGCTATCGATAATGACCTCTTATCGATAGCGATCAGACCAAGACTTGACCAATCTGCGGAATCGGCGCTATCGTGGCGCAGAATCGCGTTTATCGTGCATGGCTGGGCTCAGGGCGACGCGAGTCGCATAGCGCGCTACAGCACAGCAAGCTCGTACGAGGACAAAACAATGACCATCACGGTGAAAATTGGCGAGGCCAAAACCCACCTTTCGGAACTGCTCGCTAAGGTCGAGGCCGGTGAGGAGGTGATCATTTCGCGCGGCAACGATCCCATTGCCAAGCTGTCCCGCCTTCCCCAAAACCAGGATCTGGGCGCCTTGATCGAAGAGGTCCGCGCCGCGCGGGCCCGCGCGAAACCTGTCACCACCGAGGAAATTCTGGCCTGGAAGCATGAAGGCCACCGTTACTGATGCGTCTCGTCCTGGACGCGTCCATAGCCGCGGCCTGGCTGCTGCCGGAGGAGCACAGCGCGGTCGCCGAGACCCTGGTTGCCGGCCTGACGGGGCGATCGCCGGTGCCGTCGCTGTTCTGGCACGAGGCGCGCAGTGTCGTGCTGATGGCCGAGCGGCGTAGCCGCATCGCCGCAGGCGAAGCGGCCACCGCCATGGCACGGCTGCGCCGATTGCCGCTGGAGGACGCCGGCGGCGGGTCGGACGGCGCGGTGCTGGCGCTAGCGGCCGCGCACGGTCTCAGTGCCTATGACGCCGCCTACCTTGCGCTGGTAATCGAAACCGAGTTGCCGCTGGCGACCCTCGATCGCAAGCTCGCCGTTGCCGCGCGCGGCAAGGGAGTCCGCATTTTCGGACCGCTCGCCAATGGCAACTGACCTCGTCGCTCGGCCACCTGGCAATGGTGTTCGACGCGCCGAGGCGCTCGACGCATTGGATTCGGTGCTGCCCTTCGACCGCCGCGATTTTCTGTCCGATCTCCTGACCGACGACATCGCAACGCTGCGCCATCTGGCCAAGGAAGACATTGGCGCAAACTCTCTCCGCGCGCTGGCCTCCGACCTTGGCTATCTCGAGGCATGGTCTTTTGCCGCCACTGGTTCTCCGCTGCCCTGGCCGGCGCCGGAAGCGCTTTTGATCAAATTCATCGCGCACCACCTGTGGGATTCTTCCCGGCGCGAGGCCGACCCGGCCCACGGTATGCCCGAGGAGGTGACGGCCGCGCTGAAGGCGCAAGGGCTTTTGCGCAGCGACGGACCGCACGCGGCCGCCACCGTGCGCCGGCGTCTGTCGAGCTGGTCGACGCTGACCAAATGGCGCGGTTTGCGCGGAAATTTTTCAGCCCCGGGCCTGCAGAGCGCGATAAAGCTGGCGGTGCGCGCCAGCGCCCGCCCGCGCGGCCGCAAGAGCAAAAAGGCGGTGACCGCCGATATTTTGGCCGCCCTCCTGAAAGCCTGCGCCGGCGACCGCCTCGTCGACATGCGCGATCGCGCGCTGCTCATCACCGCCTTCGCCTCGGGCGGTCGCCGCCGCAGCGAGGTTTCTGACCTCCGCGTCGAACAGCTCATCGAAGAAGAGCCGGTGCCCGCGAATCCCAAGGATTCAGAGGGGCAAAAAATTCCCTGCTTAAAAATCCGGCTCGGCCGGACCAAGGCGACACAGGCCGATCGCGACGCTTTCGTGCTGCTCGTCGGCCGGCCGGTGACGGTGCTGCGAGCGTGGCTCGAGCGCGCCGGCGTCACTGAAGGCGCCGTGTTTCGCGGCATCGACCGCTGGGGCAATCTCGAAGCGCGCGCCCTGACGCCGCAGGCCGTCAATCTGATCCTGAAGCGCCGCATCGCCGAGGCCGGGTTCGATCCGCAAGCCTTCTCCGCCCACGGCCTGCGCTCCGGCTATCTCACCGAAACCGCACGCCGCGGCATTCCGTTGCCCGAAGCCATGCAGCAGTCGCAGCATCGCTCTGTGCAGCAGGCCTCGAACTACTACAATGACGCGGAATGCACGCTCGGGCGGGCGGCGCGGATAATCGTCTGAGTCGCAGATCGATCCGACCCTTGCGGCGTCAGCTCCAGCACAGTTGGTTCCGAGGCAGCCCGACGTCCGGGATAGATCACCCTGACTTGATGCGGAAGCACCTCGCCCCAGCTCCACAGCACGAGGTTCTGATCGGATGTGTCGGCACCTGGCGCGAAGCTGGGCACGAGAATGCCGAACTTGCCTTCAGCAACGAGGCGGTCATAAATGCTCCATGACGGCGGCCGTTTGCCATCGGCGAGAAAATCCATCCAGCCACAAGCCATATCTTCGAACCGGATCCCGGCGTCGGCCTGGCCTTGCGCCGTCCTCAGATTGATAATGTCATCGCAATCGATCTCGTATGAGCAGAGCACGCACGGATCAATGCGATGTGCAAAACCCTGATTGGCCTCCTTCACGGCCGTCATGACGTCGAGCGCCAGATAAAGCGTAGGCACACCTTTCGGGTTGAATCTGGCACCCCGAATAGCCGCTCCGTCGCCTGAGATCGGCTGGAAGGACCAACGCGGATCATGGGCGCGGTAGCAAATTCCGGCAAATCTCAAGCAAAGCCACGAACGGCGACATGATCCAGGTAGTCGCGAACCGCGCTGGCCTTGCCTTCCTTAACCAGAGCTTCCGCCGTCCGCCCGCCGAATGCCGGTATCGGCTGCGCCCGGTACCAGGCCATCGCCTGCTCCTTGCCTCCAGCCCAGTCGGTCACCCTGCTGATGATCTCAAGCATTTCGCGAAGGCGACCTTGCGTCTTTGCAGCATGGCTACGCTCAACCCTATAGACGGTTTCCCGCGCAAGACCCGCCGTTTCGGCAAGCTGACCTTTGGACATACCGAATCCATCCGCAACCTGGGCGATAGCGATCTTCCCAGCCCGATCCATATAGGACAGCACCAACGCTTCGTTCTGAACTGGAACTTTCAACGCTTGGGTCATCCTTCTCTCCAATGCCATATTCAGAAACACGTTTCTTGTGCACAAGACATGGCATTGTGCGACGGACTACAAGCCTCGGTTGCCTGACGGGACGTCGTTGAGGCCTCACCAGACGCCTTCATACGTTCGTTTTCTGGCACATTCCTTGTGTGTACAAACGCCCTAAAAACCTTCCCAAGACGACCGAATGCGCGCACAATCGCAAATCCCTGCGGCGCGGCGATCAGGATGAGGTCTCTCCCAGATCGCCGCGCTATAAATCCCCCTGATCCGCCTCATTGGCGGCCGCGTCTCGACCGAGAACCAGGCGACCGCCCAAGTCGACGAACTCAAAGGCGGCCGGCTGCCGCTTGGTCCATCAGGAGCACGGCTCCTGCGCCTCGCGGTCCCGGCCGGTGCTGGCGAAGCTGATGCGCGAGATAGCCGCATATGGGACACACCGCTATGGCGATATGGCGCCCAGAATCTCAAGAGTCGCCGCCGGCGATAACCTGCCAAGACTGTCACCCACGCTTGCCCTGGGCACCCGTAATGGAAATGATGGCGGGCGCTAGCGTGACGAACAGGATATAAGGCTCTCTGGCAGCAAGCTGGTTGAGGAAGCCCCACCGTCATGAAGCCAATGAACGAAGAGCACCTCGCGGTCCTACGCAGGCACATGGTCGAGATGATTGCAATCCATACCGATCTTGCAAGCGAAGAACTCGGCAAGGCGGCGCTCGATGAGCGGGTGATGGCAGCGATGCGGCGAGTGCCGCGGCATCTCTTTGTGCCAGCCTCGGTTGCACCTTATGCCTACCAGGACATGCCGCTGCCGATCGGCTTCGATAAAACCGTTTCGCAGCCTTTCATCGTCGCTCTCATGACCGATCTCCTCGCGCTGCAACCGCACGAGGCGGTGCTCGAGATCGGCACCGGCCTGGGCTATCAAACCGCAATTCTCGCGGAGCTCGCCGGGCAAGTTTGGAGCGTCGAAATCATCGAGGAATTCGCAACCCATGCCGAGGCTCTGCTGCAGGGCCTCGGCTTATCCAATGTCGGCATTCGTGTCGGAGACGGGTCGCGCGGCTGGCCCGAGCACGCCCCATACGACAAGATCCTGGTCACCGTCGCGGCTGGGCGGGCGCCGCCGGCCTTGCTTGAGCAGCTCAAGCCGGGGGGACGCCTGGTTCTGCCTGTGGGACCTGAAGATGTGCAGTTGCTGACGGTCATCGACAAGGATTCGGCAGGGCAACAGAAGACTCGCAAACTCATCCGGGTTCGGTTCAGCCGGCTCGAAACGGTCTAATGAGGTGCGACAACTGGCGCGACCGCGCTTTTCCGACCGTCAATCAGATGCCAGCCTTCCGCGTTTCTTCGCCCTTGGTGAACGCGAAAAAACGGTAGTGTGGAGGTGTGGCGGGGTGGCGGTAGGTTGAACATATCTGTTTGCCGCCCCTTTCGTCTGGCGGTGCCTTACTGGTTCAACCTTGGCTCCGTTTCCACACCCGCTCATCGAACCGGACCTGCAGATCTCCCGCATCCGGCTCTCGGACAAGTACTCACGCCTTCACCCACGACACGCCACGTCCAAGTCGGGTCAGACGTACGAGCCCGAAGTGCTCGTAAAGATGCGAGTCTGGATTGGCCCGCCCTTGCATCGTCTGGTCTTGTGCTTGGAACGCAGCCACCGCCGCAACCGCACTGCAGTGTAACTGTCGAGTACCCGGTATGCCTTGCTGGTGGTTCCTACCGAGAAGTAGTTCGCCCATCCGCGCAGCATCCGGTTTACCTTCGCTGCCAACAATGTGGTCTCTTGCCATGTACCCTTTCGGTCGGTCAGCGCATCGATGTTCTCCACAGCGCGCCTGATGCTCTTCTTCTATGGCCGTTGCGCCAAGCGGGCCGCTGACGATCCTTTCCGGTCGATCTTTCAGAGAATAGGTGGAAGGGGATCTCGCCGTGTGATGGCCGGTGCGGGCACTATAGCTCGGGCCAGAGTGACGCAAGCAAAAGCAGCACAATTCCAATGAATGCGACATTCCAGACGAGCGAAACGAACCAGGGGAACCCCCGCTGCGTAGGGCGAGAGATAAACCAGCCCGGCTGAGAAATAGAGACTAGCTCCCCATTCGCTGAGGCCGCTCTCACGACCGAGCGCATGGACAAGGAAGACTCCGGCCACGAACACCGGGAACGTGTCCAGGGCGGAAGCGGATTGGCAGCCAACCGCAGAGCTGGAGCCCGCTCCCGCCCCTATCCTCCCGCCGACGTTCCCGGCATCGGGATGTTCATTGTGCTTCCAGCCGTAGGGGGAAATGGCAGCCGAATGAATACGCCCCAACAAATGCCAGCGCTACCCGAATTCGAGGCCGATTCGAATCGTCACGTCCTTCATCTACGACTGCTCACAAGATTGTTAACAATCTGAAAAAGTTTTGTTGACAGATGATTGATTTGAGCCTTCACTCACAAGAGTCCGCGTATCGGTCGAGTTCTGTCGCAACAATGCGCGGCCTCCAAAGGGGAAAGAACAATGATCAACAGACGTTCAATAATCACATCCGCGGCGCGCGGCGCCATCTCCGCGCTGGCAATCATGGCCGGCAGTACAATCGCGGTGCACGCCGCCAACAAGGAACTCAAAATCGGCTTTGTCGGCGTGACGAGTGGCGCGGCCGCTGCGTGGGGCACATCCAACGTCCGCTCGATGCAGACGCGCGCCGCCTGGATCAACGAAACCGGCGGTGTGAAGATTGGTGACGAGACCTACGACATCAAAATCGTCACCTTCGACGACCAGAAGGACCCCAAGCGGGCGATCGCCGGCATGGAGAAGATGGCCCAGGAGGGCATCCACTATGTCGTCGGTCCGAATGTCGACGACGGCGCGGCGGCGGTGCGTCCCGTGGCTGAATCCAAGGGCATCATCTATTTTCCCTACGCGTTCCCGAAGGAACTCTACAGCCCGCCGGCGTCCAACGCCGTGCTCGGCATGATCGCCAACTACCAGTCGGCTCCGGCGATCTACAAATATCTCATGGAAAACAGGGGCGTGAAGAAAGTTGCCTTTGTCGCCGCCAACGAATCCGATCCGCTGAGCCAGCGGGATGGCGGTGTTGCCGCAGCAAAGGCGCTCGGGCTCGAGGTTGTGGCTGCAACGGATGTCTACCAAAACGATACCCGCGATTTCACACCGGTACTGACGCCGATCGTTCTGCAAAAACCGGACCTGCTGGTGCTTTCGGGTGTCGCGCCCGGCAATGCGCCGCTGCTGATCCGCGCCGCGCGCGAGCTCGGCTACGAAGGTCTGATCTCCACCGAAACGGCGCAGGATGCCAAGGTGCTGGAAGAGGGCGCGGGCGAGTTGGCCAACGGCTTCATCTCAGTCGGCGGCGCATCGACGCCCGAAATCGCGTCCGACACGATGAAGGAATTCGTCGACCGCTATACGAAAATGTTCGGCGAATACAATGACGAGTCCAACACCAAGGTCTACGCGCTCGAATACATCATCGAGACGCTGAAGGCGAACCCGGCCGCCATCGACAATGTCGAGGAGTTCAAGAAGACGATCGACACTTTCTCGGCGCCCAATCCCTATCTGAAGGGCGATGCCAAGCTGACCTATGTCGGAATGACGTCGTTCGGCCAGAAGCGCCAGCTTTCGGTCCCGATGGTGGTCACGGAATACCGCGACGGCAAGTTCGAGACGCTCTTCGTCGCTCAGGTCGATTGACGCAAACGCACTGAAGCGGATTGCCGCAGAGGCTCGTGCATTCGTCTTGAGCCTCTGAATGGCCGGGGAACCATCCTGATGGAACAAGTCATCGCCAACGGGCTCTATCTTGGCGCGCAATACGCCTTGATCGCGCTCGGTCTGACCCTGATCTTCGCGCTGATGAACGTGCTTAACTTTGCCCATGGGCAGATGTACGTTCTCGGCGGCTTCATCACCTACACCGTCTATGGCCAGCTCGGCATGCCTTTCGTCGTCGCGCTCGTCGCGTCCGGGATCACGCTGCTGGTCATCGGAGCGCTGGTCGAGAAATTCCTTTTCAGAACGGTGATCAAGCGAAGCGTGCGCGAGGAAAGTACGATGCTTCTCGCGGCGGCGGTCGCATTCTTCCTCGACGCCGTGATCCTCCTCCTGTTCGGTGAAAAGCAGCGCGGCGTGCCGAAGATCGTCAACGGCGTCTTCGTCTCCGACAGCCTCATAATGCCTTATGACCGGCTGCTCGTCGGGGCTCTCGCCATACTGTTCATCGCATCCTTCGTGCTTTTCATGCAGTATAGCAAGCCGGGACGCGCCATGCGAGCGCTGGCGCAGGACCGGGTCGCGGCGCAGCTTATGGGCGTCGAGGTCGACCGCTATTCGATGATCGGCTTTGCGCTTGGCGCCATGCTTGCCGGCATAGTCGGCGGGCTGCTGGTCGCCATCACCGGCGTCAATTCGGGCATCGGCGGGCCGATCTCGATCAAGGCGTTCTTGATGGTGATGATCGGTGGGGCCGGCGTCGTCAGCGGAGCGATCGCCGGCGGCTTCATCCTCGGCATGATGGAATCGGTCGGCCTGACGGTGCTACGCCACTATGGCGACGTCACCTATCTCGTCATCTTCGCCGCGCTGATGGTCTTCCTCAGCATCCGCCCGAACGGGCTCATGGGCAAGCCGTGGGGGTGATGGACATGAAGCGTACACGCAACATCTTCGCCGTCGCTGTCTTCCTGCTGGTCGTACTCATCGGCGTGCCCTGGCTGATCGAGGCGACCGGTCGGCTCGACCTCTACTATACGCTGACCTCGGTCGCGTTGCTCAGCATCGCCAGCGCCGGCGTGTGGGTGACCTTCTACATCGGCCGCATCAATATCGGCCAGGGTGCCTTCGCGCTTATGGGCGGCTATGTTTCGGCCATCCTTGTCGTCCAGTACGGTGTGTCGTTCTGGCTGACACTGCCGCTGGCCGGGCTGTTCTGCGCCGCTGCAAGCGTGCTGATCGGACTGCCCATCCTCAGGCTCCGCGGCGTTTATTTCGCCATGGTCACGCTGGTTTTGACCGAAGTAGCGCGGCTGCTGGCGCTGGCGCTGCCGATCACCAACGGCGCCAAGGGCATGGTGAGCATTCCGCTCCCCGGCGGCATTTCGATCTTCGGCCTGACCATCCTTCCCGATTTCGCGACGCTCGCCAATCCACGCCCGGCGTTCTATCTCGTCTCGGTGGTGCTGATGGTGCTGTGCTTTGCCGGGCTTTACCGCCTTGTCCATTCGCGCATCGGCAAGCTCTGCCAGTCGCTGCAGCAGAACGAGGAACTGGCCTCCTCGATCGGCGTCAACATCGCCTATCTGCGCGTCATCGCCTACGCCATCTCCTCGTTCCTCGGCGGTCTCGGCGGCGCGATGTTCGTCGCCATCTCGCAGTCGATCTATCCGTCCAGCTTCACCGTCACCGACTCGGTGAATTTCATGCTGAACTGCTTCCTCGGCGGGCTCAGCTATGTCTTCGGGCCGATGATCGGCACCTTCGTGCTCTATTTCGGCTGGGATTTCCTGTTCGAGACCGGCGAGTTCCAGTTGCTGATCTTCTCGTCGGTGCTGATCGCGCTGATGCTGTTCCTTCCCAACGGCCTGCTCAGCCTGCGGCTGTTCGGCAAGAAGCAGGGCTAGGACCATGACCGAGCTTCTCCAGATCAAGGCAGTGACCAAACGCTTCGGCGGGCTGGTCGCGGTCAACAATGTTTCCTTCGCCGTCCGCGAACGCGAAATCCTCTCCGTGATCGGTCCCAACGGCGCCGGCAAATCGACGCTGTTCAAGCTGATTTCCTCTTTCCTCAGTCCGAGCTCGGGCGAGGTGCTGTTTCGCGGACAGCGGATTTCGGGCCTGGCGCCGCATATCGTCGCCCGGAAGGGCGTCGTCCGCACATTCCAGGAGACGACGATCTTCAAGGGCATGACCGTGCGCGACAACGTCATCATCGCACATCACCTGCGTTCCAATGCCACCCTTGCCGGCTTCTATCTTGGCACGACTACAGCGCGGCGCGACGAGGCCGAATTCGGGCGATCCGCCGACGAGATCATCGACTTCCTCGATCTCGGCGCGCAACGGCATGAGATCGCGAGCACGCTGCCGCACGGGCATCTGCGCGCGCTGGGGATTGCCATCGGCCTCGCCACCAACCCGACCGTGCTCCTGCTCGATGAACCCTTTGCCGGCATGAACCACGACGAAACCGTGCGTGCGGTGAAAATGGTGCGCGGCGTCCGCAAACGCGGCGTGACCGTGCTACTCGTCGAGCACGACATGCCCGCCGTGATGAACATTTCCGACCGTATCGTCGTCCTGAACTTCGGCGTCAAAATCGCCGAGGGAACGCCGAAAGAAATTCAAGAGAACGAAAAGGTCATCGAAGCCTATCTCGGCGCCGAAGACGAGACGATCGGATTTTAGCCATGAGCGAACTGCTGAGCGTCTCCAATGTCGAACTCTACTACGACCACGTCTATGCGCTGAAGGGCGTGTCGCTGAGCGTCAACGAGGGCGAGACGGTAGCGCTGATCGGCGCGAACGGTGCGGGCAAATCGTCAATCCTGCGCGCCATCACCGGCCTGAAAAGAGTCCGCAGCGGCGAGATCCATTTCCAGGGCCGCCGCATCGACAAAACGCGGCCGGACGAGCTGGTCAGGATGGGCATCGCTATGGTGCCGGAGGGCCGGCGCGTCTTTTCCTACATGACCGTGCGCGACAATCTGATGATGGGCGCATTCACCCGCACCGACAAGGCCGACATCGCCAGGACGCTGGACATGGTGCTCGGGCGTTTTCCGCGCCTGAAGGAACGCTATTCGCAGACGGCGGGCACGATGAGCGGCGGCGAACAGCAGATGCTGGTGATCGGGCGGGCGCTGATGGCCAAGCCGAAGCTGCTCTTGCTCGACGAACCCTCGCTCGGCGTCGCACCGAAGCTCGTGCAGGACATCGCCCGCTCGATCGTCGCGATCAACCGCGACGAAAAGGTCAGCGTGCTGCTGGTCGAGCAGAATTCGCGCATGGCGCTGCGCATCTCGCAGCGCGCCTACGCACTGACGACCGGAACGATCGCGCTGGCCGGGGATTCGGCTGAGCTGCTTGCCGACGATCGGGTCAAGAAACTCTATCTCGGCGGCGAAATATGAAGGCGCAAATGGACATACTCGTCGTCAATCCCAACACCACCGCGTCCATGACCGAGAAGATTGGCGAGGCGGCACGCGGCGCGGCTTCGGCCGGCACCAGGATCATCGCGGCCAATCCGAAGGATGGGCCGCCGAGCATCGAAGGCTATTTCGACGAGGTCTTCGCCATCCCGGGAATGATCGGCGAGATCCAAAAACATCCGGCGGCGAGCGCCTGCGTCATCGCCTGCTTCGACGACACCGGCCTAGACGCGGCGCGCTGCGTCAGGGAGATGCCGGTGGTCGGCATCGGCGAAGCAGCGTTTCATATGGCGAGCCTGATTGCCGGCAGGTTCAGCGTCGTGACGACGCTGTCACGTTCGGTGCCGGCGATTGAGCACAATCTGGTGCGCTACGGCCTCGCCAGCCGCTGCGCCAGGGTGCGAGCAAGCGACGTTCCCGTTCTGGAGCTCGAAGTGCTCGGCTCCAACGCCCGCCATCGAATTTCTGAGGAGATCGACTGCGCCATCCGCGACGACCGGGCCGAAGCGATTGTGCTGGGATGCGCCGGCATGGCCGATCTCGCCGCTGCGCTCAGCCGCGAACATGGCGTTCCCGTGCTCGACGGCGTCGCCTGCGCGGTAAAACTGTGCGAGAGCCTCGTCGGCCTTGGCCTGTCGACCTCGAAGCGCGGCGGCTATCAGGTTCCACTCGAAAAATCCTTCGCCGGAATCTTTGCGTCCTTTTCGCCCTCCGGCCGTGTAGCCTGATGCGTGCAAATTTGTTGACATTCCCGCACAGGATGTTCGATGTCCGGCCTGAAACGTGGTGTTCGCGCCGCTATGCGATCCGGCCGCCAGGACAATGAGACGATGGACCTGCTTGGACCAAAGACACGGGATGACGACAAACCGGCGATGCGCTGGTTTCCGGTCTATGCCGGCCTGCGCGACGCCATCGTCAGCCACCGCCTCGCACCGGGTACAAAACTGCCCGAGGACGAACTCGCCTCGATCTATTCGGTGAGCCGCGCGGTGATACGCGCGGCGCTGCAGGCGCTGTCGCATGACCGCTTGGCCCGGCTCGAGCCGAACCGCGGTGCGTTCGTCGCCCAGCCGACCAAGCAGGAAGCGCGCGAGGTGTTCGAAGTGCGGGCGCTGATCGAGCCCAAGGTCGCGGCGCTTGCCGCCGACGTGGCAAAGCCGGCCGAGATCGCGCAACTGCGGCTTCATCTCGAAAAAGAGCACGAGGCCCTGCATGCCGGCCGCGACAGCGACGCCATCATGCTGTCGGCAAAATTCCATGTCGGCATCGCCGAAATCGCCGGCCATTCGATCCTGACCGGCTTCGTCAAAGACCTGCTGTCGCGGTCGTCGCTGATCATCGCGCTTTACTGGCGCCGCCGCGACACCACCTGCGAAAGCCAGGCCCATCACGCCCTTGTCGATGCTATCGAAAAACACGACGCAAAAGACGCGTCCGACCTGATGCGAAGCCATCTCGTCGACCTGCTGTCGGGCCTTGATCTGACGCTTGGCGAGAAGAAGCCCGAGAGCCTGTCGGACATCTTGCGCTGATCTCCGCTGTCAAACCTTTCGCCGCAGTTCGCCTTTGTCCGCGCCATGCTGGGCGTGACTGAAGGCATAGCCTCGGTCCATGACTACTCCTGCTTCTTCGTTCCTGCCGTCATAACACTAGCGGGCGTAGAGTCCCGCGGCGCTGCCCTCCGGCTGCGACTGCTCCTGCTGGGTCATAATCAGTCCTTCCCGCACAACGAGCCGGTCGGGCAACGCGCCCGATCAGAGCTTGAAGCAATCATAAAGCGCGTGTTGGTCGCTCAAGCCGACCCGGCGAAACGCGATGCGCTCGAGCGGGACATCTGCGCGCAATGGCAGCAGTTCGTGGTGGACGGCTCCATGTCGCTTCAGGTGGGCATGACGACGGCGACAGCGCGGAAAGAGACATGTGAGGTGAAAGAAGCGCTTTGGCAACGTGCGAGTCGAGGTCAGCTGGGCAAGCATCCAGCGGGACGACATTGCGAATGACAATGATGTGTGCCGATCCGGACTTTGTCTCGCTTCCTTAGGCGTCAGGTAATGGCGCAACTTCCTGGTTCAGGAACCGGAACAGCTGGTAGAGTCGAGGTGTGGCGCGGCGGCGGTAAGTTGAACATGTCTGTTTGCCGCCCCTTTCGTCTGGCGGTGCCTTACTGGTCCTCCTGAATCGATCAAAGGCCACGGAACGCTAGGCTCATGCGATCCTTCTTCGGCCCTCATAACCTGACCTGATCAACCTCCCCAGCCGCCTCCCCCGCCTCCGCCGCTTCCGCTCCCGCCGCTCCCGCCCGAAGGAGGAATGACGACAGGCGCAGGAACAGGCTCCTCCTCAACCGGTATAATCACTTTCTTGGCGGCCCTCGGTTTGGGAGCGAGCTTGACGACCTTTGGCGGAGGAACCCTGCGAAGGACCTTTGGCGGAGGCGTGGCGACCAGCGGCGACGGTTCAACTTTGGGCGTAAGGGAATTGCAGCCCATGAGGCCCGCCAGGACGCCGGATAGCGTTATTCCGATGATTGCTCGCTTCAATGTCCTTTCCACCAGTGCCTCCTCGTTGATCAAAACAAGTCCCGACGCGGATTGGCTTCTTCCCACAATCGTCTGGCCGCGTTCACCAGTTGCGTATCGAGTGAACCGGAGCCGGGAAGCTTAGATTTCAGTTCCTGGCGCAGCTGCTTCAACGCCGCTGTTTTTGGCTTCGGTCCGAACTTTGCCAGCGTTCCTTTGGCGTCCGGCAGTTCCTTGCGCACGTCGAGCGCAGCCGCAAATGCAAGGAAACGCACGGCAAGACCTTGATCGGCCTTGTCGCCCTTTTGCATTTCGAGGCCCGCGCGATCGTAAGCTGCGAACTGATCGCCCCGCGCGATCCCAATGTCGAACAATCTTTGCGCTTCGGCGAGGTTCCGTTCCACACCGACGCCGTCCCGATACATGCGTGCGAGGCTGCCCGGGGCGTAGGGCTGGCCGAGGTCGATTGCCTGCTGAAAAAGCAACAGCGCCTCCTTCGGATCCTTCTCCACGCCCTGCCCAGACAAGTAATTGCGGCCGAGGAGGTTCATCGAATACATGTCCTGCCGCTGGACGCCGGCCTCCAGGAAGGCAACGGCGCGGGCCGGATCGGCGGTCACGCCGTTGCGGCCCTCGGTGAAGATCGCGGCCAAATCGTTCATGGCATAGGTGTGCCCCATCGCCGCCGCCTTGAGCAGCAGGTCCAAACCCTTGCTGGTGTCGGGCTTGACGCCATAGCCATTGAACAAGGCGCGACCCCACGACGTCATGCCATAGGGATCCCCCTTGTCGGACGCCGCCGCGTAAAGCGCATTGGCCTGTGTGCGGTCGACGGCCATTCCGGTTCCCGTCGCATACATGTAGCCGAGCTCGAACACGGCACGGACGTGTCCCTTCTTGGCGGCTTCCTCGATGGCTGTCCTGCCCTCGTCGACCTTTCCTGCCGCAAGGAGCGCGCGCCCCAGTTCATAGCGGAAGCGCGGAACGGCGGGATAAGCCTTCACGGCGGCCTCGCAAAGCTCTACCGCGCTGGCGCCAATTTCATTTGGGAGCAGGCCGGGGACGACGCCCTGCAGGTCGAGGGGCTCGCCGGCAGCCGTATCGCACGGATCCACTGTTGGCGATAATTTCATTGTGGCGGGCTTGGATGATCTGCTGTCCGCCCGGATTTCGAAGCCGACCTCGACCGTGGCTTCAGCGCCGATCTGGGGTTCGTAGCGCAGCCGGTCGACCTCACCGGACCTCAGGCTCGAGTCGGGCGCCAGGGTTCGATCGGGCAGCGAGAGCGTTCCCGTTGCCGGATAACCCGAAACTTTCAGGCTGACCGCGGGATCATCGGTCGGAAAGTCCAGGTTCAGCGCAACCGGACCGACGCCCACGGGAACGTTGAAATTTCGGTTTTCGAGCGCCTCGGCCGCACCGGTGATATGAATGCCGCGCTCCAGCACGTTCTGCTTCTGCTCGGCTTCGAGCGAGGCCATGATCTCTTCGCCTTGCGCGCCTTCGCCGCTCTTGACCCGAAATACCACGATGCCCTGGGTTTGGCCGCCCCAGTTGTCATGCGTGGCATAGGCCAGCATGTCCACCTCTTCCTGCGTAGCGACACCCTTGGGAACATCCATCTGCAAATGGGGCAGGTCCTTGCCTTGGATCGGCACGCCCACCTCGACAGGCTTGCCGTCCAGCATCAGGCGCCCCAGGGCAGGCGGTCTTTCGATGCTCAAGGTGATCGTACCGCCGTCGACGTCGATCGGTTCGGGCAGCCCCAAGTCGACGGGTCCGACTCCCGAGAGCACGACCTTCTCCAGCACCGGCGGCAGCGAGGGGCGATTGCTGCGGCGCATCAGCACGACTTCGTCGATCAGCGACGAGTTCTCCCAGGGAACCTGGAGGCCGTTTGTGGCTTCCACCACATCGCGGCGCACCGCCGCCATTACGGTGCGGATCTCCTGGTTCGGGGCCAGCGCGCGACGGGAAAACGCCGCTGAGAACGGGCTGAGTTCGCCGACGCCGTCATAAGCCGCCGCCCCGGGCTCGGTGGCAAAGGCAATGAGGGTGTTGAGCGAGCTTCTGACCTGCGCGAGCCCGGCATTGCCGGCGGTGATGAGCTGGTCTCTTAGCCAGTAATTCTTGCGCGGGAACGGATTGTTGCGGCAGGCATCGAGGATGATCACCTGGATCTTCGATTTCGAACGCAACTGTTCCAGCACATCGTTGAGCTTGATGGCCTGGACTTCGATGTCTGCCGCCTGCTTCAAGGAGGCATCGACCGGAATCAGGAAGTTTTCGCCGCCGATCTGGAAGCCGTGACCGGAATAGTAGACCACGGCTAGGTTGGCGCCGTCGACCGCGGCCAGATAGTTGCGGAACTGCTCTTCGAACTGCAGCTTGGTCAGATCGCTTGCGACGAAGACCTCAAAACCGGCCAGTCGAAACGTTTTGGATACGTCCTCGGCATCCCTGGCCGGGTTCTTGAGAGCGGGGAATTGTCGGTAGTCCGAATTGCCGATGACAAAAGCGACCCTTCGGTCGGCGCAAGCGTCAAAGGTCGTGAAGCTCGTGAGGATGAAGGCTGCGATGAATCCGCAACGTCGGAGCATGGCAAATCCCTAACCGCTGTTACCTGGCAACCACGAGAACACAGCATGTGGTAGCAAGGTCCGTTAGAGGGCATGCAATCTGCCGAGACAGAAAGAGAGAAAAGCCGTCGCGACAGCGGGCATATTCCTCATTTATCAAGTGCAAAGTACATCAGAGGCTGAGTGTCCGCAATGATTGTCAAACGGCTTCTGAACTCGGCTATTCGGACCGTGGTCGCTTTGGTCTCTTTAACTACGCCCAACCATACGAGCCGCACCGGAGCAGCGCAGCAACCATTCCGGTCGCGCCGATGGTCCGACCGCTGGTCAGCGGTCTGCGCTTCAGCGCCGCGAAATCCGCTCGCCTACTTAGCAAGATGTGCCGGAGGGCTGGGCCTCAAGACGAAAATCGGGCTGGTATTGGGATCGACGATCGACGCGACATGGGGTTCACTGTGCCGACTTATCCCGATGATCCGACACTTGACTTGGTCCGGCGAGCGCTAGGAAGCCGGTCGCAGGCTAGCTGCTGCCGAGCAATAATCTTACTACACTTCTGCAGGCCTTGGCGTGGATCGTCTCGCCGAAGCCGGAAGACTTAACCGCCTGATGCTTGCAACCCTTTATGTCAACGCAGTCTACCTCATTCAAACAGACGAGGACAGTAGGCAATCCTGCCTCTACCGTCGGTGGTCCTTCTGTCAAACTCGTGCGGGAGCAGTTGTAGGTTGTGCGGAAATTGAAGCAACATGCAAACACTGTTGCAGTTCATACACTCGCATCCCGTAGGGGGGGCATTCTCGAAGGACGCTTGGGGTAACAACGATTTTCTCGGTGTTACCGCAAGAATTTACAAACCCCATTCGGTGATATGCCGCCAGGATGACAACAACGGTGGGATATTCATCGTAAAATCGGGTTGGGCCCTCCTTTACCGCGGACTGCTGGACGGAGAACGGCAGATCATCGACACTCCTCTGCGGGGGGACATTGTCGGTTTCCGTTCCGTGGACGGACCCCGTTTAGCGTCCCTGGCGTCCATAACCGAACTAGCTGTTTACGAAATTTCCAGCAAGAAACTGGTAGAGGCCATCTTGTCGGAAGGCCGCCTCGGCAAGACTATCGCCTGCTCCCTGGCCCGCCTGAACGCCATCCTTGCCGAACATCTCATGAATGCCGGGCGGCGGAACGCGATGAGCCGCACCGCCCATTTCCTGCTCGAGCTGGAGGAGAGGCTCTCGATCGTTGGCCTGTCGGCCCATGGAAGATATGAGTGTCCCCTTACCCAGCATGAATTGGCCGACATTCTCGGAATGACCACCGTTCACCTCAATCGGACGTTGAGGGAACTCCGCAAGGCCGATCTCGTCGCTTTCAAGGCAGGCCATGTAGAGGTGATCAACCGCAAGAAGCTGGTCAAAACAGCCGGATTCGATAGCGAGTACCTCCGGTAAAGGTTATTCCCTCTAGCTCGGGTTCAACCGTCTCTAGCGGGTCGTTCGCGACGCCCCCTGCGGCGCGGTGCTGGGCGCCAGCGCATAGGCCATCAGCAAAATTTCTGCTGGAAGACGACAGTGCGCCGTCGCTGGAGCAAGTTCCAGACGATGTTTTCCGGGCTGGTAGTGCGCGGCTTACCTGGCGGGGCCGCGGTCCACTTTGACGAGGGCAGCCGCAAAGGCCCGATTATTATGACCGACGGCAACCATGGCCTATCACATGAGGAGAACGTGCTGCCGAAACACGTGCAAGCTGTTCCATACACTACGGCAGATACAGCCGGTGTTCTCGGACCTAAAGCGCTGGGCCACGGATGCCACGACCTGCGCCCTGGTCATGCCAATATCCACCTTCAGGAATTCTCGTCTACAATCGCGAGGAACTACCGATCCTCTTTCGAATGGCTGCTGGGGTTGGGGTTGGCTAAGCGGTCCATTCCTGAGAATGGCAGCATCGCCAACCCGGTTGGTCAACCTCGTAGAGGTATCCCACTCCTTGGCATTCCTTAAGCGCTCGGGACTCGTTTCAACGGTTGGCACATGGCCAAAAGAGATTGAATCTCGCCGGACCCGCGCGTCACGATCGAACTCGCGGGAGCTTCAAGGCGGGTGACGCGGTCTCAACACGTGCCCTCTCAGGCCACCTTCGACGCGAAATTTTCTAAAAATTAACTTATGTTAGAGAACGCTTATAAATAGGCGATAGGCTGCACAAGCTGTTCTCGGCTAGGGGCGAAGAACTGCTGAACACTCCCGAGCTGGGTGAGCCTCACGCTTTCACAAGGCTGGGTATTCATACACAAGCGCATTCAAACACAGGGCTGCGTATTCAAACTTTCAGATTGCGAGAGAATCAGGGGAGTTTTGGCAGCCGCAACGCGGCTTGTGTGCGAAACGACTGGGGATTGACATGGGTTCCACGGCAGGACGGCATAACTACACTTCGGCCAATCGGTCAGGAGTCCTGTCCAGCGGAACGGAAAGTGTCCATAGCCAAGGAGGCAGGGGATGCCTCCTCATCCTGGACGGAAGGGCCCTAGACCGCGAGTGTCTCGCATCGGCCCTCGCGGACCACGAATTCGGCATGGAGATCGCCGCCATGGGTTCGATCGATGAATGGCGCGTGAAGAAGGGCTCGGCCCCCCCCCTTGCAGCCATACTCTTCAACCTTGGCGGCCGGAAGGTCACCGATCATGGCATCGCAGACGAGATTAGGCATATTTCGTCCGAATTCAAATCAGTCCCTGTGGTTATCCTGGCCGACACCGAAGATCTTGCACACATACTGACCGCTCTCGAATGCGGCGCACGCGGCTACATTCCGACCTCGGTCGAAATCGATGTCTGTGTCGAGGCTATCAACCTTGCGGCAGCGGGAGGCATCTTCGTCCCTGCGAGCAGTGTCCTTGGCATGCGCCACCTGATAGGTTCGGACAGCCCCGACAAGCAGCCTTTGAAAGGCATGTTCACGCTCAGGCAGGCCGAGGTCGCCCAAGCGCTCCGGCGCGGAAAGGCGAACAAGATCATCGCCTACGAACTGAACCTGCGCGAAAGCACCGTGAAGGTCCACATCCGAAATATCATGAAGAAGCTGAAGGCGACCAACCGCACGGAAGTCGCCTACAAAGTCAACGATCTCTTGGCGGAAGGAACTCTTGCTGAAACGTATCCCAAGCAATAAGACAGCCAGCTCGGGGTGAATCCCGGCGGGCCGTCTTAGGCCAGGATCCGGACTCATAACTAGCATCAGGCGGCGGCGAAGGGCGAAGCTTCGACCCCGGCCATGCCTTAGCTTTTTTCCCATCATCGTGACGATCTTGTGCTACACCTCAAAGCGGTTTGCACTGGACCTGCTGAAGAATGCCGAGGATCAGCCTGGACCATCGGTTGGCGTCACATGCCGATATGCCGGCGCTGGTCTTACTGATGAATGC
>NZ_JAMYQT010000072.1:0-20745 GCF_040320985.1 Mesorhizobium sp. M0571
GATCTCGGCGGGAAAGCGGTGGCGTTTGTAGCTGATGAGCGCGTCATTCATGGACCGGCGTCTACCCCAGCGACTCCTCACAAGAAGTTACCGTGACATCGCCGCACGACATACTATCGACGTCCGGAACTCGAGGCAGAAATCCATCGGGCTCTGCTTCGCCCTATGCAGGAGCTGGTGTCTGGCTCTACACCTGCCTCAGACGAATGCCTGCTCTATTTCCTTCGCAACTTCCAGCCAAATGGCGGTCACAGTCCTGCGTACGAAGCCATCCTGCTGGAGTTTCTCAAAAGGGTGGATCAGCGAGCCATCAAGCGGACAGGGGGAATCCCCTCGGAACGACGCACGGAAATACGGGGCGATCTGCGGGTGTGGTTCATTGATAAGATCGCAAATCAGAATGACCTGCTCGACGTCTTTGAATTTGCCTTCAACCGCGCCATCAAGGGCAAGATTATCGACGCTATACGCCGCTATCAGGCCCGTGATGCAACCGAGATTCCAGCGTCGGCATTCAGTTCAGATGACGATGACGGAGATGACGACGGCAGCGAGGCGATTGGCGCGCGGTCGAACCTCCATCGGCGCACACACGCTGAGACAATGCTGGAACTACATGACGCACTCGAGCAGCTTTCGGACAAAGAACGTCGCGCCCTTTTGGCAACGGAGTACCTTAAGGTTGACCAGAAGGAGGCCGGTAGAATGCTTGGCGTTTCCGCTCGTCGAATACGACAGCTTCTGGAGAGTGCCTACGACAAGCTTGAGACGATGAAGAAGGGAGCTGAAGAGTGAGCCAGCCCGCCCCCGACCTCTCCGAACTATTGACTGAACTCGCTGCGACTACCGATGTGTCTGCCGAGGCAGTCGCCCAGGCGGTCAAAGCCTATCCAGCGCATCGCGAAGAAATCCTTCGCTTCGCCATAGAATGGCATGCCGGCGTTGAGAGCGACGACTCTGATGTTCCGCCGCTGCCAGCCCCTGATCTCTCTGTTTTTGGCTTGGAGCCAATCATCGATCCATTTGCCGGCAAGACCGGTGCCGAACTCAATGCAGCGGCCGCCGCGTGTGACATTCCGATTTCGATCCTGATCAAGCTCGAGCAACGATCGATCGACGTAGGCACAATCCCTCTGCTTTTGGTGCGCCGTCTCTCGATCTTTCTGGGCACTCAACTCAATAGCCTGCTTGGCTTCTTGTCTCTCGACCCGACGTTGTCCACGTCGGCGAGCTATCGATCGGACAAGTCGCCGGAGGTGGCGCCAAGAGTGTCTTTCGGCTCGGTCATCCGGTCGACGAAAATGGATGAGGGTCAACGTGCTCGCTGGCTGGCTCTCATCGAGTAACGCGGCATGGAAAACTTCAGCCTTATCCGCCTAGCCGCGAATGAACTAAGGGAAGCAATTGATCACGGCATGGCCGAATTGCAGGCTGGCGCGGTCGTCGAACGTGCGCTGGCCAAGCGGGCGCTGAAGCTTGAAGAGCTGCCTGCCGGAGATGCGACGCTCGCAGGATGTCTCGGTGTCTTCTTTCGGAAGTACAGTCACGTGTTTGTTCAAGAGGATCTCGAGCCTTCCACGAAGCTTGAGGTAATCGCTCATGAAATCGGACATGAAGTCGTTCACGATGGCGACGTGGCTATGGTCCGCAAGGACTACGGCTCACCCGGGCCGGGCGATCCGGTATTGCGGGTAGAAGCCTATGGTGTGAAGGAGCGTCGCGAGGCCCAGGCGAATGTTTTTGCCCGTGAGCTCCTGCTGCCGAGGGCACTCGCCCGCCGGCTCTTCTTGGGCGGAATGCGCGCCAGGGCAATCGCCGAACAAACTGGGCTCAATCTTGCGCTCGTGTTTCAGCAGCTGACCGATGCACTGCTCCTGCCCGAACCACGTCCACCCGCGCCCGCACGTCCTGACAAGTTCAAGAACCTCGATGACTCGCAGAAGTATGCTGCCGGCTTCCGCGGTAAAGCTCTATTGCTCGAGGCCGGACCAGGCACCGGCAAGACCCGAACTCTGGTCGAAAGGATCGTTCAGCTCATCCAGAGCACGGAAGCGGCGCCTTCGGAGATTCTGGCGCTGACCTTCTCGAACAAGGCCGCTGGGGAACTCCTCGATCGCGTTGGCAAGGCAGTGGGGAGCCCTGCAGCTAACATTTGGACCAGTACCTTCCATGCTTTTGGTCTTGAGCTGCTGCGCAAGCACCATATTTTGTTCGATCTCTCGCAGGATCCGCCTCTTGTCGACGGCAGCCGCGCCATCGACATGCTCGAAGAGGCATTGCCGGCACTCCCCATCGTCCATCACCAGAACCTGTTTGAGCCGGCGCTCGCCCTCAGGGAAATCCTCAAGGCCATCTATCGCGCAAAGGACGAGCTGGTCGGCTGGCAGGCCTACACCGATCTGGCTGAAGCCATGGCTCGGCGCGCCGACCAAAAGGATGAGCCGGCGGTGATTGCAGCGGCAAAAGCCAAGGAAGTGGCGCTAGTCTACCGTCACTACCAGGAGCGCCTTCAAGAGCTCAAACAGGTCGACTATGGCGACCTCATCATGATGCCGGCACTGCGCTTGCGGGATGACGCTGACTTTCGCGCGAAGCTTCAGGCCCAGCATCGATGGATCCACGTCGACGAATATCAGGACATAAACCGGGCCAGTGCGGTTCTGATCAAGGGGTTGGCCGGTGACGGCCGGCAGCTATGGGTCGTCGGCGATGCGCGGCAGTCGATCTATCGGTTCCGTGGCGCCTCCGTCCGCAACATGGCGCGGTTCGGTGAGGACTATCCCGACCACGAGAAGGCGCCGCTCAGGGTCAACTACCGATCGACAACGCGGATCATCGACACCTTCACCGGCTTCAGCCGGACCATGAAGGTCTCCGACTTTTCGTTGCCGCTCAACCTGGATCCCGACCAGGAGGAACTTGGCGAAACGCCCTCGCTCAGCGTCGCCAGCGACGTCGACGATGAATACTCTCGCCTCGCCGCCAGCATCCGGGAACTCGAGAAGGCCGGCAAGCCGCTCCGGACCCAGGCTGTGCTGGCGCGCAGCAACGGAACGCTTGCCCGCGTAGGAGAGGAACTCGAGGCTCGCAACATCCCTGTGCTCTATCTCGGGCCGCTATTCGATCGTCCGGAAGTCCGCGACCTACTGTCTCTTCTGTCCCTCTTGGCCAGCTCAGGCTCGACGCTCATGCGAGTTGCCGGTTTCCAGCAGTACAGCGTCAGCACATCGGACGTCGTCAAAGTTCTGTCGGCTGCGAAAGCCCTCGAGATCCGAACGATAGCGATGCTGGCGAGACTGGAGGAAGTCGTCGGTTTATCGGCCCAGGGACGCGCTGGGCTAGCCTTGATTGCAACGCATCTCTCGGGCCTTACGGAAGGAAGCACGCCTTGGTTCGTGCTCATGGAATACCTGTTTGAGCGCAGCAACTATGTCGTGGGTCTGCTTCAGGGCAATACGCCCTCGGCCGATATGCGCCGTGTGGCCGTACGACAACTGGTAGAGGCTCTTCGCTCGATGCCCAAAGGGGGGGCGGGTCGCCGGTCGCCGATCGCCCGGGGGCTGGCGCGCATTCGTCACATGGTTCTGCTCGCCGACGAGCGAGAGTTGCGCCGTCTGCCCGACGAGCTTTCGGACGTCGATGGCGTCCACCTCCTTACCGTGCATGCGAGCAAAGGTCTCGAATTCGAGGCCGTGCATCTGCCGGGCCTCAAGAAGGGCGCTTTCCCCGCACCCAATCGCGCGGACAGGTGTCCGCCACCTGACGGTCTCGTCGTCAACCCGGTTGAGCCAGACGCGCATGAGGCTGAGGAAGAGTGCCTGTTCTTCGTCGCCATGTCTCGGGCACAGGCAATTCTCCGCTTCTATCGGCCGGCTAACAGCAACGGCAAGAACGCCAATCCCTCGACCTATCTCGAGAAACTGCACATTGGCCAGCTGACGACCGGGCAGATCGCGCGGCCGGTGCCCAAGCCGGACTTCACCCCACTCAACGAGCCTCCCGCCCCAACGCTAACCGCTCGCGACATAGAGGACTACGAACGGTGCCCTCGTCGCTTCTACTACGAACGCGTGGTGGGCATGCGCGGCGACGTGGTCGAGAGCACATATCGCGCGGCGCATCGATGCCTTCTGCAAGTGATCGAGGCCGCGAGAGAGTCATCGACGCCGCTGTCGGAAGACGCGATCAACGAAATTTTTCAAAACGCTTGGGCGGAAAGCGGCCTGGTCGATCACCTCTATGAGCAACCCTATCGCGACCTGACGCAAACCATGCTGTCCTCGTTGCGGCCTCTTTTGGCGCGCGGGTTAGGGAAACTAGCGCCGATCATTGTGCGCCTCGGCGCCACGGACATTGAAGTCCATGCCGACCAGGTGGAAGTCGGCTGTGCCGGCACTATCCTCCGGTCGATAAGGTCGGGGCGCCCCGTCGTCAACCGAGCCGGATAGGCTCGCGAACTCCCTGTTACTCAAGGCAGCCGAGCAGAGCCACGGCGCCGGGGCGACTGTTGAGTCCTACCATGTCGCCACGGGCGAGACGACATCCGTCGTCCAAACGCTGGCAAAACTCCGAAACAGAGTCGAGAACAGCACCGAGATCGCTGCCGCCATAGGTCGAGGCGAATTTCCACCCAAAAGCGATGACTGGCAGTGCCCGCGCTGCCGGTACTTTTTTATGTGCCCGGCCCCGGCCGAGCCCATCACCTAAAAAATCCGCACGGGCATTTCCGCTTTCCCGCCTCTGCAACGATCAACCCCACAGAAGCCGCGGCAAAGTGCCGGTCGGCAGTTAGATGGGTGATCATATGTCCCTTCAGGACGCCAGCCAGGACGCCGATCAGCGCGATCGCTTTGCCTACCTTGTCAATTCCGTTCCCAGCCGTTCCCGCGACCGCCAGATCGAAGGCCGCGAGATACTCGAAAAGTCCGGCTATCTGCCGGCCGACCAGCATATCCTGATCCAGATCCTGGATCGGGGGACCAAGTCGATCGGCCTCAACGAAAAGGTGGATCTGCGCGACGAAGGTATCGAGCAGTTCCGCGCTTTTGCGGGAGACCGTGTCTATGCCTTCACGGTCGACCTGCGCGGGTACGAGTGGGGTGCTGCCACCATCGCCGAAGCCGAGCTGCGGGGCTATGCCGGTCTCACTGAAGATCAGATTTTCACGCTCGATCGCACGGATACTTCTGACAAGCTGATCGAGGACGGTAGCGATATCGACCTCGACGACCGTGGTGCCGAGCGTTTGAAAGTCGTTGCCCGTCCGATGGTGACTGTAAAGCTCAACACTAAGCCGGTCACTCTGCGTTTCGGCTGGCATACCGGTGCCGAGATCAAGGCGGCCGCCATTGCCCAGGGTGTCGATATTCGCCTGGACTTCACCCTCGACGAGGAGAAGCCCAACGGCGACACCCAGGTGATCGGTGACGATGATTCGACCTTCATCTCGGGCGGCGAAGTCTTCGGCGCTGTCGATCATCACGAGGACAGCTAATGGCTAGCCTCAAGGCAGGTGTTGCGAAGGCCATCGAAGGCCTTCGCAACCACTTTCCAGACAAAAGTATCGAGGTCTGCGCCACCGTAGATGGAGCAGCCTTCGTCATCGTCGAGGATGTTCCTCTCGGTCCGCCCTATCAGCAGGATAGCACCTGGGTTGGTTTCTTCCTGTCGACAGCTTGCCCCGACGACGACACCTACCCGTTCTACGTGCGGGGCGACCTCACACGTCTCGACAAGGCTATGCTCAAGAATCCCTTGCATCCCGGCAAAGCGTTCCCGGATGCCGAGTCCACCATGCCCAAGCGCACAAGTGTCATGGTGTCGAGGCGTCAGCGCAACCAGTCGTGCTGGTCTTACGAACCACCGCTCCTCAAGCTCCTCACGGTGATCAAATGGATGTTGCAGCAATGAGCCATACCTGCCAGCTGCGGATGACGCAGGAAATGTACGACGAGCTTGTCGCCCACCTTTTTCCTGGCGACGGCGATGAGCATGGCGCCGTGATCCATGCCGGCCTGCTCGAAACCAAGGACGGACCCGTGCTGACCGCACGTGACTTGATCTTGGCCGTCGAGGGGCGCGATTGGGTGCCGGGTACGCGCGGCTATCGCAAGCTGCTTGCGCCCTTTATATCCAAGCAGGTGCGGCGCTGCCGGGACGAGCGTTTGGTCTATCTCGCCGTCCACAACCATCTCGGCACGGATCGGGTCGCCTTCTCCGATGTTGACATCGAGTCCCACGAGCGCGGTTTCCCGGCGCTACTCGATCTCATCGACGGGATGCCCGTCGGGTCTTTGGTATTTGCACAGAACGCTGTCGCCGGCGATATCTGGCTTCCCGGTAAGAGCCGCCTCCGGATCGACCGGATGATCGTTGTAGGTTCCTGCCGTACCGAGTTGCGTCCGGCACCATCGTCGCGGGAAAAGCGCTTTGATCTCCGTTTTGACCGCCAGGTCCGCATGTTCGGCGCGTCCGGTCAGGCCATCCTCGCCCGATCTAAGGTGGCGATCATTGGCTTAGGCGGGGTAGGCTCCATTCTCGCCGAGCTGCTGGGCCGGCTCGGGGTCGGCTCATTCGTTCTCGTCGATCCCGACCGGGTCCAGCCGAGCAACTTACCTCGTCTCGTTCACGCGACCGGTTGGGACGCTATGACCTGGCTGGTTGCGCCCGGGCGCCCCGAGTGGATGCGTAAGCTTGGGTCATCTCTTGCAACGCGCAAAATCGACCTCGCGCGCCGTGTCATTTCCCGAGCCAACCGCAAGGCTACGATCGATCTCCACTTCACCAGTATGGAGGAAAAGGCGGTGGTCGAGGCGCTCAAGACTTGTGACTACGTCTTTCTTGCCGCCGACGGGCACCGGGCACGACGCCTCTTCAACGCGGTGGTTCACCAGTACCTCGTTCCAGGTGTGCAGCTGGGCACGCGCATCCAGACCAACGACGAGACTGGGGAGGTGGTCAACATCCACACCAGCGCGCGTCTCGTCACGCCGGTATGCGGCTGCCTGCTTTGCAATCAGGCGATCAGCCCGCAGCGATTGCGCGACGAGAGCATGAGCGGCCAGATGCGTCAGGCGCAGCGCTATGTCGATGGCGATGACTCCTCGGCACCGAGCGTCATTACGCTGAATGCCCTCAGCGCTTCGCAGGCCGCAAACGACTTCTTGTTCTACATGACTGGTCTCACCAGGGCCGAGGCGTTCCAGGGCAACGTCCAACAGCACCCGCTGGATCGGCGGGTGAAGTTTGTTATGCCGCGGAAGGATGCCGACTGCGCCGATTGCGGCAAAGAAAAGCAGAGCCGGCTGTCGCGTGGCGATGGAGCGTCGTTACCCCTTGTCGACTGAGGCGGGGGTGCCCCCGCTTGTTTGGTTAGATGCCAAGCTGCGGGGTTTTGACAACTGCCCCCTCCAACGCGATAAGAGCCAGCAAACATGTCGGCAGAGCCGATCGGTGAAAGGCAGCGCAAGCTCAGGACAGCCAACACCACCTGTTGTGAAATCATCTATCGAACCGCGCTCGAACACCCCCTATGTTCGCCGGCGGAGACCGCCCAATGGCATTTCGATTCGTACATACCGCCGATATTCACCTTGACTCGCCGCTGCGTTCGCTGGCGATGCGAAACCCCGACCTTGCCGAACTTGTCGGAGACGCCAGCCGTCAGGCTTTTGTCTCGATCGTGGATCTCTGCCTTGCGGAACGTGTCGATGCCTTGGTCATTGCCGGCGATCTCTACGATGGCGATCAGACGTCGATGAAAACGGCGCGGTTTCTGGCGTCACAGATGACACGACTTCATCAGGCCAGCATCAAGGTTTTCAAGATCCGTGGCAATCATGACGCCATGTCGCGGATATCGAAGCAGCTGGTGTTCCCGGACACGGTCACGATCTTCGGCGGCCGTCCCCAGTCAGTGCTGCAGACAGCCGGCGGGCTCGACATTGCGTTCCATGGCTTGAGCTTTGCTAGCCCCAAGGCGCCGGACAGCCTGCTCCCCAAGTATTCAGCTCCGCGTGAAGGTGCGGTCAATGTTGGCATCATGCATACCAGCCTGGCCGGATCGCCCGGCCACGACATCTATGCCCCCTGCAGCGTCGCTGACCTGCACAGCCATGGCTTCGACTACTGGGCGCTTGGGCACATCCATGTCCGCCAAGTCCACGCCGGGGCGAGCACCGTGGTGATGCCAGGAATTCCGCAGGGCAGGGACATCAACGAGGCCGGCGAGAAATCCGTCACCCTGGTGACGATACGAGACGACCGCACCGTCGAGATCGAGGAAAGACTAACCAGTATCGTGCAATTCGAGCGGGTGAGCGTCGACGTGAGCGAAACGGTGGAATGGTCCGAAGTCGTAGGACGAGTCCGCCCCGCGCTCGAACATGCGCGCGCCTCCGTCAGGTCCCGTCATGCTGTGGTCCGTCTCGGCCTGACCGGGGCGTCACCTTTATCCTGGGCGCTGATCCGTGATCGCGACCTGCTGCTCGCAGAAGCTGAGCAAGTCGCGGAACACACCGGGGACACCTGGGTGGAGAAGCTCGAGCTTGACGTCTCTCCATCCGCGGGCGAAACATCGGAGGGCGTCGCTGATCCGATTTTCGAACTCGCTCAATCCATGCGCGCCGATGCCAGCTCGGAAGCTTTCCGTGCCGAGGCGAGGGCGTTAGTCCAGAAGATCATCGCGGATCTTCCGCCTGACGGGCGCGATTTCGCCGGTAAGGACGAGGCTGAGTTGGAGTTGTTTCTCGACAGGGTGCTTGCCAACGGCGCCGACCTGGTCACCTCCCGCCTTAAGGCTGGTGGGTCACAATGAGGCTCCGGCGACTTGATCTCATTCGCTATGGCAAGTTCACCGACAGGACGATCGACTTCGGGTCGAAACCGGAATCCGGTCCCGACCTGCATATTGTCTTCGGCCTGAACGAGGCCGGCAAGTCGACCGCGCTTTCTGGCTATCTCGACCTGCTGTTTGGAATCGAGGAACGCAGCCGCTACAATTTCCTGCATGAGTACAGCGCGATGCGCATCGGCGGGGTGCTGGAACTCGGCGGCGCGGAGCACACGTTCACACGCACGAAGCAGCGCACCAGCTCATTGTTGAACGCGACTGGCCAACCGGTCAGCGAAATGGCGATATCAGCAGATCTCGCGGGGTTGTCTCGAGACGCATACGAGACCATGTTTTCGTTGGACGACGAAACGCTGGAAGCAGGTGGAAAATCAATCCTGGAATCGCGTGGCGACCTGGGCAAGCTGCTGTTTACGGCCAGCGCCGGCCTCGGGCACGCAAGTGATACATTGAGCGTACTCGAGGCCGAAGCGGACAGGCTCTATCGCAAGCAGGCACACGGAACCGAGCTTGCGCTGCTCAAGAAGCGGCTTGCGGAACTGAAGGCCGGTAAGGACACGATCGACACCTTGGCGTCGACTTATGAGAGCCTTGAAGCCGAGCGTCTCGACGCGACAGAAAAATACGACCGCAGCATCGCCGAACGGTCGGTGCTGTCGGCTCGGCTCGATACCATCGCGAAGTATCTTCGCGCGATCCCGATCCTTGCCGATATCCGACGTAAGGAAGCCCAACTGGCCGACTTGCCTGAGATCGCATCACCGTCACGGACCTGGACGGGCAGTGTCGCCGACATGATCGAGACCGATGCCAGTCTGAGAACGCGGCTGTCCGCGAGCGTGGACGAGCTCGAGCGGGTTACGACGAAAATCGGCTCGGTCGATGTGGATGCGGTGATCCTTGCGATTTCCGAACGGGTTCGTGGCCTGGCTGACCGCAAGGTGCGCCACGTCTCAGCCGGCCTGGACTTGCCAAGTCGCAGGATGGAGCTGCAAATCCTCGACAATGCAGTGGCAAGTTGCCTTGCCGCCCTTGGAAGGCCCTCCGAGCCGGACCCTGCCAAACTGCTTTTGCCTGCTGCAACCATTGGTGCCGTTCGCACCATGGTCGAGCAGCGATCCGGGATCGTTACCAGCGTGCGCGTCGCGCGCGACGAGGCCGCGGCAGCCGCTGATACGCTTCAGGCGGCACGCGAGCGGGTCGGCGAAGAACGGGCCGTGCCCGAGCCCGCCAGGGCAAGGCTGGTCTCGGCATTGTCGACGGCAAAGGCAAGTGGCCACCTAAGGGAAATAAAGGCTACACGCGAGGCCGTGGATGCCGGCGCAATTCGATGGGAGGCCGCGATCGCGCGCTTGCATCCCTGGTCGGGAGATGCTCAGGCATTGGCTAGGGTCGCCATTCCGAATGCTGGACAGCTTGGCGTATGGAAAGCGATTGCAGCCGAGCTCGGGAAGAGCAGGGGCGTCGTTTCCGAGCGTCTTGCCGAGCACCAAGGCAATCACGACTTGCTTTCGGTGCGGCTGGATGCCCTTCGCGCCTCGGTCGATGTCACCGACGATGAAGCCGCCGCCGTCATTCGTCGCGCCCGGGACGAGGCCTGGGCACGGCATCGCGATGACCTCACTGGGGACACGGCGGACGATTTCGCGGCAGCACTGGCTCGAGATGACAGTGTCGGAGCAGGCCGTCTGGCCAACGCGCGTGAGCTCGTTGAGATTCGCACGGCAAGCCGCAGCCTCGCTGAAACCGCTGCCGCCATCGCGCATGCGCGCGACCAACTTGCACGCAACAGCTCGGACCGGGAGGCCGTACACTCGGAAATTCGCGCAGCGGCAAGAGAGCTATTCGGAGAGTGCCTGGAAATTTCCTCCGAACGGCTGATTGAGCTGATCGAGAATCGCATTGCTGCCCGGATCGAAGCGCTCGCGGCCTGGGATGAGATCGAGCTTGCCCTCAAGAAAGCCGAGCGGGCGGTTGATGAGAGAGACCAAATACGCCTGGAGCTGAGCGGGGCTCTGGGGAGTGTCGGCATCGGTTCAGATCCCGCCGACAGCCTTGAGACGGTCATGGCCGTGGCAGAGTTGTTCCTGGACAGGCAATTCAGTGTTGACGCCGAGCGTACCGAGGCACTCAAAACGGTTAGCACACGGCAAGAGGATCTGGCCGCCAGGCGGCGAGCCGTCGACGTGGCAGAGCGACGTGAGGACGAATGGCTGGCCGGCGTTGCCGAAGCGCTCAAGGGCACCTGGCTCGAGAGAGGCATATCGGCGGCCGGCGTCGGCAGCGTCCTCGATCAATTGGCTGAACTGTCCAAGAGTCGTCAAGACCGGGACGCCATGCAGCTCCGCATCGAAAAGATGGAGGCGGACAGAGACAGTTTCCTGGTTGAGGTTACCGCCGTTGCAGCCGAGGCGGGCGAGGTGGCGGACAACGAAGAACCGGAACAGCTAGCGATCCGGCTTGCCGAGCGCCTGGAGCGCGCCGAACGCACGCGCGAGGCGAAGGCAAATCTCGTCAATGACCTGCAGCGCCTGCAGGAAGCGCGTGAGATCCTCGATGGCGAGATTTCGGCACATGAGCGTCGCAAAAACGAGGTCCTGAGGGTCTTTGGCGTGGCCACGCTATCCGAAGTCGCGCAACGCGACGAACTGCTGCGCGACAGGGATCGCCTGCGCACAACCGTGGCCGAACTTGAGGAGCAGATGTCGTCCGAGCTCGCGGTGGAAGGGTTCCAGCAGGCGCGTTCGATATTGGATGCTGTCGATCTCGACAGTCTTGCAATCGAGAAGGCTGAGGCCGAACAAAGGCTTCGCGCTTCTGACGAGGCGATACAGCAGCAGCTCATTCGTCAGACGCGCGCGACTGACAAGCTGGACGCCATTGGCGGGGACAGCGCTGTTGCCCGGATAGATGCCGAACGGCGCACCGTCCTTCTGGAAATAGAGGAAAAGGCCGTCCGTTATATCGAGCTGAAATTGGGAATAATGTCGGCTGGAAATGCTCTGCGTCTCTATCGCGAGCGTCACCGCTCCGGGATGATGGAGCGCGCATCGGACGCATTCGCTCTCATGACGCGCGGCCAGTACTCTGGCCTGACAACTCAACCTGTGAAGGGTGGGGAAGTGCTCATCGCGTTGCAGCGCGATGGGCAATCCAAGGTCGCCGATGCGTTGTCAAAGGGCGCGCGCTTTCAGCTCTATCTGGCCCTGAGGCTTGCGGGGTACTACGAGTTTGCGCAGTTTCGGCCCTCCGTGCCCTTCATCGCAGACGACATCATGGAAACCTTCGACCATGTCCGTTCCGAGGAGGTCTTCAGGTTGTTTGGCGAAATGGCAAGTGCCGGTCAGGTGATCTATCTTACGCATCACCAGCACCTATGTGAGATCGCCAAGGCTGTTGTGCCGGGCGTAGCGATACACGAACTTGGATAGTAATGGTGATTGTGTCGTAACCGCTCCACGTCGATGAGGGTGTTTTGCGCTATCAATCATTTGATGAGGACGTCGAGCTCGGCAGCTACTTGGATTGTTAGTAGCAAGTTAGCCAGGTTGCCGGTCCGAAATATGTGGACATTTTTCGGACACTCGGAGGTTGAAATTTGTCCGAAATAGGTATACATATTTCGGACATGAGAGAGACTCGGTCGGACCTGAAGGCTCTAATCCAAGATCGCATGGCGGCGAGTCCACCACGCACGGTCTGGACGCCCGCGGATTTTCTTGACCTCGGCAATCGCGATGCGGTGGACAAGGTGCTGCAGCGGATGGTCAAGGCCGCTGAGCTGCGGCGGATTGATCGCGGACTGTACGATCGACCGACATTCAACACCCTGACCCAGCAGAAAAGCCCACCAGACCCCCGGGGCGTCATTGACGCCGTGGCGCGGCGCGATCAGATCCGGGTCCTCGTCGATGGCATGACCGCAGCAAATGACCTCGGCCTGACTGACGCGGTGCCGGCCCGCATCGTCGTTCATGCCGATGCGCGGTTGCGGCCGATTCGCCTAGGCAACCTCCACATCACTTTCCGGCCCACGTCGGCCAGCAAACTCTATTGGGCGGGGCGCCCTGCAATGCGCGTCGTCCAGGCGCTGCATTGGATGCGCGATATGCTGGGTCAGGATGACGGGAACCAGAAACTGTTGCGGCGTCTGCGCCGACTGCTGAACGATCCCGACCAAGGTGAGCGCCTCCGCGCCGACCTGGCCGAAGGCCTGCCAACCCTTCCCGCCTGGATGCAGGTTCTGTTGAAGCCTTTGCTGAAGGACGCGGCAGAGATATCCCAAGGCCAGATCCCGCCGAGCGGGACTACGCCTCTGAGAATGCCCAGCCAATGAATTCTGCTTATGACCAAGTCCTGAGCGCCGACGCCGCGACAAGGGCGGGCCTGTTTACGACAACGGCTCAGCGTCTTAGCTCCACGCCGCAGAACATCGAAAAGGACTTCTGGGTGTGCTGGACCTTGGACGCGCTGTTCAACGGCATGCCCGACGACAGTCCACGGCTGCTATTCAAAGGCGGCACCTCCCTTTCCAAGGGGTTCGGCCTGATCAGCCGGTTTTCGGAAGACATCGACGTCACTGTGTTCCGCGATGATCTGGGGGAGGGGACATCGATCGCTGAACTTCAGAACCTCAGTCGAACCAAGCGCGAGGCGAAGCTGGATGCCATCAAGGACGCCTGTACGGCCTATATCCAAGGACCGATGGCGGAGGCCCTGACTGTATTGGTAGCCGCAGCCGCAGAGCGCACGGGACTGCCGCAAAAAGACTTTCAGGTACGAACTGACGACGATGACAGGCAGACCCTTCTGCTTTGGTATCCGACCGCGACGCCTGTTGAGGCGTATGTCCGTCCGGCGGTAAAGATCGAGTCAGGCGCGAAGTCGGCACTCGACCCAAACACGCAGCAGACCATTCAACCTTATGTCGATGAAGATGCGCCAGGTCTCGATCTGAGCGTTCCCAATGTCACTACGGTCGATCCAGAGCGGACCTTTTGGGATAAGGTCGTGATCCTTCATGGTCTGCGTCGCTGGTTTGAGCGTCGCGGTGAACTGCGTGGTGGCGGCCAACGGATCTCGCGACACTACTACGACATCCATCAGCTCATGGAGTCCGAAACCGGCCGCCGGGCGATCGTGAATATAGACCTTGGCGCCGACTGCGTGGCTCATGCTCGCATGTTTTTCAATCGGAAGGACTACGACCTTGCGACTGCGCAGCCGCCGACGTTCGCTCTGCTGCCACATGACGGAATGATTGACGCTTTGCGGCGAGACTATGTTGCCATGAGCGCCATGATCTTCGGACCCGTCCCGAATTTCGACTTGGTGATCGAGAGCGTCCAACGGTTGGAAACCCTGTTGAACGCGCCAGAAGGCTGACATCTTGCCTTCCGCGCGTTCGCCATTTGTGCTTCGAAAGTCGCATAAAATGGCAGTCTGGAATTGGGGGGAGATCTCCAGAAACCGGAACTCAGCCCCATTCACGGCCTCAGCTCTGACAGATGAAGCCTATGCCGTCAGCTCCATGTGACATGAATTGCCATCAACGCGCTTTCATGCTTGCTGGGCCGATGTCTCGTCCTCGCTTGCTGCCCGAAAAGAGTTTTCCCACCTATGCGTATCTGCCTGGCAAACATCCGCATCCGGTACGTCATCCCTTGGGCCATAGCTACCGAAACGAGCCCGTGACCATCGCCCTTGCGGAAGCACTAGGCTCGGATGTCTTTCGATGGGGAATCGACCTTTTCAACCACGGCTATTACTGGGAAGCCCATGAGGCTTGGGAGCCTCTTTGGCACGCTGCGAAACGAAGCACGCAGCACCGCCTGTTCTTCAAAGGACTGATCCTGCTGGCCGCAGCCGGGGTGAAAATCCGCGAGGGAAAGCGGGTCGCTGCCGTGCGCCATGCGACAAAAGCTGCCGCGCTTTTTCGTCAGGTGGTGACGATGCCGAGCCGGCTCTTTGAGACCGCACTCGGGATGACACCTGCCGCGCTTGCAGAATATGCCGAAGCGGCCGTAACTTCCCGGGTTGTTTTGCCAGAGCCAAAGCCTGACCAGCCTGAGCCCGTTTTCGATTTTATTCTCGCACCAAAATTCGAGAGTGTCTGATCGGGAAACCTTTGGTACCGTTCAACCCAGCTTCGCCCGTGGGAAGCAGGCGTTGATAGTAATCCTGGTTAAAAGCCGCTCACCACGGCACGCAGCGCCATAAAGCAACAAGCGCTGGGTCGGCTGCGGAGTCTTGACTTCAGACGAGGCATACCAAGCTTGAGATCCCGCATGGGCACCGCGAGGCGAGAGGATAAAAGCCAAGGCGCCGAACGACCATTGGAATCGTGACCTTCCTGGCGGCGCTGCGCCACGACCGTGTCGATGCACCATCGCTCATCGACGGACCGATCAACGGCGAGAGGTTCAAAAATCTATGACGACAAAGTTCTCGTCCCACCCTCAAGCCCGGCGACATTGTCGTCATGGATCATGCCTCGGCAGGCGAAAAGTTCAGCGGGTTAACACTGGGATAAAGAGGATGGTGCGTCGCACAAAAATATTGCAATGCACTACAAATGCCGTAACGTCAGTTTCGTAGATGAATGAGACGGCTTTTGTGAAGGGCCGCCCGCTGAAAAGGATGGAAACTATGGCCAAGACCGCTGACACCGTTGAAAATTCCGAATTCCCGACCTTCGACCCGTCGATGGCTACCGACCAGATCCGCGCTGTCGCCGAAAAGGGCCTCGAGCAGTCGAAAGAAGCCTATGCGAAATTTGCCTCAGGCACCGAGACGACCCAGAAGGCGCTGCAGTCGAGCCTCGAAACCTCCAAGACCGTCGGCAACGAGCTGTCGCTGAAGACAATTGCTGCTCTGCGCGCCAATGCCGAAGCCGGCTTCTCGCACCTCGAAGCCCTGGTTGCCGTGAGGGCGCCCTCCGAGTTCCTCGAGCTGCAGGCTGCCTTCTTGCGCAAGCAGGTCGAACTGACCGTAGAGCAGGCCAAGGAATTTCAGGCCGTGACGACCAAGGCTGCCGAGGATATATCCAAGCCAATCAAGGATGTCTTTGAAAAGGCGATGAAGGATCTCAAGGTCGCCTGATTGAGTCTAGGCGATCGGAGATACCCGCAAAACGACGCCCTTCTCCAGCCGCCTTTTTCTTTTGGGCTGACGGCTAGGTGTCCCTTAGGTCAGCTTTGGAAGGCGGGCCTCGGTTTTTGATCGCTGGTCGTCTAGCGACGCGTTCATCTCTGATGGCATCGATAATTTGCTCCAAGGCTATTCCGAGCTGACTTTGAGCGCGGACTGGCTCGCGCGGCGGAGCTTGCCGTCCAGGGCAACACCTATATGCGCGAGGTAGCCGAGAACGATCCGGAGCTTAAGCGCGCTATCGAGGCGGCAGAGCAGACCCGAGAGGGACCGGCAGAAGTGCAGGGCAAAACCCCTGCAAATGTCGATGCCGTGACCGAACAGCAGCGAGATCGTCGCCCCGAGGAGGCCGAGCGCCGGCCGGACGAACCGTCCGAGCAGGCTCACGAACTGGGTCGACCGTAGATGCTACAAATCGGCTGCAGGATAAGTTAAACAGCGACAAGGAGGCCGCACAACGCGGCAGCGAAACGACGCGGACTGATCCGGCGCAACAGCATATCCCTCGCCTCGAGGAGTTGGAGCGCGACGAACTATAAAGAAGGGAACGCGACCGCGACGACCGGGTCCGTTAGAGGACCACGTTCAATCGACAGGTTTACGTTTACCAGAGCAACGACCCGAAAGGTGACGAGGGGTTTGGCAAGCTATCTGTTTCGTTTTCTTCCTGGGCGCACTGCAGGTTGCTTAGGAAACGGTGTCTGGCTGGTACCAAAATTTCATGCAGTGGAGCAGCGAAATGGAGTGCGCCCCTGAAGGTGGACAGATATCAGGCTGCTGATTTGCCAGTCTGCCGGATGTGTTGATCCTCGAACTGCTGCGGGCTCAGATATCCGAGCGCCGAATGGAGCCTGCGTTTGTTGTAGACCTCCTCGATGAAGCGGGGAAGGTGATCAATGACGTCGTCGAAGGTTTCGAAGGCCATCGGGTAGACCGCCTCGACCTTCAGCGTCTTCACTGAAGCTCTCCGCCTTGGCGTTGTCGTAAGGATTGCCTCTGCGGCCCATCGAGCCCGTCAGGCCGTTTGTTTCCAGCGCTTCGCGGTAAATCTGCGCAGCGTATTGGGAGCCCCGATCGGAATGATGAATGCAGCCGGACGGCGGCTGGCGCCGTTCAATGGCCGCCTTCAACGCTGCCATCGTCAGCCGCGCATCGATCGATCGGCCACTGGCGTAGCCGGCGATCATGCGCGACCAGGCGTCGAGAATGACTGCGACGTAGACGAAGCGGGTCGGCAGCGCGACATAGGTTATGTCGGAGACCCAGAGCTGGTTCGGGCCGGTTGCAACGATGTCCCTGGCCAGGTTGGGGAAGATCGGGCCATCATGATCGCTGTCGGTGCTGGCCACGAAGCGCCGCCTGATCCTGGGCTGCAGATCATGCTCGTGCATCAGGCGCCGGATCTTCTTGTGGTTCACGACGAGGCCTTGCTGACGCAGCGCAGCGCCGACACGGCGATAACCGTAGAACTCGAACTCGTCGCTGATCGAGAACATTGCCTCGACCGATCGCGGTGTCGTCGGCCGCGTTCTCCAGGGGATCGTAGTAGGTGGAGCGCGCGATTCCCATCAACCGGCATCCTTCGGCAACGCTGATGCCGCAGGGCCGGTGATGACGGATGTAGTCCCGCTTCTCGGCCGCGGTGCGTTTCTCAGAGCCCCCTTTTAGAAACACAGTTCCAGAGCCTGCTTACCGACCAACCGTTCGAGCGCTGCGATCCGGGCTTCGTATTCCTGGATCAGGTCAGCGGCCTGCGCATCATCGTCGAACGCTCCTTGCTCATATTTGCGCACCCAGATGCGGATCAGGTTGCGCATTAGCCAAGCCGTGCAGCGTCTCGCCGGCGATGAACTCCTGCGCGACCTGGCGTTTGAACTCGATGCTGTGACTGCGGTGCTTTGCCATGGGTTCTCTCTCCGAAAACCCGGAAGGCTGGTCAATGCACACATCCCGATCTGTCCACCCTCAGGGGCGCACTCCAAAATGCCGGCTTTTTTGGCCGGCTTTTGGCCGTTCTGATAGTTGCGGGCCTGCGCCACTCAAGTCTTATGCAAGGATAAGAAAATGGCAGACGAACCGAACCGGAATCCGACTGCTGCTGAAATAGCCGGCATGCATTGGTGGAATTCACTTACCGAGACTGAGCGCGCGGACTGGCTGGCCCGGGCGGATTCGGCAGTGCCTGCCGAGGCTTGGGCAGCATATAAACGTCAAGGAACGCTCGATCTACAACCTCCTGGCGGGATCCACTAGAGCGGCTGACAGTCGCTCGCGGGAAGGTGGCCGGCGCCGTTTGGGGGGCGTTGGGGTAGATTTGCCTGTTAGGCGCCGGCCAGGCGGGATTGGGGTCTCCCGCCGCAGGAAGAAGCTAACAGAGGCAAGTGAAGTGGGTATGGCGTAATCGCGGAAGGTGGCCCGGAGCACGGCACCGGCCTCTCCGGAAATCGCTTGCTAGTAGCGCCAACCTTGCTTGAATTCGTCGATGAATCATCGCTCGACGTCGTCCTGCACCGAAGTGCTGCTTCGGAATTTCAAATGGCCCGGCGACTTCTGCTCAAGCCAAGAAAAGAAATCGGAAAATCTTGGATTCTCTGGCGGATGAGGAAGCCCGCGCTCTTCAGCCCATTTTGTGCAAAAGTAGCGAACACCCTGTTCTGCTTCATCCGTAGTCATGACGGGTGATCACCCAAAGGCAAGTGTTCTGTTCCGACCAAAAGCAAGGCGCCGACGACGCTGGTGCTTCCGAATGGCAGCGTGTGACAGCCATCCGCGTCGCCACGTCCCGCCGATCAATTTGAGACGGCAATTGAGAGCGACACCCGCCGAGCTTTACGGCCAAAGGAAAGTCGGCGGCCCATCTTTCAATGAGCATTGCCTGAACCCACCGACCTGCGGATTGCCAGTGGCCCCGCGATTCGCAGCTTTGCCGGAACAGAGGCGTGCCGTCTAGCAATGTAGGCGTGTACCGTTCCAGGTGCGGAAGTTTTCGAGACTTCTGCCTTAAACCCTCTCAGCCATTGCTCCAGATGTGATGTTTTCATGCCATCCTGCGTCACGCGCCAGCGCTCGCGTTGCGCAGCACGAGTGATCTAGGTTAGAGATAGCCCGACGGCTCCTTACGAAAGGTCGCCGCGGATAACCCGAACGTTCAGCTGCCTCAACGCCGGCACGAGTTCGGCATGCCGTTCGAGCGCCGTGGCCCGTCGGGCCTTGAGCCTGCCCTCAACGGCGCGGTCGTAGACCGCCACGCATTCCGCTCCGGTCAGCCGCGAATTGTAGAGGATCCCGTCAACTGCGAACCCGTTAAAGAGAGCCTGGCTCAGCTTCCGGCCTTCCTCCTGTTGTTTGGCACGTGCAGCGTCGGTGCTGATCCCAAGCCGCAGCAGGCCGGTGGTCCGGACGTCGATCACCGTCAGGGGCGACGTAGCAGAGACTTCGGACACGGCCCAGCCAGCGATTTCCGAGAGAGCAGCATGCGGTAAGATTTTCCCTCGAACCGGTCGCGAATAATCGTCTCGGCGATCGCCGTCGCCAGGTCGCGAGCAATGTAGAGGACCATGAAGGACCGGTCGGGGCTTGCGAAGCGCGATTGTCCGAACCCCATGCCCAATGGAGTAGCTGCGCACTCCTGTCGTATTGCCCGCAGGTAGTGTTGCGGCTGGAACCTGATTGCCAGGTCCGCGACGACTTCGGCGTCAAGCTCCACGATCAGCCGAAATCGAACTCGGCGTCAGCGACGACCTCATCGATGCGCCCAGCCTTGAGTCGGTCGAGCGGAGTTTCGCCGGTGTCGCTCACATGCTGCTGGGTCAGCCACAGCCATGTCGCACGAGGATTCCCGATGATCTTCGTGATCCGGGCCATGTCCTCAACAGGACGACCGTCGACGAATTGGGCGAGCGGAAATACGTGCTTCCGCTCGCCCTTGAGCAGTCCGATCACGGCTCCGCGCCTTTGCCAATCGTGCAGGGTCGAACGCTTCGTCCCGAATATCTTTTCGATCTCGCCGGGACCGGCGACAGGACCAGCCCAATCCTCAAGGCGTGTCGGCGTTGCATATTCAGCGAGGCGCAGCCGGCCCTCTTCAAGATCAAAGACCTTCCCGCGGCCTGCGCCCTGGCTGACCTCCACGGGCTTTTCGACCTCTACTGGAGCAAGTATCTTACTGGGTCGGGCGAGCTCCGTAACCACATTCTCCACTGCTCTCGCCAGTGCCTGTTCGTGCGCAGCGATCTGGCGCTGCTCGGCAGGGGACAGACGAGACGTAACCGCCGTCAGGGCGGCGACCGCCTTGCCGGCGGCTTTCAGAGCGGACTTGGATATTCCTGGATGGCGTCGCGATAACACATCGAGAATGTCAGCGACCGTCTCACGATCGACCTTTGCATCTGCGCGAACTGCCGAGTTGCGAGCGTTCATAACGACCACCATTGGCACCATACTTCTCGCCCTAGATAGTACGGATTGTCCGAAATGTCCAGATTGTAGTCTGGCAAATTTGCACCTGTTGCTGGTGATCTGGACCCATTCCGGACCTTCCTGACGCCGGATCGCTTTCCCGAAAGGCGGCGTCCACAGAACTAACGCTCATGACCCGAAAAGGACCTCTGACCATCGCATGGCGAATGACCGCTTCGCGCCTCATGCACGAACCCGCTTCGCGGGAGTGTCGCCTGGTTCTGAGATGGCGCGGTATTCATAGGCCTTGAGCGGGTAGAGCCCGCGATCCGACCATGGAGTTCCCT
>NZ_JAMYQT010000073.1:0-19611 GCF_040320985.1 Mesorhizobium sp. M0571
CGCGGCGCTGGCTGCGCTCGTCCTCAAAACGGGGATGAGCAGCGCCGACCCGCGCCAGTCAAGATGCGGCTCGAGCCTGGGCGCGGTGAGAGAAGCGGGCTAGCTCTGTTTCCTCGTAGTTGCGACCATGGATTGTGTTGACCATAAGTATCCTCCGTGTGCCCCAAGTACAGAAATGTGCTGTCTTCCGCGGGCTTCTGCAACAGTATACATTCGTAACCATCGAACTGCGAGATGGTTGGAACAATGCTGCTGTATCAGTTTCGGAAGGGTACAAACCCTCGACGGGTCATCATTTACCTGGCGGAAAAGGGGATCGACGTCCCGCGCTACGAACTCGATTATGCGAACGGTGAACACCGCTCCGCCCGTTACGTGAACATCAACCCGGCGGGCCGGGCCCCGATCCTGGTGACCGACTCAGGTCTTGCGATCACAGAGTCGGCGGCGATCGTCGAGTATCTGGAGGAACTCTATCCCGACAGGCCGATGATTGGCTCGGACCCGCTGTCCCGTGCACGGGTGCGGTCTCTTGAACGGCTTGGCAATGATCTGATTGCGCGCGGTCAGTTGTGGCTCTGGAACCGGACCGACGCCTTTCCAGCAAAAGAGCCGGTTCCTTCCCAGGAGATGGCGGATCGCACGCATCGCTATGTATCGGAACTTCTCGATGTGCTGGAGAAGGAGATCGGGGAGAACGCTTTCCTAGCTGGTGCTGAGCCGACGATCGCGGACTTTACGACTTTCACGATCTTTCAGACAGCACGCGAGAGGTTCGACCTGCTATTCGGAAATTCTCATCCGCGTCTCGACGCTTGGTACGACCGCTTTCGGGCACGTCCGAGTGCAGATTACTGACGACGCTGGCTTCCGGTCAGAAATCACGGAGTCCCGCATGTTATATTCGTATAAAATTGGCGATTGATCTTCTGCGTATTGGTGTTCGCGGCTGTCTATCCACTTGTGACAGCGCTAAGTTACCTGATGCAGGGGTCGGCCGAGAACTGGCCGATATGGCAGCGCCATCTTGTGATCGTGCCGGTCATCGTGCTGGCAATGGTGTTTGTGATCATTCCGGCCATACAAGCGTTGCTTAATCGCTTGAACAATGACGGCCACTCGCCGGAACGGTGCAACGAGTCACCTAAATCTTAGTTTCCCAAGAACCCCTTTGCTTCGGGGTTTCACCAAGTGCCGTAGACCGTCGGCAGGGTTAGCCGCCTTATGCCCCGATATAGGCCGCCAGTTCGTCAGGCGTTCCCTTCGGAAAAGCTTCCTTCAAATGTTCGAGGAAAGCCGACACGCGAGCGCTCAAAAGCCGCCGTGACGGATAGAGCGTCCATAGGGCTATTTCTGGTCCGTCCACATCACCCCAGTGCACGAGTGTGCCAGCAGCCAAGTCGTGACTTACGAGTGAAATTGGAAGGCGAGCGGCGCCGGCGCCAACGCGAACCGCATCGCGCACCATGATCATTGATGACAGGCGCAGGATCGTATCCACAGCGACGCGCGATCTTCCCGCTGATGTCGTCAAATCCCAGACAGCACTCTGATCGCCCGCGCCGCGCACCACGGCCGGGACAACCACATTACCCCTTGGCCGCGTCACGGCCGGACTCGCCACAGCCACCAGCCGGTCGCGCAAAAAGATGCGTCCGACAAGACTTTCATCTGGCTCCGGATTGACCCGGATCACCAAGTCGTACGTTTCCTCTACCATGTCGACTGCTCGATCTTCGGTCGTGATTTCCAGCCTCACTTCTGGGTATTTGACCGCGAACTCAGCGGCGAGCTTTCCCATTGCAATCTGCGAGAAGAGCAGTGGTGCACTGATGCGCAATCGGCCTTGCGGCCGGTCCCCACCCGAGGCGATCGCCGCCGCGGTTTCGTCGAGCTCGGTAAGCAGCGCCCCCGTCCGCTCGTAGAGCGCCCGTCCTTCCTCGGTGAGCTTCAGCGCGCGACCCCCGCGCTCGAACAGGCGCAGGTTGAGGCTGGCTTCCAGTTCCGCGACACGCCGGGACAGGGTTGCTTTCGGACGCGCTGCGGCCCGCGCGGCCCGTCCGAACCCGCCGTGCCGGGCAACAAGGTTAAAGTCAGCGAGAGCAAGTAGATCCATTTGTTCCACTCGTGAGACGGTCTGTCCAAATATAACGTCTATTGCCATGAATGTGGATCACTAATTTACAGGGTGTCTTTTGCCCCCAAATCGGAGTGATCCCCATGACCATCCTCGTAACCGGCGCGACCGGCAATGTCGGCCGCAACGTCGTCGAACAACTCGTGAACCGTGGCGCCGATGTGCGCGCTCTGGTCCGCGACCCGTCCAAGGCGAGTTTCCCGGCCAGCGTCGACGTCGTCCAAGGCGACCTGCTCGACGTCGACGCGCTGCGCAGCGCCTTCTCGGGCGTGTCCACGCTGTTCCTGCTGAACGCAGTAGTGGCAGACGAATACACCCAGGCGCTGGTCGCGCTGGCCGTTGCCCGCCAGGTCAAGATCGAGCGGATCGTATACCTCTCGGTGATCCACAGCGACGTGTACGTGAACGTGCCGCACTTCGCAGGCAAGTTCGGCGTCGAGCGGATGGTCGAACAGATGGGCCTCAACGCCACCATCCTGCGCCCGGCCTACTTCATGGACAACGACATCACGATCAAGGACGTGGTGAGCGTCTACGGCATCTACCCCATGCCGATCGGTAACAAGGGCCTCGCCATGATCGACGCGCGCGACGTCGGCGAGATCGCCGCGATCGAGCTGATCCGCCGCGAGCAGTCTGCCACGCCGCTGCCGCTCAACCGCATCAACCTGGTCGGCCCGGACACGCTGACGGGCGCCGATGCCGCAACGATCTGGACGGACGTCCTCGGGCGCCCGATCGTCTACCCGGGCGATGACACCGCGGCGTTCGAGCAGAACCTGCGGCAGTTCATGCCGAGCTGGATGGCGCTCGACATGCGCCTGATGGCCGAGCGCTTCCTCACAGACGGCATGGTCCCGGACGCCGGCGATGTCGATCGGCTGACTACCCTGCTGGGCCGTCCGCTGCGCTCCTATCGCGATTACGCCGCCCAGATCACGGCTTGATCGCCGCGGGCTACGGCATCCCCATTCAAGGAGACAAACCATGATCTATTCGACCGCCACCGTTCCGGTGAACCCGGACGGCGAAACCAAGCTCACCCGTGAGCAAGCCTGGAAAGGCCTTGAGCTGAAGGCGCGCGATGCGAAAGCGCCCTGCTATCCACGCTGAAGCGCATCCGCGAGATGCTCGCGGACGGCAAGCTCTGACCCTCGACAACTGAACAGCGGGACCACGTCCCCACGCGTTCCGCCACCAGCGACATCCACGCAAGAGCCGCCCCCACAACCTGTTTTGAAACGTACAAACCCAGAAGGATTAATCCCATGCAGACGACCGGAAACACCATCCTCATCACCGGCGGTGGAACGGGGATCGGCGAGGCGCTCGCTCACCGCTTTCACGACCTCGGCAACACCGTAATCATCGCGGGCCGACGGATCGAAACGTTGGAGAAGGCGATCGGCGATCGGCCGAATATCCACGCTCTGACGCTCGATATGGACGATGCCGCTAGCGTCGCGGCTTTTGCCGAGAAGCTCGTCACCGATTTTCCAAGCGTCAACGTGCTGTTCAACAGCGCCGGCATCATGCGCATGGAAGGGCCGCTCGATAAATTCCGCGATCTGAGCGATGCGGAGGCCTCCATCACCAGCAATCTGCTCGGCCCCATTCGGGTGACCAATGCGCTGATCGAGCATCTGGGCCGCCAGCCCAATGCGGTCATCGTCAATATCAGCTCGGGTCTCGCCTTCGTGCCGCTGGTGATCGCCCCGACCTATTCGGCGATCAAGGCTGCCATCCACAGCTACACGGAATCCCTCCGTGCCGTCCTAAAGGGCAAGATCGAGGTCATCGAGCTGGTTCCGCCCGCCGTGCAAACGGACCTGACCCCCGGCCAGAAGACGAACGAGCGCTTCATGCCGCTCGACACGTTCGCCGATCAGGTCATCGCGCTCTTCCAACAGACGCCCACGCCGCGCGAGATCTTGGTAGAAGGCGTCGACTTCATGCGCAATGCCGAGGCTGAGGACCGCTTCGACGATACTTTGGCGGCGATCAACCCGTCCTCAAGTAGAGGCGCGAAAACCGAGCCGCGACTGCGCAAGGCGCCGAAGCCTCGAGCTTCCTATTCAGGGCTTCGTTCGTGTCTCAGGGGCGGACGGTCTGTTCAAAAACGCAGGCTGCCGCCCATTGCAGTGCTGTTACCTCTAGGGCCACACCATTCGGGAGAAATGTCATGACGGACGATACTGATCTTCACCGCGCCGCACGGCTGAAAGTGGCGGTCACGCGAGAGGTGTTCATCTCGCACGCGATCCAGGACGTCTTCGACTTCGTTGCGGCCGAAGACGTCCTGCCTAAGATCCTGACGGGCTACGGGATGGTGCCCGGTGTTGCGTCGACCTCGGACATTTCGGGTCCGTGGGATCGTCCCGGCTCCCACCGGGTCGTTCATCTGGCGGACGGCAGCACCGCGAACGAGGGCCTGACGCACTACGACCGGCCCTCCTACTTCGCCTATCGGGTGAGTGATCCGAGCTTTGCGCTGAAGCACCTCATGACCGAAGCGCGCGGGCAATTCTGGTTCGAACCGGCTAGTGGCGGCACGCGGGTGAAGTGGACCTACACCTTCCAGGCGAAGAATCGTCTCACCAAGTTTCTGCTAACTCTGTTCGTGAAGAGCCAATGGAAGGGCTACATGGACGTCTGCCTGGCGAACGTCATTGAGCTTTTCGCCGCATTACCGACCGCTGTTCCCGCACGTGCACCGGGGAAAAACAGCAGCGCTGGCGGTCTAACGTCCCGATGAAAAACAGGACCTGAGCGGATGTTCGATACCAAGGTAGCCATTCTCGTCCTCGACGATCTCGAGGTGTGGCAGAAGCTAAAAAAGGGGTTTGTCTACCGTGCGACGGAGTGTCGCAAACTTAACAAATAAGACCTTCATCCCTTAAAGCCTCGCAAAGTTGTCTGGGTGCAGAATAGGAGCCGCGTCTACAACTGCTCGCGGCGCCAGTGGCGTACAAAAAGCCATTTGTGAATCAGCACGGAAGATTGATCCCTTGCCTTTGCTGCATAAAACCTTGATTTGCATAAATGAAATGAAAACCAGGCGTAGTCACGATCGCCGCCGATGCTGACGCCACCCCGATTGCGAAATTGTTAGCAAAGTCACGAACTTGTTGCCTTTGGGCCGAGGGATCAACCTTCCGTGCCGATTCACTGATGCATCTGGAAAGCATCGGGTGCGTTCTCGATTATCAGGCTTCGACCTGTCACGACTGAACAACCCGAATATTGACGCGCCGCTCCTATATCCCCTTCAGGAGGGGCGTTTCGTCCAGCACCTCGACCATATATTCAATGAAGGCACGTACGCGGTGTGGCAGCGGTCCGCCGCCGACATAGATGGCATGGACCAGTTCGAGGTCGCCTGGATTGCAATCTTCGAGTAGTGGCACGAGCCTTCCCTCGGCTATTTCGGCGGCGACATGGAAAAGGCCCAGCCGTGCAATGCCGGCGCCGGCAAGTACCATCTGCTTCATGGTCTCGCCATTGTTCACCACGAGGCTTCCCGTAACTGATTGGCCGATATCCCTGCCTTCGAAGCGGAAGGGCCAGGATGGCCGGGTGCGGCGAAAGTTGAATGTCAGGCAGTCGTGGCGTTCGAGATCGGCCGGCGTCGCAGGCCTGCCATGACGCGCGATGTAGTGTGGAGCGGCGCATACGACGCGCCGGCTGTGCCCGAGTTTCCTAGCAATCAGACCGCTGTCCGCTAAATTGCCCATGCGGATGGCGACATCGGTCTTCTCCGCGACGAGATCGACGATCCCATCCATGAAGCTCAGGTCGACGACGAGGTCGGGGTTGCGTGCGAGGAAGGCCGGCATAACCGGGGCAACGAACATGGTGCCGAAGGGGATCGTGGTGTTGACCCGCAGCCGCCCCCGAACCGCCCCGCCAGACGCCTCCTGATCGGCGTCGTTCAGATCCTGCAAGATCCTCAGCGCGGCATGATGATAGGCCTCGCCTTCCTCGGTCAACCTGATGGCACGCGTCGTGCGCAACAGAAGGCGCGTGCCGAGGCGCGCTTCCAGCCGGGCGATCAGCTTGCTCACCGCCGACGGTGTAATGTCGAGCTTGCGCGCCGCCGCGGAGAAGCCGCCCTCCTGCACCACGCGGGCGAACACCTCCATCTCGCCTGACCGTTCCATCAGTATGCGCGGCATTGATGATCTTCATTCACAGGTGCATATCCTGTATTGGCAATAGTTCTCCTGACTCTCAAATCATAGATTGCCTCCAGACACAATCTGGAGACGTTCCATGGACCTGCAACTGAGGGGCAAGACCGCCCTTGTCACCGGCGCCACTGCCGGCATCGGGCTCGAAATCGCCCGCGCACTCGCGCTCGAAGGCGCAATCGTCATCATCACCGGCCGCGACCGGGCGAAGCTCGATGCGGCGATCGCCACCGTCAAGGCGTCAGGCGACAAGGCCGTCAGCGGCATCCTGGCCGACGCCGCCAGCGCCGAGGGCGCATCCCTCATCGCCAAGGCCGCGCCAGCGATTGATATCCTCGTCAACAATCTTGGCATCTACGAGAGCAAGCAGTTTGGCGATATCACCGACGCGGACTGGAACCATCTGTTCGATATCAACGTGATGAGCGGCGTGCGCCTGTCTCGCGCCTATCTGCCGGGCATGCTGGAGCGGAGCTGGGGCCGGATCATCTTCATCTCCAGCGAATCCGGTCTCGCCGTCCCGGCCGACATGATCCACTACGCGACCACCAAGACGGCGCAGCTCTCGATATCGCGCGGGTTGGCACAACTTACGCGCGGCACCAACGTCACGGTCAACGCGGTGATGCCGGGGCCGACCCGTTCGGACGGCATCGAGACTTTCCTGCGCAGCCAGGCGGGCGACCCGTCCGCACCGATCAAGCAAATCGAGGCCGAATTCTTCGCCACCGCGCGCTCGTCTTCGATCCTGCAGCGCATGGTGGAAGCGGAAGAGGTCGCCAGCCTCGTCGCATATCTCGCCAGCCCACGCTCATCGGCCACCAACGGCGCCGCCCTGCGCGCCGAGGGCGGCCTCATCAACACCATCGCCTGAGAGAGGTTTTCGATGTCACAGTCACCGCTTACCGTCATTGCCATCACCACAGCCAAACCGGGCAAGGAGGCGGCGCTCGGCGCCGCCCAGGAAAAGCTGGTCGCAGAGACGCTGCTCGAAGACGGCTGCCTGCGCTACGAACTGCATCAGTCGCTTGATGATGGCCGGATCCGCATCTTCGTCGAGACATGGGAAAGCGAAGCTGAGTGGCGCGCCCATATGGACGGCGCTGCGATGCAGCGCTTCCAGGCGAGAGGCGTCGGTGACTATTTCGCCGATTTCGCCCTGCATCGCCTGACCAAAGTCGCAGGCTGACATGGGGCATCCGTCATCCGAACACGGTGGTGCTCGGGTCGGGATATATGCCGACGGACCTGCGCGCAATCCCGTCTAATCCCGTGCAAAAAGAGATTCCATCATGGAACGACGGCTACTTACCGTTCTTTATGTGACGCACGACCAGATCGAGGCGATGACCCTCGCCGACAGGATCGTCATCATGAAGGACGGTTACATCGAGCAGGTTGGGTCGCCGGAAATGGTGTTCACGCAGCCGCATAATCTGTTCGTCGCGAGCTTTATCGGCAGTCCGTCGATGAACCCTCTTCCGGCGACGGTCGAGACGGCTGACGGCGAGCCGGTGCTGGTTTCCGGGTCGCTGCGGATACAGGCGCCTGATGTGATGGCCACCGCCCTGAAGCCGACGCAGCGCGTCACGATCGGCGTGCGCCCATCCGATGTCGGCCTGGGGAACGGCAATACACCCGGAAACGGCTACGACGCAGCGATCGAGGTCGTCGAGTATCTGGGCACCGAGGCGCTCCTCAATGTCAAGGTCGGCGGTCAGGAAATGGTGGTGCAAATTCCGGCGTTGGCCAGACGACGGGCAAAAGAGCGTTCGCATCGTTTTTGATCCTGACAAACTGCACATTTTCGACACGCAAAGGGGCCTAGCCATTCGGCCTTGAGCCTCGCCAACGCTATCGATTCTTCTGGAGGACGCCATGGGGCGCGAGATCGTTTTCACCGGAAGGCGAAAATTCGAACTGCTGGACTACGACGATGCGCCGGCTGCGCCGAACGAGGTCCGTGGCCGCACGCTCGCGACCCTGGTCAGTCCTGGCACGGAACTCGCATGGGCCGATGCCGGCGATTTCCCGGTTCGCCCCGGTTACGCGGCCGTATTCGAGGCCGAGGACATCGGGGCGGCCGTCTCCGGCATCAATCCGGGCGATAGGCTGCTGTGCATGGGCGCGCATCGCTCCACTCAGAAGACCGACGCCCGCTACCTGCTGAAATTACCCGACGGCGTGTCGCCTGAAACGGCGGTTGTTGCCCGTCTCATGGGCGTATCGATGACCACATTGATGACGACCGCGGCACGGCCCGGGGACAGAGTTATCGTCTGCGGGGCAGGCCCTGTAGGCTATCTGGCGGCACATCAGTGTCGAATTTCCGGATACGAGGTGACCCTTGTCGAACCTGACGAACGACGGCGCGTCCAGGCCATCAACTCAGGCATTGCCGACACGCTTTCAGCTGTTCCGATTGGTGACCCGGCCTATGCGGGCAAGGTCGCGCTGGTGATCGATTGCTCGGGACATGAACAGGCCGTGCTTGACGGCTGCAAAGTGGTGCGCAAGCGTGGCGAAGTCGTGCTGGTAGGCGTGCCGTGGAAGCCTCATACCGGTGCGCTCGCCCACGAGATTCTTCACGCTGTGTTCTTCAACTATGTCATCTTACGCAGCGGCTGGGAGTGGGAGGTTCCTCTGCTCTCGCGCGGCTTTGTGTGGGAAGAACTATACGACGGATACAACAACGCGCCGCACAGCACCTATTCCGGCTTGGCCAAGGCGTTGAAATGGCTGTCCGAGGGCCGCGTTCCCCTCGATCGCCTCGTGCGCAGCCTACATCCCGGAGATCCCTCCGCCGTCTACAATGCGCTGATCAACAGAGAGATCGATGAACCCTTTGTGGTGCTCGATTGGAGCCGAGTCAGGTGAAAAGCGCGTTCTGGAACGGGCCACGGTGACCCATTGTCGATCATCTTTGTTCGACCATAAGGGAAGGATCACGTGAGTTGATCCCGAGCCCCACAATTTGACCAGCTGGATAATGTCGAACCCACGGGTTGCTGTCTCAATCGCTCCGCGCGCCGAGCCATTCCTGATTTGGTGGCAGCCGGGAAGGACGAGCCGAACAAGATCGCGGCGGCGCCAACAAAATGCAATCTCCAAGCCAATCAATCGACGGCGAACATGTCAGAAACCTGGCCGTCATCGCCGCCAGCAAGTTTGTTTGTGTTAAAACGAGATTGTTGGTGTTCTGACAATCTGTCGATCTAGTCGAGATCTGGGAGCTTGCGATGCGCGGCTCGCCGTCGGTTATGAACGGAGTTGGTGCCAAACGGCTAGGTAACTTCGTTTTGCTTTGAGCGAGCAAATAGCACGAAATTCGTCGCGAAAACACTCTGGACTTCATGGAATACGTTGTGGCATACGCGGTCGAGGAGCCACACGGAGTCGCGGGATCCCCACTGAAGGGGCCGCGAAACGGATTTGGTGGCTGGATGCGGGTGTGGTGGAATTGGTAGACGCGCTGGATTCAAAATCCAGTTCCGAAAGGAGTGTCGGTTCGAGCCCGACCACCCGCACCACTTCTTAAATCAATGGCATTCGGCAGTCAGGCGGTTTGAATTAAACCCGGCTCCTCGGGCATCGGCAACGTCACATGCGCCCTCCGAAAGCGAAGGCCTCGCGTTCGAATCGCGGCGAGGCGCCAACATTCTTCAGAGATTCGAACTACGAATCTGGGGGTTGGAAGTCACAGACAAAGCGGTTCTCGTGACCGGGGCCAATCGCGGCCTCGGCAAGGCGCTGGTCGAGGAAATATTGAAACGGGGTGCGAAGCGGGTCTATGCCGGCGCGCGCAAACCGCACGCCCACGCAGATCGGCGCGTCACGTCGCTGATCCTGGACGTGACCGATGCGGCGCAGATTGGGGCGGCTGTCGAGCGGATCGGGTCTCTCGACATCCTCATCAACAACGCTGGCATCGGGCTCTACGACGACCTTGGCGATCGTGCTGCGCTCGAGCGACACCTCGCCGTCAACCTGCTCGGCGTGCATGGCGTAACCCACGCATTCCTGCCGCTGCTCACGCATTCGCAAGGCGCCGTGGTTAACATCCTATCAGAAGCGGCTCTCGTTCCGTTTCCGATTATTCCGTCATACTCGCTGTCGAAGGCTGCCGCGTTCTCCATGACGCAATCGCTACGTGCTCTCGCCGGCGCTCGTGGCGTGAGCGTTCATGCAGTCCTGTCCGGTCCCATAGACACCGACATGAGCAGAGACGCCGACATACCGAAGAGCTCCGCGGAGAGCGTCGCGAAAGGTATCCTGGACGGCATGGAGCGGGGGGAGGAGGAAATTTTCCCTGATCCAAAATCGGCCTCCATGGCCGAGAGCTGGCGCGGCAGCGCGTTCAAGGCGCTCGAACGCCAGATGGCGGCTTTCGTCCAAGCCATGCCCGCCAAGTCATAGGCGATCGGCGCCATCGTTGCGCTGCCAGCATTCGCAATTCAGCGCCACCCAGTAGAGAGGAAAATCATGCTGTTGAACGCAACTTCCATGGTTTCACCAGCGGATGACGATGACTTTCTCGGTCCCGTTTGCGAGTTCGACAGCTTCGGTGCCATCTGGTTTGCGGCTTTGGATTTTGGCGCCGTCGACGACTTCAACGCCAACAACATTGACTCCAAAGGCTTCATCGATTTCGGCGGCACTGACCAAGGTGTCCGGTGGCAGGTCCTTTACTTGATCCAACAACTCGCGAAGCGTCATGGCGAATCTCCTTGGCGACAGCAGGAATAGGAGCAGCATGCTTTCGCCGCACATCCGGAACCATGTCCCTTGAGAAAGGTTCCCGATGAAAGTGCCAGACCCATCGCAGAATGGATGCGCGCGGCAATCCGCCTCGTCCCGGGCATCTCGCCTATGGTAAATTGCCCTAGGCTGCCGACGCGTCGCCGGTTCGACCCGGCTGGGGGCACCGTTTTCTTCCGGGGAACCTCGAGAGTTTGGTTGGACGTTATCCCAGGAGCGTCCTCTGGGATAACGTCTTTGAGGTCCGGCTGCCCTTCCTGGTAAGCTCGGATCGTAGCCTGAGCCGCTGTTACATCGGCCCCGGCACCATCTTGGTGGGCTGCTCCGGCATCGGAAACGCATAATTGTCGCATTTCACGTCCGGGTTCGTCGGGCTGAACATTCCGAGCGGGTTGTCCTTGAACAGCCAGGCGTGAAGATCGTAGTGGTGGAACTCCTTCGGGATGAGCGGATAATGCCCCTCCATCGGTCCCTGGAACGTCTGTCCGAAGAGCTTCGGCGGCTCCTTGGTGTCGGGCGTCAAGGGCACGAGCCATTCCGCGCCGACCAGGCGCAAGTCGCCGCCGACCGGCTCATAGATCAGCACATTGGGACGCGTCGGATCCGCGGTCGGGCCGATAGTCGTGACGTTGACGAAATGGATGCCCATCGCGCCCTTCGGGTAGTCCATCGCCCCTTCTACCTTTTCGCCGCTGTAGAAGACGCATCCAACCGTCGATAGATAAAGCTCGCGAATGGCAACCTTGTAGTCCTCATACCTGGACAGCGATTGACGCAGGGCATCGATCTCGGCCTTGTCGGGTTCGGCGGCCCGAGGAGTGGCGGCGTTCAGACACGCGCCAATGAGACCTGCCAAGGCGACGATACCGATACGCCTGAGGTGAGTTGTTTTCATCATGCATTCCTCCCAGATTTTTTCTTCTGGCCGTGCAAGACCGAGGCGGCAATGATGCTACGCGCGGCCGAAATTGATCGCCTCATCCCTATTGGGACTGCGTCGATGCTAATCCTTTCCGCTGATCGGGAGAATTAACCCTGACGACCTAGGCCCGAGCAGGCCCAGCCCATGGCGCGGGAAGACCCCAGACGGACAGAAACCAGAACAGGTTGGGCCTCGGCGTTATTTTGCTGGACATTGATTTGGCCGCAGCCGGGAAGCAGCATTGCCTACGCCTCGAAAGGGTATCGGGAAACGCCCGCTTCACTATATTAGTGTGCGCTAATGATATATGATTGCCGCAAGTGTCATTGGCGTTTGGAGCCGTTCGGGTGCACGCGGTCGGAAAACGATGGATGGAGGCCAGCTTGGCAGGCGTGATCGCCACGGCTGCAGCACTTGGGAGTGTTTCGGCATTTGCGCATAGTTCCGATGGCGGTTGGACCTATCCACCGGCCTGCTGTCACGGCGATCCGCTGACAGGAGAGTGCGGCAAGATTCCCAGCATAACCGTCACACCGCGGCCAGATGGCTATGTGATCGTTTTGCGGCCAGGCGACCATCAGAAGGTCACTCATCAGGACCGATATTTTGTCCCCTACGATAGCGTAATTCCCTCCGGCGACGACAATTTTCACATCTGCCTTCATCCGACCGAAGAACACGAAAACTGCTTCTTCGCGCCGGCAGACGCGATTTAGGCGAATACTCCTACCGCCGCCGTAACAGGCTCTTCATCCGGTTGCGCAGCAGGCGGGCCATGTTGCGGGTCTCGCGGTAGAGGTGAAGCTGCGAGGCTGCCTGGCGGGCGGGGCGGTCAGCATCCGGCGTCAGCCCGATCACCAGCGTGCCCATCGGCTTGCGTTCCGTCCACAGCCGGCTCATCACCGGATGGTCGGGCACGGCGCAGGAATCGGTCATCATGATGTTTGGGTCGTCGAGATGCTGCCTGGTCACCTCGATCATCAGCAGCGTGCCCGGCGAATAGGCGGCGAGCGTCTCGTCATAGGCGGTCTTCCAGGTGTAGGCGACGCCGGCCTCGACGAAGACGACCAGGCAGGCGATGGTGCGGCCGTCGAGCGTCAGCGAATGGATGCGGCAGAGATCCTGCTCGGCCAGCCGATGCACCGCCTCGCGGGCGAAGGCGGCGCGGTAGCGGTCGATGGCCATGGCGGTGCGCTCGCGGCCTTTCCAGCCGGCAGCTTCCAGCGTCAGGAAATTTTCGATGGCATGGCGGATCTCGTCCGGCCCCCGTGCAACATGATGTTCCAGCCGGCCGAGGTCGGCGAGGCGGCGCTTCAGGCGGCGGAATTCGCGATAATGGTGCGCGCGCAGCGAGGTTTTCAGATAGTCTTCGCCGTCGAGCGCGCTTTCGAGCACCGGGCGGTCGGCCTTGCCGGTGGTGACCAGCGTCAGGCCGCGCGTCTCGGCGACGCTGGCGAGCAGGCTCGCCACCGGGCCGTCCAGCCGAATATCGGGCAGCACGAAGACTTTCGGCAGCTTGAGATGCGGCCGCGACAGCATCGAGAAGAAATCCTCGATGACGCCGATCGGATCGTCGCGGTCGACCAGCGGCGTGCCGATCGGGCCGAACGGGCTTGACCAGGTGCGCATGACGGGAACGCCGAGCGGCATCGCCGGCCGCTCGACCGAGAACGGCACCAGCAGGCGCAGCCGGTTGCGATACTGGTCGCCGTCGCGGATGACGGCCAGCCGCACCTCGCGGTCCTCCAGCCTGGGCATTGCCGGCGCCAGGAAGCGCGGATTGAAGAAGACATTGGGCTCGATCGTGCGGGTGCAGAGATAGTCGAGCTCCTCGACCAGGTCGAAGCCGGCGGAGGCCGGATAGATGGCGAGCTTGCGCTCGGGCCGGTTGTTGGCGAGGATCTCGATATGGGCGGGATCGGCTTCGCGGGCAAGCCCGGCCAGGCCGGACACCATGGCGCCGGCCGGGCCACCGCTGGTTTCCTCGAGCAAGGGGACGGCAGCCATCAGGCGGCTCCTTTGGCGGGTACGAAAATGACCATGACGATGCCGAGCTTGCGCCAGACCGTGAAGGACAGCGCGCTCGCCTCGAAGATCATGGCGAAAGCGGTGGCCATCGCCGCGCCCCACAGGCCGAAGAGCGGGATCAGCACGACGTTGAGGGCGATGTTGAAGGCCAGCGTCATGGCGTAGACGGCGGCGCAGATATTCTGGTTGCCGCTCATGGTGAGCAGGCTTTCGCAGGGGCCGACGGCGGCCCGCGCGACGACGCCGAACACCAGCAAAAACAGCAGCGGATAGCCGGCGGAAAATTCGGGACCGAACAAGGTCAGCATCGGCTCGCCCAGCGCCAGCACCAGCAGCGCCATCGCCAGCGACGGCCAGAAGGTCCACGACACCGTCTCGCGGGCAAAGGCGGCGAGCTTCTGCGGCTCGCCATGGGTGAACTGCGCATAGCGCTGGGCGACGCCGGCCTTGACCGCGAAATAGACGAAATGCACCAGCGCCAGCGTCTTGACCGTGGCGAAATAGACGGCGACGTCGTTGGGATCGAGATAGGCGCCGACCATCAGCACGTCGGCATTGGTGAGCAGGAAGAAGAAGCTCTCGACCAGGAAGATCGGCAGCGACACGATGAACCATTGGCCGAAATGCAGCTTCATCGGCCCGGCCGGGATCCTTTTGTCCATGCGCGACGTCACGCCGACGAGCTGACCGAGCGTGGTGGCATAGGTGGCGGCGATCGCCGCGAAGATCGCCGTTCTGGCGTCGGGCGCATAGCCCACCAGCAGCATCAGCGCCATGAACGCCAGGATCAGCACCGGCCGCACCAGGAATGTCGGCGACAGCGCAAACAGCGCCCAGGAATTGGCCCGCGCCAGCCCTTGCAGAAGGTCGGACATGGCGATCATCGGCAGGCAGATGATGCCGAGGATGAACGGCACGACATAATAGGCTTCGATAAAGGGCGACAGCAGCCAGACGGCGAGCGCGCCGAGGCCGGCGATCGCCGTGGAGGCAATCAGCACGAACAGCCGGCTGGCCCGCACGATGCCGCGCAATTCGGCCATCATGCCGCGCTCGCGATATTCGGGTATGAAGCGGATGACCGAGGTGTGGAAACCGAGGCAGGCGAGATTGCCGACGATGACCATGGTCACCCAGACGAGGACGAAAATGCCGTATTCGAACGAGCCCATCCAGCGCGCCATCAAGACCTGGCTGACGAAGGCGATGACGGCGCTGACGATGCGGACCGAAAAGGCGATCAGCGACATGCGGCCGGCCTCGCCGCGCTCGCCGGCGGTGAACAGCACGGCATCGATCAGGCCAAGCAGCGGCCTCATGCGCAGCGCAAGGCGCTGCGGCAGGAACCGCCCGGCTGTCGTCGCCGCGGAAAAGCGCACCCAATACTCTCCGTTTTCCGCCAATTTACAGGGGCTGGGTGTAGCGAAAACACATTAAGAAACGGTTGGGTGGGGGAGCCCTTCGCCCCGTCTCTGTACGGGGAGAAGGTGCCGGCAGGCGGATGAGGGGCGGGCGCGCTGCTTCATATTCGCGCAACTCTTCACCCTGCTCGGTAGTGTCTCAGTTTGAAATACGCGGAAACGCCTATCTCGTTTGCCCCATAAACGCCTATATGCTTAGCGGAACGCATGGCAGCAACAATGGTCTACACTGTCATCTGGTATGGAAGGCAGGGCATCGTCGACAAGGTGATCTTCGACGACGAGAAGACCGCGAAAGATCATGCAACCTCCATGTTCCAAACCCGAAAGGGAGACGATGGAATCGTGTCCGTTGAAGTTCGTAAGGACAACGGCGCTGTCGTCTTTAGCCATGCGGAGAACTAGGAATGCCAACCGGACCTAAAGGCCAGAAGCGCTCCGCCGCAACATCGGCAATGCCGTTCGCGTCATGCGCATTGCCACTGACGAGGAAGCCGACGACGTGACGGCAAAGACCTGCCGCGAAAGCGCGGGGCGCGAAAGGCGGCAAGAAGCGGGCCGAGAATATGACGCCAGAGCGTCGCGCTGAGATCGCCAAAAAGGCTGCGGAAAAGCGATGGGTAGGCGCTAGGAATAATTTTCGGAATAATTTTCTTCATTTTCGTCGCGCGGTGATGTATCCTGCCAAACAGAATCAGGCAGGAGAGATTGGCCCGTGGAAATTGATATCGGCATCATCATGGATCGGCTGTCGCCATATCTGGACTGTATCGACGCCATCCTGCGGCATGGCCACACGACCTATGAGCGTTATGCGCCTGAGATTGTCTTGGACCACGACGCCAGCACTCAGGCTCACTGCACCTTTCGGCACACTTTGGCGGAAGCTCACAGAACTCTGGATGACTTGCCAAATGTCCGGCACATGGAAATCCGGGGGCAAAATCTATGGCTAATTGAGACCGCCAATTCAGTCATACGTTTTAAGAAGACGGACGAAGATGGCGTGTCGTCCAACTATCCAACACCCCAAGCCGTTGCATTTGATGACGGTGACGAACTGCCTGGGCTGACCCCCATGCCAACGAGGCTGACCGCCGGCTATCTTCTTGACGCCACTGGCACGGGGTTCATGCGGTCGCAGATATCGTTGCCAACGAATAAGGGCGCGATGTGGTGTGCAGCGATTGTTCCGTTTGAATCGAGAGCAGCCGACGAAACTGCTTGGCATGAGGTTACCCGGCAGCGCCGGTTCTAAAATGCAGCAGATTGAACTTTTTAATCGCCACATGATGGCGCTCGCTCGCGATTCTCGCGGGATTAATCAGTCTGTGCTTGCCGACAGGATGGGCGTGGCCCAAGGCACGATTTCAAAAATCGAGGCCGGCTTGATGGCTGCGCCAGAGGACTTTGTGGTCGCCCTTGCCGGCACCCTCGGCTATGAGCCCGATTTCTTTTTCGAGACTGGCCGCCCGTACGGCATGCCGCCCTTCCATTACAGAAGGCGGAAAAAGCTCGGCCAAAAGCCGCTCGACAAGATGATCGCGGAAATGAATATCCGCCGCATCCAACTCGGCATCCTCCTAAAATCCGGTGGTGTCAAAACGAACGGCTTCATTCCGGAGATTGATCGGGATGAATATCAGGGCTCGACTTCTCGCGCTTTCAGCATTGAAGATGCTGCTCGGCACTTGCGCGAAGCCTGGATGCTGCCGGATGGTCCCGTTGAAAATGTTACCGCTTTGATCGAGGACCACGGAGGCATCGTGATCCCATGTAATTTTGATAGCGACTTGATCGACGCTGTCAGCCAGCGGATTGATGGCCTTCCGGTACTATTCTTCGTGAACATAAATGCTCCCGCAGATCGGATACGGCATACCCTCTGCCACGAACTTGCGCACATGGTTTTGCATACGACCACATTTTTGGATGATGAGGTCATGGAACAAGAAGCCGACCAGTTTGCCGGGGCATTCCTTTTGCCGGCGAAATCCATTCGGTCTCAGTTGACCAAATTTGAATTCCGACAAATTGCCAATATGAAGAAATATTGGAAGGTCTCAATGTCCTCCATAGTCATGAGGGCAGACCGTTTGAACTATGTAACGCCATATCAAAAGAAATCGTTCTTTATACAGATGAGCAAGCTTGGATATAGAAAGAATGAACCGTATGAACCTCCCAAGGAATATCCGATTAAGGTAAATAAGCTTGTGGATTACCACAAGAATGTATTGGGATATTCTGATAGGGAATTGGCGAAAGCGCTGTACATTTCTGAGGCCGAGTTTGAGCGTATGTACGGTTCAAAAATGCTCGGCCCCCATGGCGCGGGAGGTCAAACAGGGAGGCCCGCGCTTCATATTGTAAGGTGAACGGTCTTTCGCAAACTCTCTGATCAATGGACGATATTTGCAAAAAGATGGGCGCCATAGCACCAAAGCCAGGCAAGCGTGGCCCATATAAGAAAAGCACAGATTAGGTGTTTTCTGGTTCTCTCATAGCCTCCAGTGAAAAAATATCGATCAACCTGATCGCAGCATCTGCCGAAATAGGCTTTTGCAAGAATCTCTATCCCAGAAGAGGGATGCGTGGAATTCAACCAGTTAGGTGACCTCGAACGCCGTGCCCTGCGTCCCGGCAACGTCCACAGTGCCGACAACAGGAAGGATGTTCTGGCACCACTGACCAGCTCACAAAGAAGCTCATCAAGATCGGTGCCGAGGTTATCAGCCATGGGCGTTATGTCGCCTTCCAGATGCGGAGGTCGCTATCCCGAGGCAACTCTTCACCGACATCCTGCGGCTGATCGCGGAACTCCGGCCATCGCCCCATCCGTCACCGGCGTGACCGGCCCGGTTGCATGCGTTCCAGCAAATCCAGGGGAGAGCTATGCCTTGAGGAAAGCGAAATCGACATCCTCGGCCAGCAACGGGCAGACATCACGGCTTTGGCGGATCACCAACGCCATTTTTGCCGGGGTCTGGTCTTGCAACTGGTGCCAGTTTGCGCAAACCTCAGTCTCAACAGACCGGTAATCCGGTGGATGCCTGATTACCTGAATCTGGGAGGGGCGAAGTGTTAGGCGAGCCCATTACCGTTCTGATGGTCAATGAGTATCCTGACTACATTGATGCACAAGTATGGGCTGCTGAGCTGAAAACCCGTGTGCCGCAGCTGGAGTTCAGGCTTTGGCCAGACGCCGGGAACAAAAGTGACATAGATATTGTGCTGATCGACAAGGGCGCCAGTCCTGGCTTTTTTGATGCCATGACGGGGCTAAGCGCCGTCGTCTATTTGGGAGCCGGTGTCGAGGGTATTGATCTTCAGAGCTTTCCCAAGAGTGTTCAGCTCATCAGGCTCGCAACGCGTGAGCAGGCTTCGGAAGTGGTGCAGTACATCGTCCTTCGCGTTCTCTGTCAGCAACGGCATGTTGCGGATTACGTGAGTCTACAAGCCCGCAAGTTGTGGAATCCGATCGCGCCGCGGAAGATCTCCGAGACAAGAATTGTTGTGCTGGGTGCGGGCCGGATCGGTGGCTGGGCCGCAAAGCTGTTTGCGGACTTGGGCTACGACACAGCAGTCTGGTCTCGTCATCAAAAGACGCTTCCTGGTATACACAGTTACTTTGGCCGTGCCCAGCTTGCGGACGCACTCACAAGTCGGGACTACGTTATCTGTTCACTGCCCCTGACTGGTGACACTCGTGGGATACTGAACTCCAGTGCCTTTGGAAAAATGAAGCGAGGTGCCTACCTTGTGAATGTCGGCAGGGGCGCGCATGTCAACGAAGCCGACCTGATCCGCGCTCTCGACGAAGGTCAGCTTTCTGGTGCTTGTCTTGACGTGTTTGAGCGTGAACCGCTGGAGGCTTCATCGCCCTTGTGGACTCATCCCAGGGTGACCATCACACCTCATGTCGCGAGCTTCTGGGTGGATTCTGGAATCGACCAGGTCGCCGATCTCTGCGGTCAAGTTGCAAGAGGAGAGCCGCTGTCCAACAAAATCGACCTCGAACGGGGTTATTGAATCGAAGTAGTGTCTTTACCGTAAGCGCCACGCCGCTCCCCTCGTGCGGGGCATGAGGTGACTGTGCGAAGAATCCCCCCGATCGCGAGAGACGGAGGGCCTACGTGGGAGCAGACGGCAAAA
>NZ_JAMYQT010000074.1:0-19307 GCF_040320985.1 Mesorhizobium sp. M0571
CCTCGCTTCCGCAGAAGCCTGGATATACGTCGCTCACATTCGCCTGCTCACCCGCAGGCTCGCAAGAAGTTGATATCAAAACACTCTTTTTGATTCAGGCTCTCAGATTTTACCTATTCGCGCGGGGTCGGGAAAGGTATGATCGACCAATGAATCAAATCGACCGCTTGCTGAAGGACTGCCTCGGTCTGAACAAGGCTAGGTGAAGCAGCGATGATATGTCCGAGCAAGTCTCGATAGTCGCTTTTCCTGACAATCGGAGTCTTGGGCTCAACATAGAATTTGACCTCGACGACGCCTGATACGGCAGCCGCCCGCCTGTGGCCATCGATCCAGTCGAGGGTGCCATCGCGATCAGGAACCAGGTACCGCGCGGCCGCAGTTTGCGAATGCCTCTTGCGCAAATTCCATTCGTCGCCGATGACTAGCTTGATGTGTTCCTTAATGAGATCGACGCCGTAGGCCAGATGAGCCAGTTGAGGTGCGGGCGCGCCGGCAAGCCGCGGATTGACTTCAATGACGACCGGGCCACGCTTTGTCCACCGGAATTCAATGCAGGTTGGTCCCCAGCCCAGACCGAGAGCTCGCAAACACCTCAGCGAAAGATCGACAATACGCTCATGCTCGTCGTCAGCGAGCGGGGCCGGATAAGCCAACTTACGAAAGACGAAATACGGTGGGGGGCCGAACTCACCGGCGACAATCTCCAATACCTCATTTCCCATTGTGTCAGCATAATAAAAACGGCCTTGTGCGAATTCTTCGATCAGTATCCTCGGCGAAGACCGCCATATGTGCTTCCCGCCCAACAGATAGGTCGTATGTTCGGCTAACTCTTGGACGTTTCGGCACAAACGGACACCGATGCTGCCGCTGCCTATGGCCGGCTTAACAATCACCGGCAGGCCGATTTCCGCTGCAGAAATCTCTACCTCCCCCGCATTCGCTGCCAGGCGATAAGCAGGTATTGGAACGCCGGCCTCCGCAAGGAGCTGGCGTTGAGTGAATTTGTCGCAGCATCGTTCGATCGATGTGGGGTTCGGTCCCGGGAGATCCAAATGCCTGCAGAGCTTGCCAACTGTCGCATAGACTGACTCATCGTCGCCCGCAAAGCCAGTAATGCCAGCAATGTTATGAGTCGCACGTAGCCGGGAACATTCGCGGATCAGCGCATCGAGATTGTCTGTATCGACACGGATTGCCTCAATTCCTTCTGTTGCAAGATAGTCGTACCGAGCTGGATCCGCCGACAGAGTGATTGGATGAAGACCAAGACGCTGAGCCGCCTCGATGTATCGCGGACCATTACCTCTATGACCTTCAATCAGGATGAGAACTCTTCGTGCCATTGGTACTTAACCCCGATGTTGCTGCGCGGCGGTGCGAACGCAAATTTAGATAAGTTCTTGTAGCCGCGTATTGCTCAGACCTGCCGCGAACGTACCATTGGCAGCGATTTGTCTTGCAAAGGTTTTGTGAATTTATTTGAAGTATCGGTTACAAGCGACTGAAACAGTCCCCGAGGCCTCATGTCCTCGGTGCCAGTGTGCACCTCATCAGTGGTACCGCTCCCGGCCATCGATTCAGCACTGGGCATGTTCAAACACTTTTACAAAAAGTTAATCCCTATCATTTCCCCGAATGATATTCTCAGTGCAGGTTTCGGAGCATAGTTTCTTGGGAGCAAAGATCTTTGCCGGAGGCCGCGGTGATTGCTGCGAACGATGGTCAATCGACCGGTAGCCGCCTCGGGGAGGAGAAACACCTCTTCAGGGTAATGTGGCGCATTGGGCGGCTCGCTCTTTCGGCATCGCAGGATCTGAGGCGCCGGAGTGCTTAACTCTTTAAAGGTTGGGCGCGAGGCGGTGATGGTGTTCGATCGGGGAATTCGGATGGTCCATGATAGTCAGAGATTCTCTTCGCGATCCGACGGCCAGTTGGCGCGAGCGACATTCCGAAAGCCGACGGAGAATGCTGCAGCCGATGTGTGGGATATCATCGCGCTCTGTCCGCAACTTGACCGCAACTCGCTTTCCCGCAAGCGCCTGCTCTGCACTGATTTCGCCGTCAACTGCGTCCTCGTAGAGCGTGGCGGCGCGGCAATTGGCTGTCGGTCGGCCTACCGTCGGCCGACCGATCCCTCCACGCTCTTCCTGTGGCGGATTGCTGTGCATCTTGAGGTACGCAACGCAGGCCCAAGCGAGGAATTGATCCTCTCAGCCCTGAACAGGCCATCTTGCGACGGCGTGGTTTGTTCTTCGCAGCTATGGCTCGGGATCTGCGCGCGCCAATCCGGCAGGCTGTGCGCTTCGACCGCGACATCCAGTTTAAGGGACAGCATGAGAGCGAGTTCACGCCATCGGTCCCATCGAACGCTCCATCAGCCCTGCGGGCATGCCCGCAGACCTGCCAAGCAAATACGCAAATAAGGAGGCAACGATGACTGACCGAAGTGCGCCGGATGGTGGGACCGAATTCGCGATTTTCCACCATCTCGAGTCTGAAGTGCGCAGCTACGCCCGCAGCTTTCCCGTCGTTTTCGCAACGGCACGGGGGCTGAGCTGTTTTCGCGCGATGGGACAGCCTATCTCGATTTTCTCATGGGCTGCTCAAGTCTAAACTATGGGCACACCCCCCTGAGCTGTCAGCTAAGGGTCGTGGTATGATGCGGGGCATCGATCTGAAGTCTGGCGAGGTTGCCGGGCAGGTTATCAGCACCGCCTTCCAGAGGGGCCTTATTGTCGAGACCTCTGGTCCCAAAGACGAGATTGTGAAGTGCTTGCCACCTCTCGTCATTGGGGAGGATCAGCTTAGCCAAGGCCTCGACATCCTTGAGGACGCTATCGATAGCGTGATGGGCAGCGCAGTGAACACGGCAGCTTGAGAGGTGATGATAATCGTCAGGGATCTCATGAGGAGAAACTGACAGCCCGACGTGTCGAAACGTCGAGTTGCGAAAACGTGCGGTTGCTCCTGAAGAGGGATGGGATGGGATGGGCTCCTCCTTCCATACCACCAGGATCCAGCTGGCGGTGCGTTTCTCCTCCCCAGCAGGACGACCATCGAAATCTTCGACCACCTTAATGGCGAAGCGCATCCCGTGAAGCTGTTCGTCGCAGCGATGGGCGCCTCGAACTTTACCTACGCCGAGGCGTGCCCGAGCGAGTGCCTGCCCGACTGGATCGGCGTGCACACGAACCTGTTCATCTTTCTGGGCGGCGTGCCGAATTTCCTAGACTAGTGCCCGACAATCTCGGGGCAGTGGTCACCAACCCGATCGCTACGATCCCGGTCTCAACCGGACCTACGCCGAGATGGCGCGCCATTTCGGTACCACGGTGCTCGCGGCGAGGCCGCGACGCCCGAAGGACGAGGTAAAAAGGTGGAGGTCGCCGTGCGAATTGCCCAGTGCTGCGTCCTGCCTCCTAGACAATGCAGACGCTTTGTCTCGTCGAGAGATACATCCAGCCAAGGGAGTGTTTTCGGAATTGTGTCTGCACGCCTGCGGCGTCGCAATCGGCCCGCCATCGAGGGAGCGATCCTACGTTCACAAATTCGTAGATCGCTCACTGAGTTACCCGGTCTGCGAACGTCGCAAAGTAGATGCTTCAGAAGTCGCCGCCCACGTATTCCTCCTCGCCGCTACTCAGGGCGTCGCAGAGAGGCTGCTTGTTGGTTGGCTCGTCCCTGAACGACAAGGCACGCAACACGGCCGCTGGCTCCTTCATCCTCGTACATTGCCGCCTCACCATAGCGCCCCGAGCCGGATTCAGCCTGTGCAATAAAAACTTAAAATAAAATTGCAGAATTTTTGTGAACAAAGCTCGTTGGCGGTGGTAAGTTCACAGCAGAATCCGAGATCGCACAAGGCCAGGAAGTGAATGTGAATACACAATCAGGTACCTGCATTAGCGTAGGTATTGAGGGGAAAGTCGCAAGAGATGTCTCGCTCTATAAAAGGCTGCATAGTTCTACTTCATGGTGCGATCAACATTCTGCGGGCCGTCAAAGCGGACCCAGCGTCCTAGTCTTTATCCAATTACCCGGTCGACTGATCCGGCCCTGTACGACTATCTCGCGGTAGCGGGAATTGTGGCAATCCGTGTCGATAAAGACGATGTCGATGCGCTGATCCGCGAATGTTCCCCGCCATGGGCGACCTATAACTTTGCTGGGACTGCCACCGATGACGACGCGGTCGGGCCGGCCACGTCCGCCAAAAGAAGTGCTCCGTCGTCGCCAAATCGCGGCATTCAGCAAGCCAGAACTCCGCCGTTTCGCCAACGCTGTGGGTGATGGGATGCAGATAGATCCACCGGCCATGAGCCTTGCAAGAGACTTCGTTCGATGAGGCATCTGCCCGTGGTGTGATCGACCGAAATGCCTCGCTCAGCCATCTCTTCGAGGCCGCGCAGTCTGTGTGCCATCCCGCTGGCAAACAAGAGGTCGCAACAGATCCAGTAGGAGTCGACGTGCAACGGAAAGCGCCACCCCTCGGCTCCAAGCCATTCCAGGTCACCAACCGGCAGGTCCTGGCGATCGCCATTCCCATGGCGCTCGCATCCCTCACTACCCCGCTGATCGGCTTCGTCGACACGATCGTGATCGGCCAAATCGGGGATGCCAGGTTGATTGGAGGTCTTGCAGCCGGGGGCGTAGTTTTCGACGTCATCTTAACGAGTTTTAGTTTTCTGCTCTCCGGTACGACCGGATTCGTCGCCCAAGCTTTCGGGAGGGGCGATGGTCTGGAAGCAAGGGCAGTCCTATGGCGGGCAATTGTTATCGCAGCGGGTTCAGGTTTGGCATTGGTCCTGCTCGCCCCGCTGATTGCCCTGATTGGCGAATGGTTTATGAACGCGGACCAGCCTGTGACCACCGCGATGGACCTCTACATCCGCATCCGCCTAATCTCGGCGCCTGCCTGCCTTATCAACTTTGCGATTCTCGGCTACTTTCTGGGCTGCGGCAATGCAGTCCTCGGACTTCTCCTGCAGCTTCTCCTCAACGGGGTGAGTACCGCGTCATCCATCTTCCTGGGTCTTTACCTCGGGTGGGGCGTTGCAGGCGTCGCCTGGGGAACTGTGTGTGGAGAGGCCGCCGCCACGATGGCCGGCATCACCATCCTCTTGGGGCGCTTCCGCGCGATGCCAAAGGTGTCGCGCCAGCACACGTTCAACATGGCGGCAGTGAGGCAAATGCTTCACCTAAACGGCGACATGATGATCCGTTCCTTCGTGCTGACGGGAGCATACGTCCTGTTCGCGCGGCAGGGCGTCCAATTTGGCACGTTGACCTTGGCCGCCAACGCGGTGCTAATGCATTTTGTCATGGTCGCGTGTTATTTCCTCGAGGGGTTCGCGGCGGCCGCGCAGCAACTAGCTGGTCGGGCCCTCGGAGCCCGTGATCAGCGGGCGTTCTTGCGCACCGTCAAGCTGACTGCAGGCTGGGGGTTCGCGCTTGCTGGCCTTCCCAGCGTCTTAGTCTTCACGTTCGGCGAACAGTTATTGGGTGCCATAACGAAGACAGTGGACGTGCGGGCGGAGGCGGTTGTCTATCTTCCTTGGGCGGCGTTGGGGAGCTTGAGCGGCGCGCTAGCCATGCAGATGAACGCCGTCTTCATTGGCGCCACCTGGTCGCGCGACATACGCAATATGATGCTCATATCTTTCGCCACCTTTATCGCTGCTTTGTTCGCGCTCGGGCCGATCTTCGGCAACCACGGGCTCTGGGCTGCCCTTCACATCTTTCTGCTTGTGCGTGGCATAAGCTTACTGTCGGTCATGCGGCGCCGTGTCCGCTCTGCATTCGCGGGATGATTCTCGATCGGCTACTTAGCAATGTCGGAGCTTGTTTGCAGGGTAGCTGGATTGGGCGCATGGGAGGGTCGGTGCGCTGCGGATCGGCGGCGATACAGCGGAGTTCGAGGCCAGTTTGCGTTCGGAGGTTGCGCGGCAATCTCAAACACTTAGAGTATAACACCTGTGCTGGCCAGGTTTGCGGGACCTGTGACGTGAACCCGGTTTGCTAAGGCCCTCGAGCTTCTTGATGGTGGTGATCAGCACCACTGCTCGATCAGGGGTGAGCCAATAATCGGTGATTGCCCAATAAGATGGCTCGCTCTTGCAGCAGGATGTAGGAATCGGCCCGCTGGTAAACCGAGGGCGTCACGCCGCCGCTTTGCTATTGAACCGCCATCGCTGTGACAACACATTCTGCAATGGTCGGCGGGCGTAGAGAAGCGCATGTTCACGCCACTAGCGGTTCAGCAGGTCGGGAGGAACGCATGAGCTCAGGGACTTTGAGCAGCCATTTTCGTAAGGCGTGCAGCGCACATCGTGCAAGAGATTGCCAGTCCCGCGGATGCTATCGATTTTCTCGACGAATGGCCAGAAGATCGCAGAGACCGGATCTACGAAGCCGCCGTCAGAGATCCGCGATAGTGTCTTGTAGCACCTTTGCGGGACGATCTTATTTCGACTGTAGATGGCCGTTTCGGGTGAGCAAAATTACACGAATTTCAAAGGGCGCCCGAGTAGCTGTTTTGATTGGCTTGTGAGGCCTATAGCCTCCCCAAACCGAATCTGACACGGTGGCGGACCCGATTTCTTCATGGTAGAAGGCGCAGAGAGAACCGGAGCACGGCTCCGGCGCTGCCGCTTGCCGAGCAGCGATCCTCCGCCTCCCTGAAATCCAATCGAGAAGAGCGTTCACTTCCGAGACGGTCCCATCTCTGCCGCGAAAACAGGTGTCAGACCACCCAGTCCTCTCCCGCAACTGATCTAGCGCAGGGCGTTCATGGGCTGCGTATCCCAGAGTGGCTGCGTGGACGACGCAGGGAGATCATTTATGAAAATCCTATTCAGTACGATGGCTGTCCCTTTGCTGGCAGCCACCGCTTTTGCTGCGGATTCGATCCCCACAGACCTCAGAGAAACGGCACTGGCCACCTTCAGGGCTTTGCCATCCACCACGCCGGCAGTCGCCAACAACCCGATCACCCCGGAAAAGATCGCTCTCGGCAAGGCACTGTTCTTCGATCCACGCGTTTCTGCGTCAGGCGTCTTGTCGTGCAACTCGTGCCACAACTTGGCCACCGGCGGCGACGACAATCATGAAACCTCGATCGGCCATGGTTGGCAGAAGGGACAGCGCAACGCGCCGACTGTACTGAACGCTGTCTTCAACATCGCCCAGTTCTGGGATGGTCGTGCCGCAGACCTGAAGGCTCAGGCGAAGGGACCGGTCCAAGCCGGCATCGAAATGGCCAATACACCGGGCCAAGTCGTCGCCACGCTCAAGTCCATGCCGCAATATGTCGAGTGGTTCGATGCAGCTTTTCCGGCTGAAGCCGATCGGGTCACCTTCGACAACTTCGCCAAGGCAATCGAAGCCTTCGAGGCGACACTGGTCACGCCGGCCCCCTTCGACAGCTTCCTGAATGGTGATGAGCTTGCCATGACTTCCGAACAGAAACAGGGCCTGGCGCTTTTCATGGACAAAGGCTGCTCGTCCTGCCATGCCGGCATCAACGTTGGTGGGGAAGCCTATTACCCATTCGGCCTCGTGGAACAGCCCAGCGCCGAGGTCCTGCCGGAAAAAGACAAGGGCCGATTTGCGGTCACCAATGCAGCCGACGATTCCTATGTCTTCCGCGTGGCGCCGCTGCGCAACGTTGCACTCAACGCGCCATACTTTCATTCGGGCAAGGTTTGGGATCTGAAACAGGCCGTTGCCATCATGGGAACCACCCAGCTTGGCGTGGTACTGGCGGACGAAGAAGTCGACCTGCTTGTTGCCTTCCTCAACTCGCTGACCGGAAAGGCACCCGAGGTCGCCTATCCCATCTTACCCGCCGAAACGGCGACAACACCCCGGCCTATAACGCAGATCTTAGGAAAATAAACGGCCAGCTGACTGCGGAACATCGCAATTGACAATGATTGCGACTTTTACTGGACGAGACGAGTCGCGACGTCCATGAGAACGCAAATGGCTCGTTTCCAAAGTGCAGACACTGCTTCCGTCACCAGCTCGTTGCGATGGAAACATGTTTGGGATCTGGCGTGCGACATGCCAAGGAACGCGTCTGACGCATGAGGCTCGCGCGCTGTCGATACCGCGCGGCGGCCGGCCATCGCGCTGGCGGCCGAATTGCCGCGCGCCGAAGTGATCGGCCCCCTTAGGGCGAAGGGGCAGCCACTCCGTCCTCCATGTCCAGCGATTCTTCGACTGCTTCCGGATTCCGGGCGATGGTCCAAAAGAGAGTATTCGCCGCTGCATCCGGTTTCGAGCGACCTTGCTCCCAGTTTCGAAGCGTTGCCAGATCGAGGCCATACCTCACGGAGAATGCCTCCTGAGAGAGCTTCGTGCGATCCCGGACTTCGCGAACACTTATCGGCCGCGGCGCATGAACCTTCGCCATCACGCCTGCGGACGACAGTTCATTCTTCAGTGCCAATAGGTCGTCGACGCAAGGAACCGTCACGAACGCCTTGCCGTGATCGACCATCTCCGTGAGTATCGCGTGGGCTGTCCTGAGCGGCAGCTGTCTCTTAACGAGAATCCGGGCGGCCTCAGGAGTATTCGCGCCGTGAAGAAAACTGAGGCTCAGTCGGACGGGAGAGCCTGACGACACCGGGACGACGTCCCGGGTTCGCACCCGTTGTCCGTACCGCTCCATGAATTTCGATTTAGTCGTAACACTGGAGGGCGTCGCGATAAAAGTACGCCAAACAACGCTAAGGGAGAACAAGCAGTGATCTGATTTCGTTCGACGCTCGTTTTCGAGAGCCGTTCTGGGTCGTTCGCAATCAACTGTGTAGGCCAGCGGAGCGAGCAAGGAGCGCCAGATCCGGACAGGGCTGAGTGGGGTGTTTCTCCGAAAGGTGGGGCCATGCCCTAAGGGACACGAGATGTAGTGGACTCGTCGATCCGCGCTGTTTCGATTCGCGCACCCGAGCACAACGCTTGGATAAGTCCCATCAGATGCTCTCCGGTGGCCGTCATCTGTTTAGCTGACATTGGGCCGAGGGCTTCCAGCACGAGCCACATGGCGCGGGTATCGACCGTGACCATGGTGCGCCGCCCCTGCCGCCAGTTCCAGCGGCGGCACGTGACACCGGCATCATCGCACCAGATGACTTCGCCCGGTTCGGGATGCTCGGTTACCATTTCACCTTGCTGGATCGTGTCGAATGGCTCCGCTCCCTTCGCAATTAAAAGTCTCGGGACCCCCTGGTAGAGATCGAGATCCTCCCCGCCAATCGGAACGCCATACAACACGCTGACGGCATTGTAGGCATCAACCAGTGGGGAAATCCGCGGGAGAGAGCCATCTTTCCGCACCCGCTTGAGAAGCGCGGCGGCCGAGCACGGCGTTCGATTGGCCTTTGTGCCGAAAGCCTCGTAGGCAACGGCCCACGCCGCAAGATGCGCGTCCCTTTGGGCGTCATCGCGAAGCGCCGCCTGTTCCGCCGCCGCAATCGTGTCGTTCAACGCCTGTGCATCCGGCACGTCGATTTCAGCGTTCCGCACCACAATGCTGATCAGATGAAAATCCGGGTAGCGGGCCTTGATCTCGGGGTCAATGAATGGCGTGAAAGACATGGGATGCTCTTTTCTCATGGGGAGGCTTTGCGCTGCGGGTCGTTCGGGAAATGTTTGAAGAAAGGTGCTTGTCGAGCGTCCAGATCTTCTGGCATCGGCATGGTGCATGCCGCACCATGCGCTGGATAATCCCATCATTCGGACCGTGGACAAGGCCTGGTAGAGATCGTCGATTATGTCTTGCGGGCGCTCGAGCCCGCTCGGCCGGCAACAAGCTACGCCCCCGCTAGATCCTCCATTTCATAAAAAGGCAGCGGGCGCGATATGGATGTGAAGCAGCTTTCCTTGCCGGTTATGCATCGCTCTCGGAAATTCGTCTCGCACGAATATCTGCCGCCAAACTGGCCTGATCAACAGCACCAGTTGCATGGCGTTTTCCCAGTCCAGTTTGTCTTGCGACAAATGCGGGTAAGCCGAAGGGTCGGTTTCCTCGCCAGCTCGCCACGTCCCCGTGTCTCAGTCACCGTGCCCCGGCAACGCGTCTTGCACCTGCTTGACAACCTCTCGCAGGACCTCAACGCCCTTCTCGATCTGCCGAATGCTCAAGGCGGCATAGCCCATGACAAGCCCGACGCCATCGGTGCGGCCTTCGTCCGATGGCCGTTCGTAGAGCGGCGAGATCAGGTGTAACCCCAAGCCCGCGCGTCGGGCGGCTTCGACCAGTGCCGTTTCCTGCGATCGTGGCAGGTCGTTGAACCAAACGGCGACGTGCAGTCCGGCATCTGCTCCCTGGACAGCGATGCGATCTCCGAAGCTGCGCCGCAAGGCGCGCAACAACGTCTCCCGACGCTCGCCGTTCAGCCTGCGCACGCGGCGCACATGGCTTTCGTAGCCGCCGCTCTCGATCAAAGAGGCCAGCGCCTCCTGTTCAGCCACCGGCGAATGCCGGTCCGCGAATTGTTTGGCGGTTGCGAAGACCTCCTGCAATTCCGGCGGGACGACGAGATAGCCGATACGCAGCATCGGCGAGAGCGTTTTGGAGATCGTGCCGAGGTAGATGACAGCCCCGTGGTCCTCGAGACTGTGCAGCGGAGGGACCGGATTGATGTCGTAGCGATATTCGCTGTCGTAGTCGTCCTCGATCACATAGGCGTTGTTGTGCCGCGCCCATTCCAGAAGCTGATGGCGGCGCGCGATCGGCATGACGCCGCCCAGCAGAAACTGATGCGATGGCGTGACATAGGCCAGTCGCGCCCCGATCCCCGCCAGCAACTCCGTCTTGATCCCGTCCTCGTCGACGGTGACGGGGATGGGCAAGGCACCCGTACTGGCAAAGACCTGACGCGCCATCCTGTAGCACGGGTCCTCGATGACGAAGCGGTCGGCGGGATCGAGAAGCAGGCGAGCGCACAGATCGAGGCCCTGCTGCGAACCGTTGATGATGATGATCTGCTCGAGGTCGCAGCTCAGGGTTCGGGCGCGCCAGAGATAGCCCTGGAGCGCCTGGCGCAGCCGGCGCGAGCCGCGAGGGTCGTCATAGGCAAGACGCAACGGGCGCTGCCCCATCGCCTCGTTCATCGCACGTTTCCAGACCAATGCGGGGAAATCCGACGGCGCCAGGTCGCCATAGCGGAAATCGACCTTCAGTCCAGTCGGCAGATAATCCGGCCAGGGCGGCGTAACGCGCAGTCGTTCGCCATAGGCGGACAGATGAACCGGGCCGACTCGTTTCGCGACGGTGCGGCTCGTCTCAGGACCGATCAGCGAGGATGCAACGCGAGGTCGTGCGCCTTGACGGACTTCGATGAAACCTTCCGCGGTCAGTTGGTCATAGGCGACCGTCACCGTCGTTCGCGAAACCCCAAGGTCATTTGCCAGGCCGCGGGAGGACGGCAGCTGACTACCGGTTTCATAGACGCCGCCGAGGATTTGCTCGCGAAGAGCCTCGTAGATCTGGCGTGCACCCATCGCGTGCGAGCGACCTGCAGAACCGGCACTTGAAGACTGGACCATTTCATTCATTGCTAACTGGATATTTCACATTGGCCAGTTTGCCGTCAATCTTTCGGAAACCCAAGAAAGATCTAGAGGCCGAATGACCCGTTCCTATCAATCCGAAAACGATGCTCTCACGCGGTCGCTCCACGACACCGGTCCCGGATTCGCCACTCGGGCGATCCATCATGGCTACGATCCCGCCGGCTTTTCCAATGCCGTTCAGCCGCCAGTCTTCTTGACCTCGACCTATGGATTCGAAAGCGTGGCAGCGAACGAGGCCGCCGCCGCGCTTGGCGGAAGGCTCTATGCGCGCGAATACAATCCGACGACGGAGATCCTCGAGCAACGGCTCGCCAATCTGGAAGGAGCCGAGGCAGGTCTGGTCGTTGCCTCGGGGATGGCGGCTTTCGGGACGCTGATCCTGTCGCTCCTGTCCCAAGGCGATGAACTCATCGTCCACAGGACGCTTTATGCGAACACGCTTGCCATGGTCGAACAGGCGGTCCCCCGCTTCGGCATCAAGGTCGTCGCGGTCGACCTGTCCGATCCTCACAATCTCGATGCCGCGATCACCGAGCGGACCCGGCTTGTTTTCTTCGAGACGCCGGTGAATCCGCTGAGCCGCATCCTAGACATCGCTGCCATTGCCGAGCGCGCCCACGCGCGCGGTGTAAAGGTTGCAGTCGACAGCACCTTCGCCTCCCCCGCGCTCCAGCGGCCGCTCGAACATGGGGCCGACCTCGTGCTCCACTCGCTGACCAAATACATCAATGGGCACGGCGATGCCCTTGGCGGGGCGATTCTCGGCGACGCGCAAACGCTCCGCACGCTGCACGAAACGGGCCTGCGCTACATCACCGGCGCAGCGCTCTCGCCCATGTCAGCTTTCCTGATCCTGCGCGGTCTGAAGACGTTGACGCTGCGCATGGAACGGCACAGCGCCACGGCCCTTGCGGTGGCTCGGGCGCTCGAAGCGCACCCGGCGGTGGCATTTGTGAGTTATCCCTTCCTCGACTCGCACCCTGATCAGGTGACGGCGCGAAAACAGATGTCCAACGGATCGGGCATGTTGGCCTTTGGCCTCCACGCTGGATACGAAGGAGCGCGCCGGATGATGGACCGGCTCAACCTGATCACTCGCGCCGTCAGCCTCGGCGATGCCGACAGCCTCATCTATCACCCAGCAAGCCTCACCCGTGCCCGGCAGCCGATCCGCAAGGATGCGCATCTGGCCGATGGAGTGGGCGAGGACCTCATGCGTCTCTCGGTGGGTCTTGAAGACGCCGACGACCTAGTCGCGGACCTGCGGCGGGCTCTGGACGCCTTGTGATGACCTGTCGTCCGGCCAGTCCTGCGCTGACGCACAAACCTGGAGCCTTGCCATGGCATTCCTGAGCGGTCTTTCCGCGTTTCCCATCACGCCCGCCGATCGTGACGGCCGCGTCGATACCGTTGCTCTGCGCAGGCTGATTGCTCGGCTTGGCGCCGCTCAGGTCGACTCCATCGGTCTTCTCGGCAGCACCGGCACCTATATGTATCTGTCGCGCGAGGAACGGCGGCGGGCGCTCGCCGAGACCTTGGACGAAATCGCCGGGCGAATGCCGGTCGTGGTGGGTGTGGGCGCGCTGCGCACCGATGAAGCCGTGGGGCTCGCGCAAGACGCCCAGGCCCTTGGAGCTGCTGCGGGTTTGCTTGCCGCCGCCTCCTACACCCCGCTCACTGATGACGAGGTGTTCGAACATTTCTCCACGGTGGCGCGCGAAAGTGGCCTTCCGATCGTCATCTACGACAATCCAGGAACGACGCATTTCCGTTTCACCCCAGCACTCGTCAGCCGCCTGGCAAAGGTGCGGGGGATCGTCGCTATCAAGAATCCGACAGACAAGGGCGATGCGATCAAGAGCCATCTGGCCGACCAGAGGCGCACTATGCCGGAAGGGTTCTCGATCGGCTACAGCGGCGACTGGAACGCCGCAGAGGCCATGATCGCCGGCGCCAACACATGGTACAGCGTCCTCGCCGGCATCCTGCCCGAGGTCTGCGTGAAGATCGTCACGGCGGCGCAACAGGGCGATGCGGCCGAAGCGCGACGGATCGATGCCACGCTTGCGCCGCTCTGGAGCCTCTTCAAGGAGTTCTCGAGCCTTCGCGTCGTCTATGCACTTGCCGAATTGCTCGACATTTGCCGTACCGACCCCCCGCGTCCCATCCTGCCTCTGCCCTCAGCAGCGAAGCGCCAGATCGCCGCCGCGTTGGAACGCTTGCCATCGGATGTCAACCGGTGAACAGCGAACCCGGCGGCCAGTGAAGGAACCTGTCATGTATGTACCCGCGCATTTCGATGAACCGAGCCGAGAAGTCCTTTACGAACTGATCGAACAACGCACTTGGCGTGCTGATAACCATGGCTGGAGCGGTCTCGACGCCAATCACATCCCCTTCGAACTCGACACGTTACAGGGAGAAAACGGTACCCTTTACTCCTGCGCGATTAATACACGTGCCGAAGGAAAGTGCACATTCTCGCTCGAGTGACTTATTTCAAAGGATGTGATCGCGTTTTGGCACATTCACGGCCGACATGCGGCAGCCGGTCACTCACCACATGGTGAGCAACCAGGAAACCCTCCGGCCTCCACTTTCTACCGGAGCGCACGTGCTGCATCGACCATGTTCATGAGGGCAGGGCGGACCTCCTCCCATTTGCGTGTTTTGAGGCCACAGTCCGGGTTTACCCACAGTTGGGAATCCGACAGTCGCTCGCGGGCAAGCATGACGAGATCCGAAATCTCCCCGACTTCCGGGACACGTGGTGAGTGAATGTCGTAGACTCCGGGCCCGATTTCGTTCGGATATTTGGAGCTCGTGAAGGCGTCCAGCAGTTCCATTTTCGAGCGCGACGTCTCAATCGAAATGACATCCGCATCCATTTCAGCGATCGCGTCGATGATCTCGTTGAACTCCGAATAGCACATGTGGGTATGGATTTGAGTCGCGTCCTTTACACCCGTTGAAGCGATCCGGAAGCATTCGACAGCCCAGTCGAGATAGTCGTTCCAATCAGACTGGCGCAGTGGCAATCCTTCGCGAAACGCGGCCTCATCGATCTGGATCATCCTTGCGCCGGACCATTCGAGATCCGTCACTTCGTCGCGGATGGCGAGCGCGATCTGGCGGCATGCTTCGGAGCGCGGTACGTCGTCGCGAACAAAAGACCAGTTGAGAATGGTCACTGGGCCTGTGAGCATTCCCTTCACAGGGTTTTCCGTAAGCGACTGGGCGAATTGCCACCAGCGCAGCGTCATCGGATTGCGCCTCGATACGTCGCCGAAGATGATGGGGGGGCGCACGTAACGCGACCCATAGCTCTGCACCCAGGCATGCTGGGTGAAGGCGAAGCCGGACAGTTGCTCGCCGAAATACTGTACCATGTCGTTTCGTTCGAACTCACCGTGCACCAGCACGTCCAGCCCGATCTCTTCCTGCCAGCGAATTGCAGCTTCGATCTCCTTCTTCAGGAAGGTCTCGTAGTCGACATAGCTCAGCTGGCCCTTCGCATGAGCGGCCCGCGCCCTGCGTACCTGCGGCGTCTGCGGGAAGGACCCGATGGTCGTCGTCGGGAACGGCGGCAGCCCGAGCGTGCCGGCCTGGACTCTGGAGCGCTCGGCAAAAGCGCTCTCTCGTCGCTTCATGCTGTCGTCAATGCTGGCGATCCGTCCCTCAACAAGCGGGTCATGGATCTTCGTGGATGTCACGCGAGTGGCGGCAGCCTCGGCAGACGCTTTCAACGCGCCTGCCACCGCATCCCTGCCTTGAGTCAGGGCCCGGGCCAGCAACACCAACTCGTCGGTCTTCTGGGCCGCGAAGGCGAGCCACGACCTGATGTCCGCGTCGAGTTCGGTCTCCATGCGCAGGTCGATCGGCACGTGCAGCATCGAGCAAGAAGGCGCGATCTCGACGCGGTCCAAGGGCCAGCCGGCGACGATCGGTTTGATGCGGTCGAGAATGGCGGGCAGGTTCGCACGCCAGACGTTGCGGCCATCGATCAAGCCAAGCGAGAGCACCAGATCCTTCGGTGCGAGCCGACCCACGGTTTCCAGTTGCTCGGGAGCGCGCACGAGATCAATATGCAGCCCGGCCAGGGGCAGAGAAACCGCGGTTTCGAGATTGTCTCCCAGCGGCCCGAAATAGGTAGCCAGCATGATCTTCAGCTCGGGCGCGGCTTTCGACAGCTGGCCATAGGCGAATTCGAACGCAGCTCGTTCGTTCGGGTTCAGATCGAGGACAAGCGCTGGCTCATCGATCTGCACCCAGTCGGCTCCAGACAGCTTCAGCCTCTGCAGGAGTTGCTCGTAGACGGGCAGCAGCCGCGGCAGGAGCGCGATGGGATCGAATCCTTCGGCAGGCGATTTCGCCAGCTTGAGGAAGGTGATCGGTCCAAGGATGACTGGGCGTGTGTGAACGCCGAGAGCTTTAGCCTCGATGAAGTAATCGACCGGTTTCGTCGACGAGAGGGCGAACGTCTGATCATCGTTGAGTTCCGGCACAATGTAGTGATAGTTGGTGTCAAACCACTTGGTCATTTCCATCGCGGTTACATCAGACCGATGAGCCGCCTGCTGGTGACCAGCGTGTCGACAATCCTCCGTCTGACCCTGGTTGCCCCGCGCCATTGCGAAGTAGATGTCAAGTGGAACCTCGCCGCTATTCCAGCCGTAACGGGATGGAACGGCGCCGACCATGGCTGCGGTGTCGAGCACATGGTCGTAGAGCGAGAAGTCGTTCGACGGGATTTTCGACACGCCGCGATCGTGCTGCTCCTCCCAGCTAGCGGCACGGAGCGCCTTCGCGGTCGTGAGAAGGTCGGCAGCGGACGATTTTCCGGACCAGTAGCTTTCAAGCGCGAATTTCAGTTCTCGCCGACGACCGAAGCGGGGCACGCCGAGCGTTGCTACAGGAATTTGCTGAGAGACAGTCATGCCAGACCCCGATGGTTGGGGCGTCGGTGACAAGGAAGGCGCTAGCAGGCCGGCACGAACGCCAGGCTGCAGCGGCCACCGAGACACCCCGCCCGTGGACGTAATTCGCCGTGGCAGGTCTCCTGGCTCGCGGGGTCATAGCCTCTACCCGTCTTCCCAAGGCTATTCGCCTCAGTGACATGAGTGGGGTTGGCTCGCCGCTAACAGTTGCGGGGGCAGCGCCGGCATCGCACCGGCTTCCCTCTTAGCTCCGCTGCGGCAGCGCCGTACGGAGAACCACGACGCGGGAGACAATTACAGCAGTTCGCTTCTTTGTCAACGCCGCATAAAGAAATGTTTATGTCGTTATATTAAATTCCGTTGGCATGTTCCAAAGGTCGCCTCGAAAGCGAAAACTGTGGAAGCCTTGAGCGGCCGGTAAATCAAAGCAATGACGCACGGCGCCCTTGTCCAGGAGGATAGGAGTTCGTCGGCTGCCGGCAGCAAACATACCGGCAAGCGCCATGGTGCTGCTTAGCGCATCATGCGAACCACCTCGGCGTCGAACTTCGGCTCCGAGGTTCCGACCGCTTCGTCGCTCGCGACCATATTCGGCTCAATGGCGAGGCTGTTGCCCATGTGGAAGCTGTTGGCCGTGATGCCCTCGGTGATATGACACAACGATTTCGGGGGAGCACACCGAGGCCAGGCGCAGCGGCGTGTTGCGAAGTGATCGACGCCAATGTCTCGAACTGCTTGTTCGCAGCCCACCGGCTCAAGGTAACCCGGCTCAAACCACCGGGCCAGCTCAAGTCCTGTCCAAATGAGGCCTGAGCGGCAAATCGTCGTGCACGCGCACGGTTTGGCGTTCGATCTTGTGATGCGTCTTGGGCGGACAATCGCCACGGTGCAGCGCGCAGAAGCGGTCCCCAATTGGGAAGCCGAGGGCGGTGAGGGCAAGCCAGCGCCACAGGCGGAAGGGGACTTGGACCTGTTTGCCCTGCTGGACCACAAGTTCGCGACACAGGGCCTCAAGGAGAAGACCAAGAGTGATTATGCGCGGGACCTCGCCAAATTCATCAAAAGCAGCGGGCAGTCAAAGTTCGGCGCCGATTGACATGGAGATAGCCATCGCGGCGGACCGCCCAGGCGGACCGCAAGCCGGAATACAACCGGGTGCAGGCGGCCAAGCTCGTCCACAAGATGGCGTCGGGCACACACCGGCGATGGGAGAGCGGACCGTGGAGTGCAGGAACTTCACGCCTATCCACGCTCCCGTGGACGTGTCCTGCGGCACATCGGCAGCGATATTGAGGAGGCAGTTGAGCTTCTGGTCGAGCACTCTTACCTGCCACTACCTACGCTTAACGTCATCTCGTACTGAAAACGCACCACGCAAGGTCGAGATGTAACATGCGCCCTTCGTGGATGGTTCTAAGCTTCCTCGGGCGCGGTCAATCTGTGATAACGGTCGCTTGGAACCTCCATCACCGCGACGCGATCAAGGTTGGCGTATCGCGCTCGGTGGTAACCTTCTTCCTCCACTTCGGCGAAACTACACTGGGGAACGTCAAAGGTCGCAGCTTCCAATCCGAAGAAAGTCGTAGCGGTTTCTTCATCCAAGAAGTTCCACTCATCTTCTCCGTCGTCATATGTGACGCGAACATAGGAGGCCATGCGCACGGCTTCCTGATCACCCATCTCTGCGATGATGGCATCGCATTCTTTCTTCAGCTTTCCTGAAACCTCACCCTTATCCCAGTCATCCAAAGCCCGATAGATTTCTGGATGATAATACTCTGGCATCTCCTCTACATCGTCACCGATAAGCTCAATGGTGCGGACATATTGCGGATTTATCAAGAGTATTTTGTTGTCAAGGCTCCAACAATACAGCCATGGCCTGCTTGTGTTATTTCTACGCAGATTATGAAGTTCCTTCAACTGACGTAAAATCGATTCACGCGCCTTTTCATCGATAGGATATTGGCGGCTGCCAACAGTCGTCTTGATTCTGAGCGTGCCGTATCGCGTTTCGGCATCGGCAATTGCAAACGGGCTCGTGCGCCACTCCTCGACATCAATCTTCCAGCCCAGCAGCTCCTCGACCGTGCATTTCAACGTGAGACAAAGGTCCTTGATCTGCTCGACGTTCAACTGCGTTTTGCCTGTTTCCCACCGGGCCACAGTCTGTTGCGTCGTTGCCATCTGCTCTGCCAAATCTTTTTGAGTCATGCCCAGTCGAACCCTAAGCTCTTTCATGTTCATAACTCACCTCGCGTGTTCAACACACGCATTGGATGAATTAATCTAACACGTCAAGCGTGTTCAAAAATCGCAGCATGTGTTTTTAGGGCGTCTTCGAGGCTCCGGCAGCCGTTCGTGACCACTTGCGCAAGACACAGGGCTGGTACACAGCACGAATGGGCGATCAAAAATTACTGCTGCGATGCTCGTCATCAGCCAAGCTGCCGCCGCACCTTCCACTAGGGTGCCAAGGTTCGAAATGAGTGCAGCCGACCATAGCGAACGGAAGGTCTTGTGCTCAAAAGGAACGAGTGAAGATGTTCTCTTCGCCATTGTGGGAAGCCTCGGGATTGACCGCGGGGCTGGATTTGTTTCGCCTCATTCAACCATGGCCTCGCCGTACAAGCCAAGCTGCCACAGTGCGCGCCTGCTAACCCAGAAAACTTGGCGGCCTTAGAGCCTGAATCAAAAAGAGTGTTTTGATATCAACTTCTTGCGAGCCTGCGGGTGAGCAGGCGAATGTGAGCGACGTATATCCAGGCTTCTGCGGAAGCGAGG
>NZ_JAMYQT010000075.1:0-19140 GCF_040320985.1 Mesorhizobium sp. M0571
GCGGCGCTGGCTGCGCTCGTCCTCAAAACGGGGATGAGCAGCGCCGACCCGCGCCAGTCAAGATGCGGCTCGAGCCTGGGCGCGGTGAGAGAAGCGGGCTAGCCCTGCTCGTGCTCCATTTCGTGCCCGAAGCCGGCAAGGCAGTCGCCGAGATGCGCCGCGTCGTGCGGCCGGGCGGCGTCGTCGCGGCGACGGTATGGGACCATCTCGGCGGCATGCCGGGGATGCGCATGATGATCGATACGGTGGCCGTGCTCAGTGAAGGCGGACGCCAGCTGCGTGCCCGCTATTGCACGCAGCCGATGATGCAGCCGGGCGAAATGAAACGGACCTTTGTCGACCAGGGTCTCCGCGACGTTACGGAGACTGAGCTGATGATCCGCATGGACTATCAAAACTTCGACGATTACTGGGCGCCGATTGCCGCCGGCGAAGGGCCGCTCGGCAAGTATGTGGCCACGCTCGACCCGGCAGAGCGGGCGCGCACCGACGCCGCCATGCGCGACGCCTATGAGGCCGGCCGGCCCGACGGCCCGAGGTCCTTTGCCAATGTCGCCTGGGCCTGCCGCGGTGTCGTTGCCTGACGTTGGCGCTAGCCGATCCCGTAGACCAGCCCGACGCGGTCGTCCGACAGCTGCTCGACCTTGCGCAGGTCGAGCCCATGACGACTTTTCGCGGTCCCAAACAGGGCCTTTCCTTCACCGGCGAGCAGCGGATAGACGATCAGCCTGAGTTCATCCACCAGCCCGGCATCGATAAGGCTTGCGGTAATTCGGGCGCCGCCCATAAGGTAGATGTCCTTGCCGGGCTGCTGTTTCAGTGCAGTGATATCCTCGAAATTCCGCACGAAGCGCGTCTTTGGCCAGGCCGCCGAAGTCATTGTGTTCGACAGCACATAATGCGGCGTCTGCGCGGCAAAGCGGGCCCATTCGAGCTCGGCCGGCTTCGGTAATTTGCCGGTCATCGGCAGCGGCTTGTCGGGCTCGTTCTGGATGGCGCTCCAGTAGCGCTCGTAGCCGGCATACATGACGCTGCCAAGCAGGCAGGCGTCGATTTGCGGCGTCAGGCCGTATTCCTCGGACCACGCCTCGACCCAATCGGCGTAACCCTCGGGTCCCTCCATCTTGCCGTCGACGGAAATTTTCATTCCAGTGATTAATTTACGCATGACTTCCTCCATCAGGCTTGCGGGATGCAAGCACGTTTCATCGGTTCATCGTTGCTTCGTGTGGCTGACGGCCCTCAGGGATGGCCGCCGCGAGTTACATCAGGCCGGCAGGCGGCGGTCGTATTCTTCCCGCAGGCGGTTCCAGCCGTCCCAGAACGAGGTCGGTGTCTTGCCCGCCAGGCGGGCGGCCAGCAGGTCGAGGTGCATGTGCCAGCCGGCGGTGATGTTGAGCTGGATTGCACGTTCCGGCAGCCGGCGATGGACAACGGTGAGCAGCACATCGTCATCCTTCGCCTCCAGCAAGAAGGAGACGCCGCCGGTGTTTCCCCAGGTGATGGAAAGCTTGCGTGGCGGATCGAGTTCGGTAATCCGGCTCTCCATCCGATGCTCCTCGGGGAAGCCCGCAGGGCGCTGGCCAGGCGGGTCGGTCAGCTCATCGTTACGCCAGACGAACTCGAACGAGCTGCCGGCCTTCATTTCCATCTGGCCCGCGGCCATCCATTGCCGGCGCAGGTCACTCTCGGTGAGATAGGCCCAGATGCGCTCGATTGGGCCGGGCAACAGGCGCTGGATGGTGAACGTGGCGGGCTCGCTCAGCTCGCCATAGGCGCCGATGGTTCTCATCTGGTTCATTGCTCGTCTCCTTCTTTCGGGTTGGGCGATTTCCTGGGCTCATCCTGGGCTTTGCGTGCGTCCTCTTCGCGAAGAAGGCGTTCGAGAACATCGAGACGGCCGGTCCAGAAGCGCTCGTAGAAGCTGAGCCACTGATGGGCGCTGGCCAGCGGTCCGGGGTCGAGACGGCACAGATGTGTGCGGCCCCGCACCTCTCGACGAATAAGCCCTGCATTCTCCAGCGCCTTGATGTGCTTGGAGGCAGCCGCGAGCGACATCGCGAAGGGTTCCGCCAGCTGGCTTACCGTTTTCTCGCCATCGGCGAGATCGCGAAGCATGTGCCGGCGGGTGGCATCGCCAAGGGCGTGAAAAACCGCGTCCATCTGAGGTGTCTCTAATTCAACCATATGGTTGAATATAGATGCGTGCTTTCCGATAGTCAACCGTTTGGTTGAATAATTTATGTGGAGTGCTGCGGGGCCGTTTGCGCGATCGAGGACGTCGACGTGACAGGAGATACGGACGCGCCCAGTACAGTGGAGGCGAGGCTCTTACTTGCCCTGGAAGAAAGTGTGGATCGCGGCTTCCAGCTTTTCGATAAGCTGAGGGTTGTGGCAGCCGGCAGCCCAGATCAGGGCGTTTAGCCTCATCTCCTTGTTGAGAAAACTCACTTTCCCAGAATCCAGCAGGTATTCCGCGATCGCGTAGTGCCGCCCCTTGATAGCCTCAATGAGCGCGTTGTTTCTTCCTGTCTTGTCGGTCAGATTTGCGTCCGCACCATTCTCCACGAGCAACTTGACGACTTCCAGATGCCCGTTCTTCGCAGCCTCGATAAGAGCCGTTCTGCCATAGTAGTCGGCTCGCGCGTTGATCTCTATTTGGGGATGTCTCACGAGGGCTAAGATACACGCGTAATGGCCCTTGGCCGAAGCAAGGCTCAAGGGCGTGCTCTTCCATTTATTTCTGGAATTCACATCGATTTCCGGGTGTTCGATCAACGCCTCGACTGCCGCTGTGCGGGCATTGAGGGCTGAAAGGTGAAGTGCAGACCAGCCGCCGTCGTCCGACTGATTGATATCGGCGCCAGCCGCCAGTTCTGATCGAACGGCCTCCGCATCGCCTTTTTCTGCCGCGACCAGCAGAGGCGACCAGTCTCTTGCCCCTTCGGCTTCCAAGCTTTTGGTCAACGCGGTCGCCTCCCCGGATAGTCGACAGAATACCACACAATCCGCGACAATGGGGGCTCCTGTGAACCCCTAGGGGTTCCGTGGGTCGAAAGTCGGAGCGCGGTCGGCTCCTGCGGAGATCGAGATCAGCGCTTCACGTGCGTCTCCTCACATTCTCCTGATATTGACTCGCTTTGGCGGCCGTCCAGACTAGATAGAGCGTGCGCTGGGCGGATGATGCAGAAGGACCTGAACATGCCTGAACAGATTACCCTGAATAGACCTGAACAGATCAGATTGAACGACGGCTCCGCCATTCCGCAAATCGGCCTTGGCGTTTGGCAGGTCGATCCGGCCATCACGGCCAAGGTGGTCAGCTGGGGAATCGAGGCCGGCTACAGGCTGATCGACACCGCCGAAGGCTATCAGAACGAGGAGGGTGTCGGGCAGGCAATCCGCTCGGCCGGCGTGCCGAGAAGCGAGTTGTTCATCACCTCGAAACTGCGCAACGGCGCGCATCAGCGCGACGCCGCCTTGCGCGCCTTCGACGAGACGATGAGCAAGCTCGGCATCGAACAGATCGACCTGTTCCTGATCCACTGGCCGGTGCCCAGCCAGGACAGATACGTCGAGGCCTGGAAGACGCTGATCGAACTCAGGCAATCAGGCCGGATCAAGTCGATCGGCGTTTCGAACTTCAACCAGGACCATCTCGAACGGATCATCGGCGAGACCGGCGTCACCCCCACCGTCAATCAGATCGAGCTCCACCCCCGCTTCCAGCAGCGTGACAAACGCGAATTTCACGACAGGCACAACATTGGTATCGAAAGCTGGAGCCCGCTGGGCAGCGGCCGGCTGTTGAGCGACCCGACGCTTGAAAGCATCGCCAGGAAACACGGCAAGTCGGTGGCGCAGACGATCGTCAGGTGGCATCTTCAGGAAGGGCTGATCGTCATACCAAAGTCGATCCACCAGGACCGGATCGCCGCTAATTTCGATGTCTTCGATTTCGAGTTGGAAGCGAAGGACCTCGAGCTTATTCGAGATATGGATTCGCCCGATGGCCGCACCGGGCCGAACCCCGCCACGGCTTCATTCCTGTTCTGACGAAGTGGGCGTCACCGCGCGTTGGCGTTCCCTCACGCCCCTCTCTGTCCTGCCGGACAGAGGGCGCGCTGTCCCGCCAGCCTATATTCCCGAGCCATCCACCAAAGGCACATCTTCCCCCTCCCAGGGACTCGGCATTGAACCCTTGCTGAGATTGGCCGACGGCAACGGCATCCAGCACTTCAGTTCCGGCTCGGCATATTCGACGATGCGCCCCGGGGAAGAATCGGAAGCGCGCCAGCCTTCGCTGCCGAACTGATCGGCGCGGGCCCAGTAAGCCATGTCGACTTCGGCCGGCCCCTGTTCGGACGGCCGGACCGTGACAAGGATTCTGCTGCCGTCCCTTGGCGCGCTCGACATGTGGCGCCACCGATCAGGCTCGTCCATTGCATTTCCTCCTACGACAGTCGTCTCGTACGGATAGTCGCTTCGCGTTCGGAAGCGGTCAACCCGAACTTTCAGGCTTGCCCCAAGGGTGGAAGACTAGGCCAAGACCGGGGCAAGACCCCTGCTCCGTCGCGCCACGGAACAAGTCATGGCGCACCGGGTTTGGCAAGGTTGCTGAAGGAAGCAAAAATGAGATCAGCGCCGCGATCGATCCCTACCATTGTTGCATGGCAGGCCGCGCCCTTCATTCGCAATCCGGTCCGATCGCAATGAGGCAGGCCGGTTCCGATCGTTCCACCCCACCGGAGGAGAGAAAAGGCGGCATAGGACGAACGCTCGGCCTCGGCCTGATAACAGGGGCGGCCGACGACGATTGTTCTGCGATAGGCACCTACGCCAGCGCCGGTGCCCGCTTCGGACCCGACCTACTTTGGACGGCTCCGGTGACCTTGCCGATGATGTACGCGGTCGTCTACCTGTCGTCGAAGCTTGGCCAGGTATCCGGGCGCGGATTGTTCCACGTCATCAAGGACTTCTACCCGCGGTGGCTGCTTTGGTCGGTGCTTTTGGGTGTGCTCATCGGAAACACCATCGAGGCGGCGGCGGATCTCGGCGGAATGGCCGCGGCGATCAACATATTCGTGCCGCTTCCCATTCCGCTGATCGTGCTGTTCGTCGCCGCCCTCATCTTCGCCCTCCAGGTGTTCGGCTCTTACACTTTGATCCGCAACATTTTTCGGTGGCTGGCGCTGGCGCTGCTCGCTTATGTCGGTGCCGCCATTCTGGCCAAGCCGGACGCCGCGGCGGTGCTGCGCGGAACGCTGCTTCCCAGAATCGAATTCAACCGCGAGTTCCTGTCGATCCTGGTCGCCATCATCGGCACGACGCTGTCCGCCTATCTCTATACGTGGCAGTCCAATGAGGAGGTCGAGGAGGAGATTACCCGAGGGCGAACGACGCTCAGGCAAAGGCAGGGCGCCACCGAGGGTGAACTCCGGCGCTCTCGCCGGGACATCCTCATCGGCATGATGTTTTCAAATCTCGTCATGTACTTCATCATCCTGTCGACAGGCGCTACGCTCTACGAGGTGGGCCACCACGATATCGACACGGCCGCACAGGCCGCGGAGGCGCTGCGCCCGCTCGCCGGCCAGGCCGCAAGCATCCTGTTCGCCGCAGGCGTGATCGGTGTGGGCTTCCTTGCGGTTCCTGTCATGACCACCGGCGCCGCCTATGATGTTGCACAAGCCGTCGGCTGGAAAAACAGCCTGCACGCCCGGGCTCGAGAGGCGCCCAAATTTTATCTCGCCATCGGCTTTTTTACGGCGATCGCCGCCGGCCTTAACTTTCTCGGCTTCAATCCGATGAAGGCGCTGGTCTGGTCCGGCATCGTTCAAGGCTTCTCGACGCCGCCCTTGCTGCTGCTCATCATGCTGATGACGAACAGCCGCAGGATCATGGGCGATCAGGTGAACAGCCGGAGCACCAACATACTCGGTTGGGCAACGACCGCCGCTATCTTCTCGGCGACGATCGGCCTGGTGGCAACCTGGTTCATGTGATCCGGCGGAACAAAGGAGCCCTGTCCGCCAGTTGGATTACCCCTTACCGCTTGCGGACTGTCCCAGCTTTGCCGATCTGGGAAATTCCACAACGTCTCCGCGTGGCCGCTTGTATTGCGCTGCGACAATTGCATCGATCAGGAGATCCAGAGCCGCACGAGCCGTGCGGCTCGTCTCGTCGTCACCGCTCAAATAATGGCAGGCTCGTTCAAGGTGGAGGTGTGCGGCGGCAAAGTCGCTTGTCATAGGCTTCTCCCTGTTGCCCGCCGGCCGGCAAGATGACCGCCTCGATTTACCCAAAAGCAAATATCCACAGCCGGATTTGAATCAAATTGGCCTGACTCACTGCATGCCGCGGAGCCACTCCAGCACCTTGGCCTGTGCCTCGCCCGCATCCTCTCCGAGGACCGCGAGGCCGTCGAGGATTGTGGTATCGGGACATAGTTCCTCGACGTCGCGCCGGGTGCGCCCGAGGCCGCTGACGATATAGGTGACGAACGGCGCAATGATCTTGCCCGACAGGTCATGACTGGCCAGGAAGCTGCGCACAGGCGGCGTCAGCCTGACGTTCCACAGCGGTGAGCCGACAAGGACGACGTCATGATTGCTGACGTCGATCTTCGTCCGCAGCGGCGGCAGGTAACCGGACCGCTGTTCCCTGACATTTTGCGCGACGAGCGCGTCATAGTCATCCGGATAGGGTTCCACTGTCTGGATCTCCACCAGGTCACCGCCAATCAGACTATGGATTTGGCGGGCGACGGTTCTGGTGTGGCCGGTGCGCGAATAGTAGACGATCAGGACCTTTCGTCCGGGAGAGCCTGCCGGCTGAGCCAGGATATTTGTCGGCATCAGCAAAAGTCCGCCTGCCACAAGCCCGGAGGAGCTGAGGAACTTCCGGCGCTTCATGTCGGGGCCACTCCAAGGCTGCAGCAGGCGATGAGCCCTGGAGACTTCGCCAGCCTGACAGTCAGGTCGGACAGGCTGTTCAGCGAGACGATACGCCCCCTGAGGAACTTGGCCATCGGTTGGATCTCCGCTTGCGCCCGCGCCGCTATCTTCTTGTTTGATCGCGATCTTTTCCAAACCGGCAAGGCCGGTTCGGGATCTCTACCGGCCTGTCATGTCCAATACCGCTTGCGGCAAGCGAGCGCCCTTCAGCGTGATCTGGGAGGCGGCTTGGTCAATGTCGTCGAGCTCTTCCCGGCTCAGATCGATCGCGACAGCCCCGAGGTTTTCCTCCAGCCGATGCAGCTTCGTGGTGCCGGGGATCGGCACGATCCAGGGTTTTTGGGCAAGCAGCCAGGCGAGAGCGATCTGAGCGGGCGTGGCGCCCTTCAGTTCGGCGACCTTGCGCAGCAGGTCGACCAGCGCGACGTTGGCCTTGAGCGCCTCTGGCGCAAAGCGTGGAACGGCGGCGCGGAAATCGGAGCTGTCGAACCTGGTGTTCTCATCCATCTTCCCTGTCAGGAAGCCTGCGCCCAGCGGACTGAAGGGAACGAAGCCGATGCCGAGTTCCTCCAGCGTCGGCAGGATCTCCGTCTCCGGGCCGCGGTACCACAGCGAATATTCGCTCTGCACCGCGGTCACCGGATGGACGGCGTGAGCGCGCCTGATCGTCTGCGCCGCGGCTTCCGACATTCCGAAATGCCTGACTTTGCCGCCATCGACCAGCTCCTTGATCGTGCCTGCGACATCCTCGATCGGCACATTCGGATCGACGCGATGCTGGTAGAACAGGTCGATGCGGTCGGTCCTGAGGCGCTTGAGCGAAGCTTCGGCAACCGCCTTGATATGGTCCGGCCGGCTGTTCAGGCCACCGCTGCGCTGGCCGGTCTCAAGGTCGATGTCGAAGCCGAACTTGGTGGCGATCGCCACTTTGTCGCGCAACGGCGCCAGCGCCTCGCCGACCAGCTCCTCACTGGCAAAAGGCCCGTACGCCTCGGCCGTGTCGAACAGCGTAACACCACGATCCACGGCCGTGCGGATGAGGGAGATCATGTCGCCCCTTGGCGGGGGCGTACCATAGACCGAAGTCATGCCCATGCAACCGAGCCCGAGGGCCGAAATTTCCAGGCCGCTATTGCCAAGTTTTCGTGTTTGCATTTTTCGTCTCCGCGACTGCAACCCGGTATGCCGTCTCAAGGATTTGAAACCGGCTGTCGAGGTGGCGTTTGATTGAAGATATTGCTCCAGTTCGGCCGCCGCTCAGCGACCGACCCGTGCCTGCAGATGGGCTGGGTAGCGGTCTCCTTGCACCGCAATTCTCGAGACGGCAGCTTCGATGTCGCCAAGATCATTGGCGGTCAGCTCCATCTCGGCGGCGCCGATGTTTTCCTCAAGCCGATGCAGCTTTGTCGTCGCGGGGATCGGCACTATCATGGCTTCTGCGCCAGCAGCCAGGCCAGCGCGATCTGCGCGGGCGTGACCTTTTTGCCGGTCGCGATTTCGCCCAGCACGTCGACCAGGGCCTGGTTCGCCTTGCGCGCCTCGGGCGCAAAGCGCGGCACGATGTTGCGGAAGTCGCTTGCGTCGAACCTCGTGTTCTCGCTGATCGCGCCGGTGAGAAAGCCCTTGCCCAGCGGGCTGAAGGGAACGAAGCCGATGCCGAGTTCCTCGAGCGTCGGCAGGATCTCCTTTTCCGTTTCCCGCCACCACAGCGAATGCTCGCTCTGCAGTGCTGCGACCGGTTGCACGGCATGGGCACGGCGGATCGTCTGGGCGCCGGCTTCCGACATCCCGAAATGCCTGACCTTGCCTTCGCCGATCAGCTCCTTGACGGTGCCGGCAACGTCCTCGATCGGCACATTCGGATCGACGCGGTGCTGGTAGAACAGATCGATGTGGTCGGTCCTGAGCCGCTTGAGCGAAGCCTCGGCAACCGCCTTGATATGCTGCGGCCGGCTGTTCAGGCCACCGCTGCGCTGGCCGGTCTCAAGGTCGATGTCGAAGCCGAACTTGGTGGCGATCACCACTTTGTCCCGCAACGGCGCCAGCGCCTCGCCGAGCAGCTCCTCGTTCTTGTAGGGGCCGTAGGCCTCGGCGGTGTCGAAGAAGGTGACGCCGCGCTCATAGGCCGAGCGGATCAGCGTGATCGCGTCCGTCTTGTCGGTGGCTGGACCATAGCCGAAGCTCAGCCCCATGCAGCCCAAGCCGAGCGCCGAGACTTCCAGATCGCTGTTCCGAGTTTGCGCTTTTGCATCGGGTTTCTCCTCTAAGTTCGACCGCCGACGGCGGCCGGCAAAACGGCGGCGCTTGCACCCGGCAGGGCGGCGCTTTCCGCAACTTGGGCTTCCGGACCGGCCTTGACCGTCCGGCGGGCGATCAGCATGGCGGCGATCGCCAGTGCCAGTGCCAGCATCACCGTGCCGGCAGTCAGCGCAGATGTGACCTGATGGACGAGCAGGTTCCTGCCGTCGAGCGCACCGGCGCCGAAGGCCGACACTGCGACCAGGATTCCGAGGCCGAGCGAATTGCCCAATTGATGTGCGACGTTGACGACGCCGGAGGCTGCGCCCGCATCCTCGGCGCTGACCCCGGCGACGCCGGAGGCAGTGAGCGGGCTCAATGCAAACCCCTGCCCTGCCCCGACCAGCATCATCGGCAGGGCGACCCCGGTCACATAGGACGTGTCGGGCGAGACGCGGCTCAGCCAGGCCATGCCGATCAGCGACATGGTGAGGCCGCCGGCGAGCAGCCGACCGTTGCCGAACCGCTTCGTCAGCTGCGGCACCGTCATCGCGACGGCGAAGTTCACCAGGGTAGCCGGCAAGAATGCCAGACCGGTGAGCGCGGCGCTGTAGCCGACGACGCCTTGCAGGAACTGGGTGGTGAAGAAAAAGAAGCCGATCATCGCGCCGAGAAAGAGGACGCGCGCCGCATACGCGCCGGCCCGCACCCGGCTGGCGAAAAGACGCAGCGGCATGATCGGCTGCTTTGCTCGCGTCTCGTTGACGATGAACAGGGCAAGCAGCGCGGCCGCGGCGACAAGGGCTGCGATCGTCAGCGGGTCGCTCCAGCCGGCGCTTGCGGAGCGGACCAGGCCATAGACAAGCGCGCTCATGCCGATGGTCGAGGTGAGCGCGCCGGCAACGTCGAACTGGCCGGATCGCCGCTCCGTTTCCGGCAGGTAGCGCCATGAGGCGACAATCATGGCGATGCCGATGGGTAGATTGACGAGGAAACCGACGCGCCAGGAAAGCCAGTCGGCCAGCACGCCGTCAAGGACGAGGCCGACGCTGGCGGCCACCCCGGCAACGGCGCTGTAATAGGAGACCGCGCGGGTGCGTTCAGGGCCCTCGGAGAAGTTCGTCTGCAGCAGGGCGAGCGTCGAGGGCGCGAGGATCGCCGAGCCGAGACCCTGGACCGCGCGCGCCGCAAGCATCCATGCCGGCGACTGTGCCAGGCCGATCGCCAGCGATGCCGCCGTGAACAGCGCCAGGCCGAGGATCAGCATGAGGCGGCGGCCGAGTATGTCGCCGGCGCGGGCGCCGATCAGCAGGAAGCCGCCGAAGGTCAGCGTATAGGCGCTTTGCACCCAGGACAGCTCGGCACTGGTGAAATTGAGGTCGTGGTGGATCTTCGGCAGTCCGGTGAGGACGACCGAAATGTCGAGCACGATCATCACATAGCTGACCAGGATGATTGTCAGAACGGCCGTCTTGCTGGGTATGGAAGGAGCGGTCATCGTCATACGTGCTCCGCCTTGGCTTGATCTCGATATTGCTCGTCGCTGACATGCTCCATCCAGTCGACGGCCTTGCCGTCGAGCGCTTCCTGGACGGCGATATGCGTCATGGCGGTGGCAGGCGCGGCACCATGCCAGTGCTTCTCGCCGGGTTCGAACCAGACCACGTCGCCGGGACGGATTTCCTCTGTCGGGCCGCCCCAGCGCTGGACGCGACCGCAGCCCGAAGTCACGATCAGGACCTGCCCCAGCGGATGCGTATGCCAGGCAGTGCGCGCACCCGGTTCGAACGTCACGGCATTGCCGGCCGCACGCGCCGGAGCGTTGGCTGCAAACAGCGGATCGATACGGACCGTTCCGGTAAACCATTCGGCCGGCCCCTTGCCGGACGGCTGCGCGCCGCTACGCTTGATTTCCATTATCTTGGCTTCTTTGCTGGGCTGACGGAAAATGTCCGTCGCGCGATTGCCGATGGCGGGAATCTAGGCAGTGTAGCGGCATGCAATTAGATGCTATAATTGGCATGAAGCTATGAGATGGATTCATGAATGCGGCAAGGTAGCGTCAACGATCTGCTCGCCTTTCTGGCTGTCGCGAGGGAGCGAAGTTTTACCAGGGCGGCCGCGAAACTCGGCGTTTCGCAGTCGGCTCTCAGCCACACAATCCGCGGACTTGAGGAGCGGCTCGGCGTCCGGCTGCTGACCCGGACCACCCGCAGCGTCTCGCCAACGGAGGCCGGCGAGCGCCTGCTTCAGACCGTTGGCCCGCATTTCGAGGGCATCGAGACGGAGCTCGCCGCGCTCAGCGAGCTGCGCGACAAGCCCGCCGGCACCATCCGCATCACCGCGGGCGAGCATGCGGCTGACGCGATCCTGTGGCCCGCGCTCGCAAAGCTGCTGCCCGCCTACCCCGACATAAAGGTCGAGATCATCATCGACTACGGCCTGACCGATATCGTCGCCGAACGCTATGATGCAGGCATCCGTCTCGGCGAGCAGGTCGCCAAGGACATGATTGCGGTCCGCATAGGCCCCGATATGCGCATGGCGGTGGTCGGCGCGCCGTCCTATTTCGCCCGCCGCAAGCGGCCGCAGACGCCGCTCGAGCTGACCGATCACGCTTGCATCAATCTGCGCCTGCCGACCTATGGCGGCATCTATGCCTGGGAGTTCGAGAAAGCCGGCCGCGAGCTCAAGGTGCGGGTCGAGGGGCAATTGGTGTTCAACAATATCGGGCTGCGAATGAACGCGGTGCTGGCCGGCCTCGGGCTCGCCTACCTGCCCGAGGACCAGATACGCACGCAGCTTGCCGACGGGCGGCTGGTCAGGGTGCTGGCCGACTGGTGCCCGCCCTTTCCTGGTTACCATCTCTATTACCCGAGCCGCCGGCAACCTTCGGCCGCCTTCGCCTTGCTGGTCGATGCGCTGCGCTATCGCCGCTGAGGCGATGTTTCGGATGTTTCAGCGCGGTACGCCGCGTTGAATGAACCAATTACGGGCGGTGTTCCGCAAACTCTGTCCACTCACCGCGCTGCTTTTGAAATTTTCTCGCTCTTTTAATTCTACAAACTCTCTAGACTTAACATAGATCGCTAGGCCTAGAATAGAGCGCTTGAGAGGAGCCAGGAATGTCGAAAAAGCTCGTGGTGGGGCTGTCGGGCAATTTGACCCGGCCGTCGAAGACCAAGGCGTTCGTCAGCCACATCGTCGGGCAGGCCGCCGAAAGCATTGCCGCGGCCTCGGCCGTCTTCGACATTGAGGATCTCGGCGCGTCCCTGCCGCAGGCAAGGCGCATTGGCGATCTGGACCCGGCGGCGCGCAACATTGTCGAACGGCTGCTGGGCGCCGACATCCTGGTGGCCGGCTCGCCGACTTTCAAAGGCAGCTACACCGGGCTTTTCAAGCACTTCTTCGACCTGCTCGACCCGTCATCGCTGAGGAGCAAGCCGGTCATCCTCGCCGCAACCGGCGGCGGCGAGCGTCACTCGCTGATCGTCGAGCACCAGCTGCGGCCGCTGTTCGGCTTCTTCGAGGCACTCACCATGCCGACCGCGATCTACGCCTCCGACAAGGATTTTGCCAATGGCGTGCTGGTGTCGGAAGCCATCGACGCCCGCGCCCGGCAGGCGGTCGCCGAGGCATGCCGGGTAACCGGATTGCCCTACGGCGTCGGCCTTGCCGCCTGAACGCGCCACTGATCCGAGATCCCCCTTCCCGACCCATTCAGGAGCACGCGGCGATGACCCGATCCACAAAATCCAGGCAAATCAAACTGGGCGCTTTCCTGCCCGGCGGCGGACAGCATATTGCCGCCTGGCGCCATCCCGATGCGCCGGCCGACGGCGCGACCAATTTCGAGTTCCACAAGCAGCTTGCCCTGACCGCCGAGCGCGGCCTGTTCGATGCCTATTTCCTCGCCGACAATCTGACGGTCGGCCTCGGCGCCCGCGAAGGCGGCAACGCCAAGATCGCCGGCTTCGAGCCGGTGACGCTGTTTGCAGCACTTGCGCCGCTCACCACGCATCTCGGCTTCATCGCCACCGCCTCGACCACCTATGAGGAGCCCTACACGCTGGCTCGCAAATTCGCCTCGCTCGACCTGCTGTCGAATGGCCGGGCCGGCTGGAACGTCGTCACCTCGGCCGGCGACGAAACCGCGCGCAATTTCAATCGCAATGCCCAGCCCAATCATGCCGACCGTTACGCGCGGGCCCATGAGCATGTCGAGACGGTCAAGGCGCTGTGGGACAGCTGGGAGGGCGATGCCTTCATCCGCGACAAGAAATCGGGCCGCTTCTACGACAAGGACAAGCTCCACGACATCGATCACAAGGGGCAGCACTTCAGCGTCAAGGGCCCGCTCAACGTGCCGCGCCCCGTGCAGGGGCACCCGGTGGTGGTGCAGGCCGGGCAGTCGGAAGACGGCCGCAAGCTCGCCGCCCATTCGGCGGAAGTCATCTTCACCGCCCATCAGAACCTGGCGTCGGCGCAGGAATTCTACCGCGACATCAAGGCGCGCGTGATTGCCGCCGGCCGCGATCCCGAGCAGGTGCTGATCATGCCGGGCGTAGCACCCTTCGTCGGCCGCACCGAAGAGGAAGCGCGCGCCAAATACCAGCAGCTGAACGATCTCATCCTGCCTGAGGATGGCGTCGCCCTGCTCAATGGACTGGCCGGCCAGACGCTCGACATCAGGGGCTACCCGCTCGACGGCCCGCTGCCGCCAAGCAAGGAAACCGAAGGCATGAAGAGCCGCCAGGCGCTGATCCGCCAGATCGCCGACGAGCACAACTTCACCATCCGCCAGCTCTACCAGTGGGTAGCAACGGCCCGCGGCCACTACACCGTCATCGGCAGCGCCGTGCAGGTTGCCGACCAGATGGAGGAGTGGTTCGGCAACGAAGCTGCCGACGGCTTCAACATCCTGCCGCCCTGGTTGCCCGGCGCGCTCGACGATTTCGTCGAGCTGGTGATCCCGGAGCTGCAGCGCCGTGGCCTGTTCCGCACCGCCTATGAAGGCAAGACCCTGCGCGCGAACCTCGGCCTGAAGCGGCCGGAAAATCCCTGGACCGCCGCCCGCTCGGCCGTGCTGGCCGCCGAATAGCTCCCTGTCGCAAGAGGCAAGACGATGAGTTTGCAGCACATCGAACAGCCGGTCGTCATCGACAGGCGTGATAGCGAGACCAGCCTTGGCTCGGACTTCCTGCGTCTCGGTCGCCGGACAGGAATTCGCTTCCTGTCGCGCTATGGCGTCCTGATCGCTTTCCTCGCACTCTGGCAGGTGTCGAGCAGCGCCGGGTGGGTCAACACGGCGGTGCTGCCGCCGATCGATACGATTGTCGCGGCACTTTGGAAGGGGCTGGCCGGCGGCACTCTGCTCGGTGACATCGCCATCAGCCTGCAGCGCGCCGGTCTCGCCTTCGCGGCCGCCGTGCTGGTCGCGATCCCGCTTGGTCTGTTCATGGGCCAGGTGCGCACCGTCGAAACCGCGCTCGATCCCATCCTGCAGGTTTTCCGTCAGACCTCGGCGCTGGCGCTCTATCCGGTGTTCATCCTGCTGCTTGGGCTGGGCGAAGCCTCCAAGGTATTCGTCATTTTCTGGGCGACGCTGTTCCCGCTGCTGCTCAACACCATCAGCGGCGTCAAGCAAGTCGATCCGAAACTGCTGGAGATGGCCCGCGTCTACGGCGCCGGGCAAATCACCGTTTTCCGCCGCGTCGTGCTGCCCGGCGCCGTGCCCTCGATCTTCGTTGGGCTGAGGCTCAGCGCCACCACGGCGCTATTGCTTTTGATCGCCTCCGAAATGATCGGCGCCAACAAGGGCATCGGCTTCCAGGTGATGAACGCGCAGTACAACTTCCAGATACCGCTGATGTTCGCCGCAATCGTCATCCTCGCCGGCCTCGGCCTGATCGCCAACCAGGCGCTGGTCAGCCTGCAGCGGCGGCTCTGCCGCTGGAGCAATGCCGTCGACTGACCACTCGTTGCCATCCTTCAAACCAGGCCCAAACCAGGCCAGAATAAAGGAAGACCGGATCATGAAAATTACCCGCCGTTCCCTGCTTGCCGGCGCACCCTTCGCCGCCGGTCTTCTCTCCGCCGGCCTGCCCCGCTTCGCCTTTGCTGAAGCGGCACAAGTCAAGTTCCGCTACCTCGCCAGCCGCGGCAGCATCTCTCCGCATGAGCTGGCCGACGAGCTCGGCTATTTCAAAGGCCTCGGCGTCGAACTGGAGAATGTCGGCTATTCCGGCGGCGGCCCGGAATCGCTGTTCGCGCTGGCCTCCGGCAGCGTCGATCTCGGCTCGGCCGCAACCGCTGCCGTGATCAATTCGATCTCCGGCGGCAACGACTTCGTCGCCGCCTATCCGAGCAACGGCATCAACAATAAGGTGCGCAGCGTCTTCTACGTGCTCGACGACAGCCCGATCAAATCGATCGCCGACATTGCCGGCAAGACCATCGCCGTCAACACGCTCGGCGCCCATCTCGACTACACGGTGCGCGAGGCGCTGCACAGCGTCGGCCTGGCGCCCGACGCCGCCAATCTCGTCGTGGTGCCCGGACCGCAGCTCGAACAGACCTTGCGTTCCCGCCAGGTCGACATCGCGGCGCTGGGCTACTGGCAGGCGACGTTTGCCGGCGCCCTGGTCGACAATGGCGGCGTGCGTGGCGTGTTCAACGACACCGACGTGCTCGGCGAGCTAGCCGGCGGCTTCGTCGTGCTCAGGCGCGACTTCATCGCCGCGCATCCGGACGCCGCTCGCAACTTCGTCGAGCAATCCGCCCGTGCCTCGGACTGGTCGCTGCAGAACCCGGACGAAGCGCGCAAGGTGCTCGCGAACATCCTCGACAAGCGCGGCGAAAACGGCGAATTGGCGCGCTACTGGACCGGCTTTGGGCTGCGCCAGGGCGCCAAGGCAACCGACCGCGATATCGACTTCTGGGTCAGCGTGCTCGAGCGCGACGGCCGCCTGCCCAAAGGCAAACTGAAGGCGGTGGACATCCTCTACCGGCCGGGCGAAACCAAGACCAACTGACGAAACGGCCGGAGACAAGCGCGATGAGCAGCACAAGCGGCGGTGAGGTCAGCATACGCGACCTGTCCAAATCCTTCAGCATCGGTGGGCGCCCGCTTGCCGTGCTGAGAGCGCTCAACCTCGACATCTGCTCGGGTGAATGCCTGGTCATCGTCGGCGCCAGCGGATCGGGCAAGACCACGCTGCTGCGCATCCTAGCCGGGCTGGAGGCCGCCGACAGCGGCGGCGTCGCCATCGATGGCAAGCCGGTGCATGGCGTCGGCGCCGAGCGCGCGGTGATTTTCCAGGAACCGCGCCTGCTGCCCTGGCTGACCGTGCTCGGCAACGTCGCCTTCGGCCTCGAGGTGCGGGGCGTGCCTAAGGCCGAGGCCGACGAAAGGGCGCGCTTCTATATCGCGCTCGTCGGCCTCGCCGAATTCAGCGATGCTTTCCCAAGGCAGCTATCGGGTGGCATGGCGCAGCGCGTCGGCATCGCCCGCGCCTTGACCGTGCAGCCTGAAATCCTGCTGCTCGACGAGCCGCTGGGGGCGCTCGACGCCATGACCAAGATCGGCATGCAGGAGGAACTGGCGCGCATCTGGAGCGAGGAGAACGTCACCATGGTGATGGTGACTCATGACCTCGAGGAAGCGATCTACCTCGCCGACAGGGTACTGATCCTGCCCAAGGAGAAAGGCGGCGCGGCGCGGCTGATCGAGATCGACCTGCCCCGCCCGCGCGAGCGCAGCGAAAGCCGCTTCGTACGCTATCGCGAAGACCTGCTGCGCGAGTTCGGCCTGCACTGAAGGGCGGACTATGCCGTGGACCCACGGCGGCGGCAAAGTGCCGCTCGGTTCCGTCCGCGACCTTTGAAAACCTTGGGTTCCTCGCCCCGCAGAGCGGGGAGAGGTGGCTCGGCGAAGCCGAGACGGAGAGGGGCCTTCCGGCATCGCAGACCGTCCCTCAAGCGCCACCCACCTGCCCTCCCCGGGTTCTTTTCTGGAACCGGATTCCACGCCCCGCATTTTCTAACCGGGAGGCGAAGGAGCGCGGCATGAAAGCTTTGTTCGCAATCTTCGGCGGCTTCGTCCTGACGCTCGCCGTATTCGCCAGCGGTCTGGCCTTCGCCACCTGGCTTCTGATAGCCAAGCCGGTGTCGCCGGCCGCCCCGGTCTCCAGCGTCGCCGAATTGTGGACCAGGGATCCGCGCCCGGTGAACCCGGCCTCGCAGCGCCTGGAGCGCCTTCCCGCCCGCGCGGTCCCGGCTGATCGCACCTCGAAACCCGCCGATGCCGCAGCGTCGGCGCCCGACACCACCGTGACCGGCTCTATCCAACCGGCAGCGGAAGAGCAGCAGACGCTGCCTGTCGCCCATGTCGAATGGTGCGCAAGCCGCTACCGCTCCTACAGACCGGACGACAACCACTACACATCCTACAGCGGCCAACAGCGCCCCTGCATCTCGCCCTATCTCGACGCCGGCGATGACGGCAGCTACGTCGAGGCGAGCGACACGTCGTCTATCGAGGGCTCCGTCCCATCGGATGAAACCGACGGCGCCGAGCTCTCATCCGACCACCTGCAATACTGCTTCAGCCGCTACCGCTCGTACCGACCGGAAGACAACACGTATCAGCCGTATTCCGGCGGGCCGCGCCGGCAGTGCGAGTAGGCGGGCGGGGGCGGGCTGGCGGCCGCAGTACATGGCGCCTTGTGCGACCCCACCCAACGATCACGCAGATTTCTTGGATCGTTCGGGTTGGCGCGGCGTTCATCCGATACCCAAAGGAGAAATCAACATGGGCGACGACCGGGAAGACAAGATTCGTGAGCGCGCATACCAGATCTGGGAACGTGAAGGCCGGATCCATGGCGATCCCGAGCGGCACTGGCACCGGGCCGAGGCCGAGATCGACAGGGAGGCAGCCCTGCCACTGACGGCAGGCGATGCTCTGCCGGAAACCCGCGAGGTCGCGAGCTCCGACGTCTTGACGGTCGAGGCCCTGGCTGTGCGCACCGGCATATCGGGCGAACAGGCGCAGGAGCTGATCGATAGGCTGGGCAACGACCGAGCGGCGATCGAGCAAGCCGCGCGCAACCTCAAGGGGAAGCACCGGCTCGGGGAGTGACAGATGATCAGAAAACTCAAAGACGGAAAATACCGCCTCTATTCGCGCAAGAAGGACGAAAAGACCGGCAAGCGCCGCAATCTCGGGACGTTTGACAGCCGCGAGGCTGCGGAAAAGCACGAACGCGAGGTGCAGTATTTCAAGAGGCATTGAGGGGCGTGCCGTCGCTTGCCAGGCAGCCGCGCCGGATGCCTGACGGAACCTGAATTCCAGCCCGCAACAAGCCGTCGCGAAGCCACTACCGCTCCCACAGGCCAAGCGACGACCACTACACATCCTACAGCGAAGGGCAGCGCCCCTGCATCTCGCCCTATCTCGACGCCGCCGATGACGGCAGCTACGTCGAGGCGAGCGATACGTCGTCGGTGGAGGGCTACCCGCCATCGGATGAACCCGGCGGCGCAGAGCTGTCATCCGACCACATGCAATACTGCTTCAGCCGCTACCGGTCATATCGACCGGAAGACAACACCTATCAGCCCTATTCCGGGGGGGCCGCGCCGGCAGTGCGAGTAGGTGGGGCGTCGCGGACACGATGGTGAGGTGAGGGCACGCCTGGAATAGGAACACGGCCCGCGCCCACGGCACCTGACCGACTTCGAATCCAGCTCCTTGCCGAGTGGCCGAGACTGCAGCATGGCAATCCTGAAACGAACATCGCGGCGAGATCAGCGGGTTCGGCACCGCACACCGGATCGATTAGAGTCCGTTTTGAAATTCAAGGATGAGCGTTTCGGCGGATGAGGTTTGCGCCCATTGCGACGAGGATCATTGCGTGAGAGACGTCGATGCGCTGCTCGTAGT
>NZ_JAMYQT010000076.1:0-18357 GCF_040320985.1 Mesorhizobium sp. M0571
CCCACACCCCGCAAACCCACATTTCTGCGTGTCGGGGGGGCGCGGATTTGTTTATAAGACACAGCTGCGGGCCCTCGCACGGCGCGTAAATATAAGCGCCGGCTCTGGGCGGACCCTGAGCCGGCGCAACTTATTTCGCTCACTTTCCAGACATCGCCTTGAGGTTGGCGGCGTAGGTGTCGACATCGTCCTTGCCGATGATCTTGGTCGGCACGATGATCAGCCCGTCGGCGGGAACGCCCGACTTGTCGCCCTCGAGATAGGCGGCCATCAGCTTCATGCCCTTGTAGGCCCATTCGAAAGGCTGCTGCACGACGGTGGCGGCGACGGTGCCTTCCTTGACGCCGCCCAGCGTGATCGGATCGTCGTCGAAACCGACGACGGTGATCTGGCCGAGCTTGCCGGCATCGCGCAGCGCTTCATAGATGCGCGGCGTGTTGTAGGAATAGAAGCCGACCATGCAGGTGACGTCGGGGCTGGCGACCAGCGCGTCCTCGACGTTCTTCTTGGCGCGGGCCTGGTCAATGTCGTCGCCACGCACGTCTACCAGCTCGATCTTGGTGCCGGCGAGGCCGTCCTTCATGCCCTGGATGCGCTCCTTGGCATTGTCGGCGCCGAGCAGGCCAACGAAGCCGAGGCACTTGCCGCCGTCGGGCATTGCCTTCTTGGCGATCTCGGCCGCCTGCTTGCCGGCATCGACATTGGACGAGCCGATATAGGCGACACGCTTGGTCTGCGGCGCGTCGCTATCGGTGGTGAACAATGCCGTCTCCGAGGCGATCTTGTTCAGCCCGTCGGTCGACGTCTTGGGGTCCACCGCCGAAACCATGATCCCCTTCACGCCGGCCGTCACCAGATCGTCCATCAGGCGCTGCTGTATGGCGACCGAGGACTGTTCCGGATATTTGAGCTCCAGATTATAGTTGGGCAGTTCGCCTTGAGCCTTCTTGACGCCGGCTTCGGCCGCCTTCCAGAAATCGGAAGCGCCGTTGACGACGAAGGCCAGCGTCGGCTTGTCGTCGGCGCGCGCAATTGCCGTGACGGACAGGCCGAGCAGCAGGGCCGCGGCGGCGACGGACGTATTTCGTATCACAGATTTCATGTTCAACCTCCCATTTGAATCAGTCGTGTCGCTGATGTGAATTTGCGGATTGCGGCTTGGACGCCCCTCCTCCTCAAGGGTTCCGGCAGCGAAAGAACGGCGCCAATCCAGCCACGATCCAAACTCTAGACACTCGTTTGCGGTTAGTAAATAGTCCGATTTGTCTGACATTTTCGTGATTGCGCGACGCATTTACGCCGGCCCGAGAGCCGCCAGACATCGCGTCGCACGCTCGATTTGCCGCGCCCAGCATGATCCATGCCGGGCATGACAAATTGACTTTAGAACGTCGCGAGTTATTAGTAAACAGTATTAGTTTCTTGGTTGGAACGTCGCTTGCCATGAGCGGCAAGGCCTTGGCCGCCGCGTGGAGCAGAGAGACGCCAGGGGATCGAGCGGACCGTCGATGGCTTGCGCAGCGGCAGAAATCCGCGAGAAATCAAGCTTTGTGGCGAGATTGTCGTTTGCGCCGCCGTATGGCGGGCGATGGGATTCGATTGATAATAATGATAAATTTGATTTCCGTTTATAAACGCGGCATGTCGGACCGGCTTGCCGCTCGCGACGAGATCCGGTTAGACGGGCCGGGGGTGGGAAACATGAAACCATGAGCGAACCGACGGATCTCAGCGATCCCGATGTCTCCAGGCGGCGCAAGCCGTCGGGGAAAAACCCCAAGGGCCGTGTCACCATGACCGACATCGCCAGGGCCGCCGGCTGCTCGCAGGCGACGGTTTCGTTCGTCCTCAACAACACGCCGGGCATCAGGCTGTCGCAGCAAACCCGCGAGCGGGTGATCGAGGCGGCGCGGGCTCTCGGTTACGCGCCGCCGGTGTTTTCCGCCTTGCGAGCCCCTGTTGCCTCATTCGAAGGGCTGGACGGGGTAATCGGCTTTGCCGTCGACCAACTGGCGACCAGCCCGGAGGCGGTCGTCGCCATTGAGGGGGCGCGGCAAGCCTCATGGAATGCCGGCAATGTGCTGCTGGTGGCGCAGACCATGGGCGACGAGGTCATGGAGCCCCGGGCCATTGCGGCGCTGACCAAGCGCGGCATTTCGGCGCTGATCTATATGACTATCTTCACCCGCGAGATCGTCGCGCCGGACTATCTCTACGGCCTCGACATGCCGGTCATCCTGCTCAATTGCTACACCGCCGACTATGCCTTACCCGCCGTGGTGCCGAGCGAGATCGCCGGCGGCCAGAGCTCCACCCGGCACCTGATCGGCCATGGCCACCGGCGCATCGCCACCATCACCGGCGAGCCCTGGATGCAAGCGGCGCAGGACCGGCTGAAGGGCTACCGCCGGGCGCTGGCGACGGCCGACATTCCGTTCGACCCGGCCCTGGTCATCGAAGGCGATTGGTCGGCGAGCGCCGGCTATGCCGCGACCGTCAAGCTGCTGGCGCTGAAGGACCGGCCGACTGCGATCTTTTGCCAGAACGATCGCACCGCGATCGGCTGCTACGAGGCGCTGAAGGAGGCCGGCCTGCACATCCCGCAAGATATTTCGGTGGTCGGCTATGACGACGAGGAGATCGCGCGGCATCTGTTCCCGCCGCTGACGACGTCGATCCTGCCGCATATGGCGATGGGGCAATGGGCGATCGAGCAGCTCGAAGTGCCGGCTCCGCCCGGTCGGGGACGGTATCCGATCACCAAGCTGGAGTGCCCGCTGGTGGAACGGGAGTCGGTGGGCGCCGTGGCGCGGTGAGGCGAGGCGGGCCGGCGATCGACAATTGCACAGGCTTGACATCGCGCCCGGCATAGACCCGATTGAGTCCATGAGATTGCAAAGCTGCTATAATTTTCACGACTTTCGCAGGCTGGCAAAACAGCGCCTGCCGGGGCCGATCTTCGACTATATCGATGGCGGCGCCGACGACGAGACGACGCTGCGGCGCAACACGGCCGCGTTCGAGGACTGCGATCTCGTCCCCAACGTGCTTGCCGGCGTCGGGCAGATCGACATGTCGGTCACCGTCATGGGCCAGAAACTGGCGATGCCGGTCTATTGCTCGCCAACGGCTCTCCAGCGGCTGTTTCACCACAGCGGAGAGCGTGCCGTCGCCGCGGCGGCGGAAAAATTCGGGACGATGTTCGGCGTCTCCTCGCTTGGCACGGTCAGCCTGGAAGAAGTCCGCAAGCACCGGATACCGCAGGTCTATCAGTTCTATTTCCACAAGGATCGCGGCCTGAACCGCGCCATGATGGAGCGCGCCAAGGCAGCCGGCGTCGAGGTGATGATGCTGACCGTCGACAGCGTCACCGGCGGAAACCGTGAGCGCGACCTGCGCACCGGCTTTTCCATCCCCTTTCGGCTTACGCCCGGCGGGATGATGCAGTTTGCGATCAAGCCGAGATGGGCCATCGACTATTTGGCGCACGAAAAATTCAGCCTGCCGCAGCTGGATGGGCATATCGATCTCGGCGGCGGAGCGCTTTCCATCAGCCGCTATTTCACCGAGATTCTCGATCCATCGCTGGATTGGAAGGACGTCGAAGAGATGGTGCGCTTCTGGAACGGCCAGTTTTGCCTAAAGGGAATCATGAGCGTTGCCGACGCGAGAAAGGCCGTCGACATCGGCTGCACCGGCATCGTTCTGTCAAATCATGGCGGCAGGCAGTTGGACGGCTCGCGCAGTCCCTTCGACCAGCTGTCGGAGATCGTCGACGCGGTGGGCGACAAGATCGACGTGATCATCGACAGCGGCGTCCAGCGCGGCACCCATGTCCTGAAAGCTCTGTCGCTGGGCGCCAAGGCCGTCGGCCTCGGGCGCTACTACCTCTTCCCGCTCGCAGCGGCCGGACAGGCCGGCGTCGAACGGGCGCTCGGCCTGATGCGAACCGAGATCGAACGCGGCATGCGGCTGATGGGCTGCAGGTCGGTGGCCGAGCTTTCGAGGGGGAATGTGCGGTTTCGGTGACGGGGCCGAGGCGGCGGGACGAGCCTTCCGACATGCAGATACTATATCGACCCGTTGCCGCTCCTGCCGCCCATCTCGAAGACGGCCTCGCCGGAAACAGCATCCGTATATCCGCCCTCCAGCTGCTGCAACGTGTGCCGGAACCGCTCAAGATTGCCTAGCATCTTGGGCCGTGCATCGACCATGTGCTGGAAAGTGTCCCACTCTCCAATCGAGAAGAAGGCGCCATCTCCAGATTTGATGAGAGCCATCTTCCGCAATCCCTCGAAATTGCGCGGGGCGCTGCTGAACAGTTCGACGAATTCATCTTCACTACCCGGCTTGACCTGGAAGCGGACGCTGTTGAATGCCGTCATGTACGTTCCCCCGTGAAAGACCTGAAGAACCTCGAATATGCGAAAGCCCTAAGGCACCTCAAACCCTTCGAACAAGTGTACAGGAAATCGGAAGGTTGGCTTCAGTCACCTCAGGCCGAACGCCTGTTTCTGGCGCTGTTTTGGCAGGAAGAGGACAACGCTCGATCTCATCGGCGCGCCCTTCTAACCAGCAATGAAACGCGCTGTTAACGCCGTTCGCGGGTGACAGGATGTTGGCCGCAGTTCGAAGGTGTAGTCTGCATCTCGCTGTCAGTTGCGGAGGCGGAAATGAATTTGCTTCGGATTGCGCTCTTGTGCACGGCCATGATCGACCTTGGAATGCCGGCTGTTCGCGCTGAGGATCGGCCTGTGCCGCCGAACAACAAAGCCGCAACAGCGCAGCCGCCCGTTCATTGTGAAGGCCAAAACTGTCTCCCGCCGGCGAACAATCCTGTGCAGGAATGCACCGGCCAAGATTGCACGCCAACTCCGCCGACAGAACCAGGTCCGGAGATTAAGCAGGCCGACTGAGTAGCATCAACGGACCATCCCTCTTTTAGAAGGGATGGTGCTCACTCCTCGCGACCTTCCGGCCGCCACCGGCGCCAGCATTCACGCTCGAGGCCGGCCTTACATGATTGCGCCAGGATCCCCCAGCCGCAATCCAAAACCTGGAGAACTGTCCCTAATTAGTGTCTCACCCACGAGGCGCAGTCCACTATGTCCCAGGGTCGGACATGGGTTTATTGGCGCCCCGCGCAGGACAAACATAACGAATATGTGTCGCCGTTTGTGCTACCCTAGAACCACCTGGGACCGCCGCCCTCCGTTCCTCATCGCCGCATTTCCGCGTGGACGCTATTGCTTAAGGGAAGATCTGGCCGGCGGCCGTCTGTCCGCTCTTGGTTACCGCTACTCCAAGAGCGGACGAGAGATGCTGATGCTGGCTTCGGCGTCTCTGGTTTTGGACACGCGCGTCTCCTCAGGCGCCGGGTGCACTGCGGGGTCAGCCGGCCAGTCGGTTTTCCGTGACACCGGCCCGCAACCTTCAGAATGTGATAGCTCGCGGCAAGGAAGCCGGTGCTGGTTTATCAGAACGCCCCGCAGGCGGCAGCGGCGGAATAGTCAGAGCCAGCGGCGAACCTCGGCCTTGTAGCGGCGGTAGTCGTCGCCGAACTTCGCTTCGAGATAGCGCTCCTCGCGGGCGATCACCTGCGTCTGGATCGCGATCAGCACCAACGGGAGCAAGGCGAACGCGATCGGCCCGTCGAAGCCGATCGCAAGGCCGGAATAGATAAGCGCCATGCCGAGATACATGGGATTGCGGGTCCACCGATAAGGACCGGTCGTTGCGATGAGGGTCGTTGGCTGCGACGGCGGAACGTTGGTGCCCAGCCGCCGGAACAGCCCCGCCGCCGCAAGCATCATCGCCGCGCCGGCAACGAACAGCAGCGCGCCCGTCGCGACCAGCAACCGCCAGTCGATGCCGAAAGAGCGGAGGGTGACGAACCGCTCCGCCGCCAGCCCCAACAGCAGCGCTCCCAGATAGAGGAAGGGCGGAGGGAAGCGCACACCCGCGCTGTCCGGTTCGACGGCCATGCTCATCCTCCAATCTGTGCTCTCAAACCAGCATCGACTGCTGGGCCGAGATACCCGCCAGCGCGCCGTGCGATATTGCCGTGGTGACCGAGGCCATGAGGGGGTTTGCGAGGTCGCCGGCGGCGTAGATGCCGGGCATGCTGGTTTCGCGGCGCTCGTCGACCTTGAGGGCGATGCCGAGGGGTGTATTGACCGTGGCGAGGCCCAGTGATTCATGCAGGCTTGCGGACGGCTTGTTGCGCGGATGCGCGAACAAGATGTCAACCGAGACATTGGGGCCGGTATCGAGCTTGACGGTGGCGCTATGGCCCCCGCGATGGGCGATCTCGATGATCCGGCCATCGACGACAGGTAAGTTGCGGCGCGCCAAATCGGCCCGGATATCAGGCGGAATGTCGTGACCATCGGTGAAGACCGTCAACCTGTCGGTCCAATCGTGGAACAGCCTGACCTGATTGTGCGACTGCGGGCCGGACCAGACGAGGCCCCAATGCTGGTCGGCGACTTCAAAGCCGTCGCAATAGGGGCAGGGCACGATGGACGTGCCCCATCCTTCGGCAAAGCCCGGAACATCAGGCATCTGGTCGACGACGCCATAGCTCAGGATCAGGCGGCGCGCCCCAAGGCTTTCGCCATCGCCAGTGACGACGGAGAAATCGTCGATGGCGCCGGAGATGCTGTCGGCCCGGGCATTGACCAGCCTAATCGTGGGATAGCGCGCCAGCTGCTGCCGCGCCTCGGCCAGGATGTCCAGCGGTGGCTTGTGATCGTGGCCGAGCAGGCCATGCGAGTGGCCGGCGAAGCGGTTGCGCGGCAGGCCGGTATCGAGAACGGTGACCTTCCGGCGGGCGCGGCCGAGCTGCAGCGCGGCGGCGAGACCTGCAAAGCTGCCGCCGATGATGATGACGTCATCCATGGTGATGGGCTCCGTGTTGTGGTTGGGCTGGGCCTGGCTTGCACATTTTAGACACTGCGTGGTATCGTAATTCAAGAATTAGGATACTGTCAAGGACTAGAATTACCGTGACCGAAATTAGCCAGGGCCGGCGCGGCCGGCCCGCCAACGAGGCGCTTGGCCAAACGATCGTCGACGCCGCGTTCGAACTCTTTGTGGAATTGGGTTTTCAAGCGACGACCTTGGACAAGGTCGCCCAGCGGGCGAAGATATCCAAGCTCAGCATCTATCGGCACTTCGAGAACAAGGAGGCCCTATTCGGCGCGGCCATCAAGGCCCACTGCCATCAGTTTGCACCACTGGCCCTTTCTGAACGCGTCGACGGTTCGGCCGAAGATCAGCTCATGGCGGTGGGAACATCCCTGCTTCGCACGCTGTTGAGCCCGGACGTCCGCAGTGTCGAAGCCATGATCATGGCCGACAAGACGAATCAAAAGTCGTTAAGCAAGCTCCATTACGAAGCCGGCCCCGCCTATGTCATCGCCCAAATCGAGGCCCTGTTGCGTCAGTTGCACGCGAAGGCGGTTCTGAACGCGCCCAATCCTCTCCGGTCCGCCCGCTTGTTTGCCGCGCTTATCAAAGGATCCGATCTCCTGATTATCGCACGCTTCGATCAGGCGAGAGCAGAGGACGACAACGAAATCGAATCCTATTGCCGGTCCGCCGTCGCCATGTTCGTCGCCGCGCACGGTGGCAACGACCACGCGGGCGGATAGCCTAGACGAGGATGCGTTCGACTATATCGAGCGCTTCTGCAACCCGAGGTGCCGACACTCGACACTGGGCTATCTGAGCCCCGTGGAATACAAAGAGGCAAGCTAACCTAGCCTAACCTCTTGTCCACCGAACCGGCAGCAGCTCAGTCCAAACCTCTACGCCTTGGGCGGTGTTCCAGGACCTGTGACCGGCGGCGTAACCGCTACAACCCCATTCGAGGCCTTAGTGCCGGCTTAGCAGACCGTCAGCTTTCGGGAAGTTGCAACGGTGGTCTGAATGGCGGAAATGGAGGCGCGAAGCGGCCAGATTCGAACTCGCATTCGGCCATTGGCCGCACAGCCTGTCGCGCCAGAGTACCGGGGGCGGCGCGAGCCGAGGAAACGGCGGCTGACGGCGGTATTTGGCGCGCCCGAAGAGATTCGAACTCCTGACCCCCAGATTCGTAGTCTAGGAAAAGCCATGCGCGAGAATATGCGCCGAAATGCGAGGACGTGCATATCTAATTGAATTTTCAACATTTTCCTTGTTCAATTTCGTGCGCAACTATGCGATAAAATGCAAGGCGGCGCGGGATTGACTTGCCCCCAGCTTGCCCCCGGCCCCTTGGGGGCAAATAAAGGGAAACCCAAGTGCGCATTCCCAAATCCCAAATCTGGGGGCCGAAATCAGGGGCGATGAAGGACAGGAAAATGACAAAACTCACCACTGATCTTCTTAAGAACGCCATGCCGGGCGCCGGCAAGAATCGCCTCGAATTGCGCGATGACGACGAACCGGGATTGCTATTCCGTGTCACCACAAGCGGCATGCGGTCGTGGTCGATCCGCTACGTCAACAATGCCGGTGAACACCGCCGAAAAACAATCGGCCCGTTCCCAAGCGTCGGCTTGGCAAAGGCACGTGGGTTGGCTCGCAAGATCAAGGGCGAAGTTGCCAGCAAGGTCGATATCGTCGGCGTGGAAAAGGAGGCCAAGGCCGATGCGCAGCGGAAGCACATGAACCGCCTCGCCGGCTTGGCTGACGCTTATTTCGCCGACGCCGCCCTCGGGCTGCACCGCGCCACAGTGAAGGCCAAACCGAAACGCCCGAGCACCCTTGCCGAGGAAAAGCGCGTCTATGAAAAGCTGGTCAAGCCGCAGTTCGGTGATACGCCGGTGGCCGATATCAAGCGCAAAGACATTGCCGATTTCGTTTCGAAGCAGACTCGCAAGGCGAAATCGACCGGACGGCATTGCCGCAACATCCTGCGCCAGCTTTTGAGCTATGCCGTTCACAAGGAACTAATCGACTACAATCCGGCTAACAGCATCGCCGTGGTGAATTCCGAGCCGCGCGACAGGGTGCTTTCCGACGAGGAATTGCGTAGCTTTTGGCGGGCATGCGAAAGGCCGGGACAGATCGAAGATCTGGTCCTATCCGAGGATATGGGCATTGCCTTACGCATGGCGCTGGTAACGCTTCAACGCGGCGGCGAGGTCGTCGGCATGCGCTGGATGGAGATCGACCGCAAGGCGCGCACATGGACGATTCCGGCGGCAAGGATGAAAGGCAAGAGACCGCATCTGGTGCCGCTTTCCGATCTTGCCCTGTCCCTGCTCGATGAGGCCGAGGAGATGATTGGCGGCAAGGAATTCGTGTTTCAGTCACCCCGATCTCACGACGAGGTGCCGATGGACCGGCGGGCATTCACGCGCGCAATGAACCGGATCGTGACGGCGCTAAAATTTCCGCGTGCGACGCCGCATGACTTTCGCAGAAGCGGTGCGACCGCCATTACCGGCGAGCGGATCGGCATTCCGCGCTTTATCGTCAGCCAAGTCATCGCCCATGCCGCTGACACCGGCGGCGCGGCGGCTGTAACCGGCATGCATTACGATCTAAACGATTACCTGCCGGATAAGAGGCGCGCGCTCGGCGCATGGGCGAACCTGTTGCAGGCGATCATCGACGGCAAGGAACGGCCCGACAACGTGGTGCCGCTGGCACAAGCCGGGTGACGATTCGGGCTTGGCATGGCATTGTTCCAGCCATGGCCTCGCCGTCGCAAACGAAGCTCCGCCCGACCGTCGTCCCCAACCCGTTCTACAGCCGCGCCCATCGCGAGGACGCGAGCAACCCGCGCACGATCCCGGCCGCCGTCAATGTCCGCGAAAGCGCGATCACGACGCTTGCCGCGCGCGGTGCGCTCGACGCCGCGCAGATAAAGGCGGCCGAGCGGTTCCGCGCGCTATGGGAGGCCATGGCCGGCAAAGCCCTCTCCTCGATCGATCCGGCTCGAGTCGTCGTGGATGGTGGCAAAATGCCGGACGGCATCAGCCAGCGGCAGATCGCAGCCGGGGAGGAATTGAGGAAATGCCGGTCGCTGCTCGGCGACCGCGGCTATCGGCTCGTGGCGCTTGTTTGCGGTCAGGGGATGGCCTTACACGAGATCACGGCCGGGAAGCGCGAACGGCTGACGGCGGCCGACATGCTGCGCATGTGCCTGGACGATCTCGCCGGCATGTGGCACTTGGCGACGCGGCGGTAATGGCCCCGCTTTGCCGCAGAGCGCGCCGCCTAGCCAGCGGCATCGGCATCACCGATTATGGGGGAGAGCTGCGGGCGGGGGCAGAAATGATGAGATTGGCAAAAAACATTATTGCTGCGGTTATCCTAGCTGCCGTGTCAGGTGCTCAAGCTCAGGAGTGGCAAACGCTGTCTGGTATGACTTCCGCCAAGCTCGCTGCGGCGGGATGGCAGCAAAGCGGAGCCGCAGGGCTTTCATGGCCAGATGGCCGGCAGGCTGTGGTTTCGTACTGGTGGACGTCGACACAGGGCGACCGGCTGACGATGCGTTGCGTTGATTACTTCAACTCCGACATGCAGGGTACCGGAAGCTCGTGCTACCAAGCAGCTAAATAAATCGGCAACCACCCAAAGCCAGTTCGCGCCCGGACCGGGAATGGAAATCGCCGCGCTTTCCCGCCTGTCAGGCCCGTCAGGGCGCGCGGCGGGCTTGGGCGCGGAAAGTACCGGGCGGCGGAAATGCCCGCCTGTGGGGCGCGGATACACGCCTACTTTGGTGGACGGCAGACCTTCGTTCCGGCAAAGCTCCGAATCGCGGGGCGCTTTGGCAATCCGCAGGGTCGGCGGGTTCAGGCAACGCCCATCGAAAGATGGGCCGCCGACCTCTTTTCGGGACGGCTACCGGGCGGAGAAGGCTTTGCCCTTCCCACTGCTTCCGGTTCAGCGACTAGGTGGCGGCGCGAACTCGGACCATCCGAACCGACAGCGAAGCGCGAACATGACCGCCCGCAACGCGGTGCCGTCATTACCGCCGGCAATGCGCCACAGATGGCCGACGAGTCTGGCTTCGACTGTTGCCGCGCCTCGATCCAGTTCGCGCCGGTAATGCTTTCGCAACGTAGGCAGGGTGATCGCGAGCGCAGTGGCGATCTCGGCCTGCGAAACCGCGATTCCGGCCAGCGCCTCGACGAAACGCCGGCTGGTTTCGGTGGGCTCATGCGCAGGGCGGCCGCGATTTTTCATGACATAGGAAAAAAATTCTCCGCGTGGGAGCCCCGCAGGCCCGCCGGCACGCGGACTCGGCAAGTTTTCAACCGCCCCCGTCATGCCAAACTACCGTCTAGGGTGGAATGTTGCCATCCTTCTCGTCAATCGGAATGAGCAGGTAGCGCCATTTCGCGACATTCATGGCGCTTCTCAAAAGCTGCCCTTCACGCAGCGGCTTGAGTCGACCCGTTCCGGTCGCTGAGTTTCGAGCACACAACGGCACAAGTTGGAACGCACAGCGGTCATGCGCGCAGCCGTTATCGTCGCCCGCTGGCCAACCTGTATTCGACTTCCACCTCGATGGGGCCGCCGGTGTCTCCGAGGTCGCGCCGTACTTCCTCGCGCACGGCTCTGCGCGCCTCCACAGAAAGCGAGACCAATGCTTGCCCAGGCGATCCCGCACCTTCCTCAAAGGGCTCGAAGTATACGTCAAAGGAAGGCAACACGAAGCGATGCGTCTCGGTGGTGATCTCCACGTCCCGGAAATCCGCAGCCTCGAACAGGGACCTCAATTTCATTTCATCGCCAAGCGAAAACACGCGGGCAGCGGCCGCCGCCAACGACGGCACATGCCGTGCAACGGCGAGGTTGATGCGATTGTTATAGGACCGTTCTGGCACGGTGTTGACCGAAACTGCGGCGCGCCCACCGGGACGAAGTACGCGACGAAACTCGGCAAGCCCGCGCAACGGGTCGGGAAAGAACATCAGTCCGAGACTGCACACGACCGCATCGAAGCTTTCGTCGGGAAATGAAAGTGCCTGGCCATCCTCGACCGGTACCGACGCGTTTTTTTGCGTGCCAAGGCGTCCGCGCGACTTCTCGACCATTGCGGGCGACACGTCGGCGGCAGTGACGTGGCCGGTTGGGCCAACGATATTTAGGGCCGCTTCGGCTGCGAGACCTGTGCCTGCGGCGATGTCGAGGACGCGCATATCCGGCGCGATGTGAGCCGCGCGAAGTAGGTAGGGTACGAAGTGTGTCGTGACGTGCGCGAAGGCGCGGTCGTAACCGGCCGCAGCTTCATCCTTGTATGTCAGTTCTTCGGCCACTTGGGCGTGTCCATTTGATCGGCGGTCCGACACTAGGCTAGGACAACGCCGAAGGCTACTCTTGGGATTTGGATGTCCGTTCTTGGGGCGCTCTTTATCCGTTTGGATCGACGGCCAGTAACGTGAACTCCCCCACCCGATTGACACGTAGAACGCCCCATCGCGGTATAATCCAAGCCAATGCCCCGGCCGGCTCGATCGCGCCACGAGCGGCCATACGTACAGTGGTCATTGAACGACCAAAATGCATGGGCCGAAAAGCAGACTGGCAGCTTCCAGCGTTGCGGCGCGCGAAGCAGATTTTCAGGCTGAAAACGCTAAAAGTCTCACCATCAGCCGAATACGAGCTCGGGTACGATCGCTTCCCAGACATCTCGATGAAGGTGCGCCCGGAACTCTTCCTGATTGTCGGACTTGCGCCAGCGCACGATTCCGCCGACCTCGCCGCGCACGAAGCTGAGGCCTTGGGGAGGCGACCAGCTTTTGGCCATTCGTCCGAGTGCTTGCCCCTGCTCATCCTGCAGCATCCAGGACGGGCCATCGCGCACGATGTGGATTGGGTCTCCCACTTTTGCGGCCGAGATGGCGGCCAGCGAGAGATGACCCGGCCTAAGACGCCCCGCCCATGACAGGTCGACGGTCTTTAGGTTCGGCACCTGGTACAGCGCAGTCGGAAGAGCGACGTCAGCGCCGATGGTTGGCGCGGCTCGGCGCAGCACATGCTCTGCGCCCTGCGAGGCGAATGGATGGCTTCCGTCCGCGATAATGGCTAGGCTGCGTCGCGCTCGGGTCATAGCAACATAGAACAGGCGGCGCGGCGCATCGGGATCCTCGCCTTTGGAAGGCCTGTCCCACCCGCCATTCAGGATGACGACATCATCGAACTCCAGACCTTTGGATCGATGCGCCGTCAGGAGTAGCAGTGCGCGCTGATCGCTGCGCGCATCATTGGCCCATTCAGCGAACCATTCGACAAGGTCCGGCACGGTCATGGTCTTGTTCGCAAGCTCTTTCGCCAGCGCGGCGATGCCTTCGGCGATTAGGTCCGTCCAGCGGTTGGACGGTATCGCGTTCAGCACATTGACCAAATTTTGGATGGTCAGTAGACGGGTAGCATCGCGGCGCAGGGCGTCAATGAAATACTGCATCTCGCGGAGACGCCAGATGCTGGGCAGGCTCTCGTTTGCCATCTCCACCGGAACGCCAAGCGTTTCAGCATAGGCCCGCACCGGAGCCAGCCGACGCCAGTCGCGCGCGATGATCGCGGCCCGGGCCCAGCTCCACTCCGGGTCACAGCGCGACAGCCGGACGAGTTCATCCACTGCGACCATCGCCTGCACCACATCACCGGATGGACAGTCCAGCACCTGCACCCGCCCTTGGGCCACCGGATCGAGCGCCGCCATCTCGCCACCGGGCGGCGTCTTGCTGCGCTTGCGATCGATGGCAATGTCGTGACCGGCCTTCATGCGGTCAGCGGCTGGCGCAATGATTGTGTTGGCCACCGCGATGATATGTCCGGTCGAGCGGTAGTTCTCAATCAGGAACTTCGGTCGTGCACTGTAGTCGGCCTCGAACTGGCGGATGAAGCGGATGGACGCACCGGAGAAGGCGTAGATGTTCTGGTCGTCATCGCCCACCGCAAAAAGGCTGAGTTGAAGCTCCCTATCGCCCAGTGAGCGGCCCGCGACGGCGGAGATCAGTGCGTATTCCTCAGGGCCGATATCCTGGTACTCGTCCACCAGAATCCAGCGATAGCCCTGGATCAGCGTTTCGCGTTGCGCCTCTGCCTCGAGCTTGCTGAGGCCTTCGCCGTTCAGCTGGCGCACAGCTTCCATGACGACCCCGTCGAAGTCATGCGACTCGCTCGCCGCGCCGGCAAAGCTGGCTCCCACCAGTCGCATGGCGAGGGCGTGGCAGGTGGATATGGTCACCGCATTTGCATCATCGCCGATCAGGTGCCGCAGCCGGATACTGATCTCGGCGGCGGCATGACGATTGTAGGTCAGCACGAGGATGCCGCGCGGATCCTCGCGTCGGACACGGATCAGGTAAGCGATGCGGTGCACCAGAACGCGCGACTTGCCCGACCCCGGTCCTGCCAGGACCAATACACTGGACTTTTCGTCATCGTCCTTGACGATCTCTTGCTGAACCGGATTGTCCAGCCCCTCCACGATGGCCTTCCACGAGGTACTGGTGGTTTGACGCCGGATCTCGCCGCCCTTGCCGGGCATCCAACGCCGCAGGAAGGCGTCGCGTTCCAGCACGAAGTAGTCCTCGGACAGCCGCAGCGCCTGATCCATCGCGGCAAGACCCTTTTCGGCATACGCCGCCATCACATGGGTCTGGATCGTCTGCTCGGCGTAGTGTTCTTCGAGGGGTACAAAATCCTTCACTGTAAACAGGCCGCCCGAAGGGTTCAGATGGAGCGTCATTGCCTGCCGGAAGATCGTCAGCCCCTTACCCAGCGTCACCACCCCCTGCTCGTGCAGCCACAGAAGTGCGCGGTCCATCAGCTTGGTCATGTCCTGAATGCCGCTGCCGCGCAGCAGGGCGTCTGCGGTCAGGGTGGCGAGCAGATCGCCCATCGTGGTTTCGACCTGGATGTCTTTACCGCGGCTGCCCTTCGGCAGCTTCTCCAGAAGATGCCTCAGCAACAGTTCTGCACCCTGCCGCCGCAAGCTTGCCGTCTGTTCCAGTGCCTGCCAAGTCCGTTGCAGCGTCACCATCAATGTGTTGCGCGAAGCCTTGCGCAGGCGCAGATTGCCCTTGCCACCATCCTGATCGCGCCCGTCACGGCCCATGCTGCGCAGCAGCTTTTCCACGATGTCGGGTCGAACTGCGCTGTGCCCCTGATTGCGGAGCGCCTGACAGGTTTCGGGCAGATGCAGGGGAATGCCTCCGGCACCTTCGGCATCGGGGGCGGCCTCGCGCATCAGGGTGATCAGCGCGGTTTCAAGCTGTGCGGCCTGCGCCAGCCGCTGCTGCGAATGCCCCTCGACGGCAACATGGACAAAGACCGTGACCGCCACGTCGTTGCGGGCGATCCCGAGCGCCTCGAGATCGGCTATTGCCTTGATTAGCATGCCGCCCGTCAAACCGCTGACCCCGGCCAGCTCATCGGTGGAAATGCCCTGATCGGGGGGCGCATTCATCAGGTGGCGGGTGATATCCAGAAGCTGCTTGCGCCGGGTGCCTGTGATCGCGGCCCTGGCCAAGATCGCCTCGACTTCCTCCAGGTTGCGGATCCTGAGGGATGAGGGGAAGACCTGAACCCGGTTCTCCTCGCGGCTCAGGAGCGTCGCCCCTTCCAGCCAGGACACGGCGGTTTTCACCCTGGTGTCGTCGGTGGTGCTGTCGCGCTCAAACTCCTGATCGCGTTCGGCTCGCACGACTTCCCCCGACGTGGCGACCACGGTGCCGGTCTTCTTCATCCGGTCGTCCAGCCTCCGCAGGGCCTTGAGGATGGCGCCGATTTCGTGCCGGGCCAGGCGCGAGCGGGCCGAAAGCGAGAACTGCCGCTCCACATCCTCGGCGGCGAACAGCAGGACGCAATTGGCATGGGCGCGGTCGCGGCCGGCTCGCCCGGCTTCCTGCAGATAGTTCTCCAATGAACCCGGAACGTCGCCATGCACCACCAGCCGGATATCGGGCTTGTCGATCCCCATGCCGAAAGCATTGGTCGCGGCGATGATCCGCAGCTCCCCGATGCGAAATTGTTCCTGGATATCGCGCTTTTCCTCGGGCGTCAGCCCAGCGTGGAACCGTTCCGCCGACAGACCCTGCTGCTTGAGGAAATCGGCGACGCGTTGCGTCTCGCTGCGGGTGGCGCAATAGACTACGGCACCCGAAGCGCCATCCTGTGGCAGTTTTGCCTCGATCACATCGAGGATATCGGCCAGCTTGGTACCGCGCTGAGTGGGCCGGACTTCAAAGCTCAGATTTGTGCGCACCGCGCCGCCGTCCAGCAGCATCAGTTCGCGCTCCAGACGTGACTGGAAATGGTCGCGGATGTCGCGCACCACTTCGGGCTTGGCGGTGGCCGTCAGGCAGAGCACCGGAGCAGGCGCTTCATCGCCGGAGGATTCCTTGATAAAGCGGCTGACATAGCGGTAGTCGGGCCGGAAATCGTGGCCCCATTTCGACACGCAATGCGCCTCGTCCAGCACCCAGAGTCCGATTTCACGCTGTGCTAGGACCGAGCGGACCGAGTTGCTGCGCAATTGCTCGGGGGAGATCAGCAGCATTGCCGCCTCGCCCATACGCACACGGTCCAGCGCATCCTGCCGCTCGGGCATCGAGAGCATTCCATTGACGGTGACAGCCGAGGAAATGCCGGCCCGCGTCATGCCCTGCACTTGATCGGCCATCAGCGCGACCAGCGGAGAGATCACCACTGTCAGCGCGCCAGTCTTGTCGAATTTCGACAGGGCGGGGATCTGGTAGCAGACCGATTTGCCGGTGCCGGTGGGCAGAATCCCGAGGATGCTGGCCCCGCGCATCGCCTCATCGACGATTCGCTCTTGCAGGGGGCGGCCCATGTCGTCCACCGGCTGCGCGCGGAAGGCATCGAACCCGAACCAGCGCGACAGCGCGCGGATCGGGTCGTTCTTCTCGCTGCACCAGGCGCATTCCGGGCTTTCGCAATCGGTGTCGCGCAGATGCCGCACGATCAGTGCCGCCTCGCGGAACTGCGCCCGCACCCAGGGCGGCATGACGGAATCTCCGCCCGCAACCAGGATCCAGGACAAAGCATAGGCCATGGGCCATCCGAGTTGCGGGCTCGAAAGGCGGTTCAGCGTCTGCTCGACCCGCCTCTCGCAGGCGCGCCCCGCTAGCAGCCGGGAAATCGCTTGCCTCGCCGCAGAAGGGTCGGGCGCCGGAGCCTCCCGGACCTCTTGGAACACCGCGTCGAACCCGCCTGGGGTTTCCATCCTCGTGGTGAGAAAATGAAATGCCGCCAACGCATCGGGCTGGTCGGCATTCTGCTTCGTCAAGGCTGCTAACTGATTGCGCAGCACCTGGAACACCAGCCGCGCGTCCATTTCCGGGTCGTTGACATGACCAGCTTGTAAGCGACCGTCGTGATAGTGCTTGACCAGGTGATGGTAGGGGTTGCGCGGAAACGCGAGAGGGTTGAGCCACAAGGTATCGATCGGTGATCGAAAAAGATTTGCCAACCGAGGTCGCGCCGCGACCAGATGAGGCAAGTCATGCCGGATGATGTTATGGCCGATCAGATGCGCGGCCTCGGCCAACTCTGCTTCCAGACGATCAAGGGCCGCTACGAAATCGCGCTTCTTCGACACGATTGGGGGACGATCATCGTCGTGCACCGCTGCAAAACCAAAAACTGTAGCGGTTGCAACGTCCACTTCCAGATCGACCGAAACGCAACGCCGCAGGAAGGTTTGAAAAGGCTCAGTCATACTGCAGCGATGTTAATTCGCGGAATGTCAGCGATCATGGCCGCGCGCCCGACAAAAGGTCAACGTTCAACATGTGCCCCGACCTTTGCCCGACAGCCACCTATCCAGGTCAGTACATAACACGACACCGTAACCGCCGAGTTATCGACTAATCATGATCATGCGTCACAGAGGATAACGTGAGCGCTCAGGCGAGCAAAGAAGTGAAGTGGGTTATTGTCCCAAGCTACTTCGACGCGAGCGTACCCTTCTGGGTGCAGAGATGATGGCCTTTGTTGGCGGCACTTTGGTCGTGCCGTTTAGCACCATTGATGGTCCGCTTCTGGAGGAGGGGCAGGGCCGTGGAATGACAGGCATGCGGCGCTTAGCCGCCATTCGGTCGTGAACTCACCCATGTCCGCAGCGGGTCACGAGTGCTGGTTCCGGCCAATGTCGGCTTTCAAGAAGAGAATTCGGCTCCGGAAGGTCGCGTTTGGGTCAGATCGCGTCATGCGACGCTCGCAACTGATCGACTGCAAGGGGTCGGAACTCGGTCGTTTTAGAGTGATTTGGGTTTTGGCGGCTAGCCTGAATATCTCAAGGTAAGGGGTGCATCGGCCCCAAGAATCTGAGAAACTTCTTTTGTGACAAAGAGTTACCAGATTCAGGAACGGGGTCCGATGCAC
>NZ_JAMYQT010000077.1:0-18149 GCF_040320985.1 Mesorhizobium sp. M0571
TAGCCGGTTGGGGCGGACAATCATTGCAAATGTCCGCCTTTTACATACCGTTGCCTCGTGCATCGCGACGGGCGCTAATTTTGATCACCAGTGACGGCCCTTCTGAAGCTTGGGGGTTGCAAAATGCCTTTCAAACAAGCCGGTTTATACCCGTCCGATCCGGATCTTCGCCAACGCGTTTTCGACCAGGTTTGCAGTGACGAGGATATCGCCCGCTCGTCCTTGGACGGCGAGACGCTCGCAATGCGAATATGGGCTGCCTTGCAAGAGGCTGGCCTGGACGAGGCCGATCTGCTCGAGCTCGTGAGATCGAAACGGAAGCTCATTCCTTGTCCCAAAAATTCCCCAGCTGCCAATCTATAGTTCGGAGAGAGAGGCGTGAGTTCAGGCCGGTCGACCTGTTCATTTCCGAACTGCTGCGCGGGGCCAATGAAGTCGATCGACCGACGATGCCGGCGTGTGCCGGCTTGCTCCGTCGCGCAGCAGCGACGATCAAAGCTATCGTGACGACATCGGCTATTCCGGAACGCCAGCCAATGACACCGGCTCTGACGACGTCGTCTTCGATCTGGAATCGATGGGGAGCATTGTCGAGATTTTTCCGGCCGCCAGAGTGTCGGCCGCGATGCTGGAAGCGGTCGAGTGCATCAAGGCCCGCAGAGCGCTGCTCGAGGCGAAGCGGCAGAGTGTAGTTGACTCCCAGCCATCGGCGTGAACTTTCGCCAGATCGTGGCTTCAGTGCAGCGCGCGACCAGAAAGAAGATATCGATAGCCCTTCGTGGTCATCCGGTGCGCGCGCTAGATGCGTCTGCTAGGCTCTGAAGGCCCGTTCCGGTTCCTTGTCCGGATCCATGTGCTGAACGGATCCTGGAAACCTCCCTCCAATCGGCACGTACCGCCGAGGCATCATGCCGGCGGATAGGCAAAGAGGCGCTCTTCGTCGTATCCGGTCAGGACGCAGGAAGTGGGAGCCTCGGAACTTTTCAGAGCCGCATGCCTTGTCCCTTCTCGGTAGAAGGAGATGCGAAATGAGCCTTGATATTGGAAAGGTCGCCATAGCGTTGCTTGGCCTGCTTGCCTACAAGAATAGGGACAAGATCGGCGAGTTGATCGCCGGCAGGAATTCGACAGATCCCAATGCTAGCGCTGGCTCCCCCGGCGGCCTCGGAGCAATCTTAGACCGTCTCAGAAATGCGGGTGCGGGCGATCAGGTTGATTCGTGGGTAAGTAAAGGATCAAACAGGCCCGTTCAGCGCGACCAGGTTGAGAAAGCAATCGACCCGCAAACATTGAGCGATCTGGCTGAGCAAACCGGATTGTCCCATGACGAACTTCTCGACCGGCTCACAAGAGAATTGCCCGACGCGGTGGACAAGCTTACTCCCGACGGCCACATGCCCGCCAGCAGCGGCCCAACCCTCCTGGACGAAGTACCAGGAGCCAGTCGCACTTAGCGCCACTGCGACAAAGCCGGCCGAAATATAAGCCCGCGTCTCAGGGGGACGCGGGACCGGAGCCACCGATCTTTTTGCAGCAATCGTGTAAGGAGGGATTTTGCTGCGCGCCCAAAAGCCCGCCGGCCTGAGCCACAGCCGAGCACGCCTGAGTTCACCCGTCTGTCACGAAAGAAGCCTAGGCTTCCGGCCTTCGAGGAAAGTGATAATGGCTTTAAGGATCAAGCTGCCGACAGGCACGCTGAAGGTGAAACCTTATCGTGAGCTGCGAACCCGCGAGCGTGAACGGCGCGTACCGGTGCTGAGGATGGGAGCCATTTACGTCATCTGGTCGTCGAACAAATCGGGCAAGGTCATCCCGCCCGGCACTGACCTCGGTCATCTCGTTCCTTAAGTTGTCGCTCTCGGCTTTGCATGGCTGTGAGCACCCGCCCTACGTGCCGCCAAAATAGGAATTTATTCCTCACTGAGTCAATTAGCTCTTGACTCATTGTTCCGTTTTTGTTCACTGTGGCCAGGAGCGTTTGGAGCAACCGCCATGGACCACATCGCGACACTGGACAGCCGCCAAGAAGCAGCCCTTCAGGCGGTCGCCGACAAATTCATTGCCCAAAACAAGGGCGACGCGGTGAAGGCGCTCAAGGAAATGATTGTACTCAATGGCCACCTTCAGGATCGTCTCGACGAACTCTCGGCTCAGCGTCGAGCAAGACGTTAGGACGCACCCAATGAGCATCATGCACTTGGACGCGGCGGCTAAAGCCGAACTGCACTCTGAGGCGGAGAAGCTCATCGCCCGCTACGAGAGTCCCCTTGAGACCGTGAAGGCGCTCATGGCCTACAACTGCGAGCTTGAGACCCAAATACTTGCCCTCGCTTACCGACACCCGGAGCTGGTGCAGGTCAGCTACGACGACACGCCGCCTCTGTTGGGGTGATCACGGCGAAGGCCAGAGCAAACAGACCGTGCAGGACGTTATCACTTTTCTAGAAGTCAACGTGGTGCTGGTGCTGGCGAACCCGGCCGCCTTTGCCACGTTTGCCGTTCTGATGGGAGGAGGCGGATTTGTGGTTGGCCGCTACTTGCTAACCGAACGTCTCGCCAATCTGGAGAGCCGCATTGTTAGGCGTGACGAGGAAATTGCTGAGCTAAAAGCAAAGAAGAAAGTACAAGATCGGGAGCCGCCGATGGTGCCCATAATCGGTACTGTTGCAATTGGTCCCACCAACCGAAGCGGCCCTGTAGATCTGGCTATCGGACAAGCTCGACGTAGAAGCGGCCGGGCGACCGCCAATGGAGGACCATGAACAGGTCAAAGGGCAGCCATCCCACCTGTCGTGGCGTGCGGAAAGACTCGGTCATGTGAGGCGCCAATCTGGTATCTGCAGAATTGCCCGTGGGGAGGCAATCTCGACCGCGATGGCGACGGAGCACCCTGCGAAAACCTTTGCGGCAGTAACAATTGAGTGCACCCACGGACCGAGGCCAATGACACGCCGATCTGTCGCCGAAGATATCGAAAGCGCCGCTAAGCGTATAGCCGACATGCCTCGCGCGGATTTGCAGATTCCCTGCGTCGCGCTGCTTTGATGCTCAGAAACGTCGGCGGCGTGCCGCTGGAGCCAGCGACCGCAGACGCACTCGATTCCATAGCAGCCGAGATGAAAATCAGCAGGTTGGACCTTATTCAGATCATTCTGCGAGAATGGCTTGAGACGAACGCCTATTTGCCATGTCGGGCGATCGACGAGGAAAGCGAGACAGACGGGAGCGCCTAAACACGGTCTGCTAGTCTCAACGTCCGATGGATGACCGATTTCCGTGTCTTTCAAGGCGCCGTATTAAAAGCGCCTGAGGCGCGCTTTGTTTCGGGCGTCACCTTGGGAGCGGCAACATGAAAACATTCACAACCATCTGTGTTGCTGCGCTGCTGGCCAATGCTGCCACTGGTGACATGTGTGCCTAGCGACGGCCGGACGCCGTGGCCGTAACGGCTCGGCGATGTAACCGGAACAGCGGCCGCATTCCCGCAGCCGGGTGGGATCGAAAAATGCCGTCACTCGTCCCTCCATACGACGCGCCGCTCCCATCTGATTTCAACCAGGCGGCGGAAGCGGATCGTCTCCAATTCCTGACCGACAGGATGGAATAGCTCCGCTCTCATCCATTCCTTACGACCGCATTTTTCGCAGCGGACCTTTGCCCGCACCTGGTCAATGGTGACGTTGCCGATCACCTCCCGCAGTTCCAGCGGCTTGTAGAAACGCTTGATGTTGCAGTGGCCACAACTGACGCGGGCCACCTGCCCCGCATTGTGGGCATGCATCAACGTCCATAGCGCGCCCCTCGGCCACTTTTCGGGTTGTTCTGGCATGCCTAGAAATGAGGAACATTTTCCTCGCCCGTCAAGGCGCTCTTGAGTTTTTGTTCTGTTTTTGTTCACTTGCAACCTCAACAGCAACAGCAGGCAGATATGAACCTGCTTTTGCGCGTCAAGGGTGCCTCGCGCGAGGAGATTTCGCGCGGGGTGTTGGCCGCCGAGGCTGTATTGGAGCGTGCCGGCATCACAGCAGAGGAAGCAGCAGAAGGCATGTTCGCGCTCGAGGGCTGGGACATAAGCGGTTTCCCCGAAGACGGGCAGGCAGCCGACAGAAGAAGAAGACAGACAAGGCCGCTCAAATCTGGATGGAAGCCCAGCTGGCGGGGCTTGAGGCATGCTGCGCTGGTTGGTCTGCCGAGAAAAGGCCGGCTGCCGCAGATTTGGAATTGCTGACCAACCCGGAAACACAACTCGCCGACAGAGCCACAGCATTGGCAAAGCTTCGCGCGCTGACACGAGGCGGAGGACGGCAACGGCGAGTTCATGGATTCGGCCGCCGGCAGGCTGGCCTGGAGGGTTGTGCCGACCTCGATGGATTTCTGGCGCGAGATCTCGTTTCCGATGTGACAGTCGCCTTCACGACGCGCGCACTTGCCGGCTTCCATCCAGACGAGCCAATCGAGCCCAAGCGCAAAGCCGTGCTGGACGCCATTGAGGCACTGGAGAAGGCGACAGAGAAACCGACCCGCAGTGATGCGATGCGCAGCCGAGGCCCGACGCCGGCCAGGATCGACCGGGAATGGCCTTATCAGATTGCGCTGCCCGACGACCTATGTACCGGACACAGTTTTGCGCTGATCCGTGAATTTTGCGAAGAGCGCGGGCTGGTCCCTATGACCAGGCAGGTGCAGGCCATATAGCCGGATCATAAATACGAGAACTGGCGGCTCTATTGCTTCGCCGATCAGGCGTCCGCACAGCTGTTCCTTGACCACTTCGGAGGCATCATGTTCGATCCTAGGCGCGATCGAGAAGACGGCCACCCAAACGGTGTCTGGCGCCAGACAGGCGAATACAAGAGAATTCTCGATCTCGGCCGCTGAGTGTTCCCGATGCCCTGCGCAACTAAGGCAACGACATGTGTAATCTTTACAACATCACCACCAGCCAAGAGGCGATCCGCCAATGGACCGGGGCGTTGCGCGACATCCTGGGCAACCTGGAGCCGTCGATGGACATCTACCCCAACCAGTTCGGCCCGGTCGTTCGCAACGCAGCGGACGGGGAGCGCGAACTGGCTAAACTGCGCTGGGGAATGCCGACGCCCTTGGAGCGCGTCAAAGGCAACGCCGATTCCGGCACGACGAATATCCGCAACCCTCAATACGGCCACTGGCAGCAGTATGTCGGCGTCGAGCACCGCTGCGTGGTGCCGGTGACGAGCTTTGCCGAGCCCAGCCCTACCCCAGGCGACAAGGACCCGGAGACAGGCGGCATACAGCGGAATTTCTGGTTCGCCCTTAACGAGGACCGTCCGCTGTTCTTCTTCGCTGGCCTCTGGATGCGCTGGCAGGGAGTCCGAAAGGTCAAGGAAGGTCCGGGCGTCCACGAGGTCTATGCGTTTATGACCACCAAGCCGAACGCGCTGATCGCCCCAATCCACTAGAAGGCGATGCCGGTGATCCTGACCACGCGAGAGGACATCGCGACTTGGTTGACCGCGCCATGGACCGAAGCAAAGCAACTACAGCGCACAGCTCCCGACGACGCGTTGGTGATCGTCGAGAAACCGCCACACAGATCAAAGTTCCGCTGCAGGCGCCTGCACAAGGCTCGCTGCTTTGAAAGCATCCCGATGAGCGACGAACTGATCCGCCTTCCCGGCGCAATTGAGCCCGCCACGCGTCCGGGCGTTCATAGGTGCGAGCATCCCGACTGCGGCAAGGATGCAGGATGGGGCTTCGCCAAGCCGAAGCAGCCTTCGCATTGCTTCTGTCTTGAACACCGCGCCGACGGCGAAGCATATCTCTGAGGAGCAATTCGAAAATGATCAGCCCGCCAAGACGACATGGCGAGTATGCCGACCGCGAGATCGATTGCCAGGAGGCTATGGAGCCCGGTTTCCAGGCGATCGTCGACTGCATGCTCGATGCGGGCTGGACGCGCGGGGAGATCATGCGGGCGCTGAGGCGACTGATCGCCGCCGATAACATGACGCAGAAGGAAAACGCCAAGGTCGAGGCGCAGCTCGCCATCGCGCGCGCGATGATGCGTGCTGGCCGGCCTTGACGATCGCCAGACCGGCGCCAGACGGCGGGGGGCTGGCGCTGGGCGGCGTCATCGTGGTGAATTTGAAGAGGTGAATCAGCTGCTCCCCGCAAGCTGATTTGCGATCGAGACAACTTTACCGGCTCGCGAAACCGACCCTCAATATGCTGCCTCTAGGTTAGTCCCAGCTAAATGAAGGGGGCTTCCATGCGTGTGACCGAACGATTTTGGCGTTCAGAACGCGGCAACCTCGCCGTGGTGTTTGCGTTGGTCTTGCCGGTCGTGCTTTTGGGCGTCGGAGTGGCGATAGACTTTGCGCGCGTGAGCCGAACTGCCCAACAGTTGCAGGAGGGAGCCGACGCCACGGCCCTTCAGTTGGCCGTGGCAAGCGCGAACAGCAGCGATATGACGTCGGAGCAGCGTCAGGAGAACGTTGATACTTTCGCCAGCCCCACCTTTGTGGCCACGCGAAGTCCCTATAGTGGTGACGCCCACCAGACGGTTGGATCAACCAATCCCACAATCGTGACGGTTTTATTGCACCAACCGCAGGAATTGGCCTTCTCGGCAATCCTTGGCGTCGACAAACTTGATATTAGCCGAAGCGCAACCGCGATTGCCTATCCGCGATACCCAGTCTGTCTTCTCGTATTAGATCGGTCCGCCTCGAACGCATGGTCGAATTCGGGGACTTCGTCGATAAATGGCCAGAAATGCGTTGCGCAGGTGAATTCAAGATCGGGGTCTGCGCTAGCCACGAATGGCTCATCGTCCATCAGGACATTGGTGACGTCAGTCGTCGGCCCCTCCGGGCCGTCTGCCGGCTTCAACCCTCAACCGCTTTTCAATCAGAAAGAGCTGGCAGATCCTATTATCTCCCGACTGGTCTGGCCAACAGACAATGTCTGCACCTACAATAACCTGGTGATCAAAAACACCACCGCAAATCTCATTCCCGGCACTTTTTGCGGAGGGCTCACTCTATCGGTCGGAGCGGTGGTCAATCTTGCCGCGGGAACGTATGTTATCAGGACGGGAGGGCTTTCGCTCTCCTCCGGCGCGGTTCTCGATGCAGCTGAAGGTACCACCATCGTTCTACTCGACGATCAGGCCACCATCACAATGCAGGCCGGCGCCAAGCTACGCCTGACGGCGCCGACCAGCGGCCCGTGGATGGGGATCGCGCTAGCTCAAAAACCCCAAGGCGTGGAGAGAACCTCCACGCTCATTGGCGGTGGCGATACAGATCTAGGCGGTATAGTCTATCTGCCGTCACAAAAGCTTTTTCTTACAGGCGGCGGTGCATTGTCGACCGACAGTAAGCCTCGCATCTTTGTGGTCAACCGGATCGAGATGAACGGCAATGGCTCAATTTATCTTGCTGGCGCAAGTGAATTATTGACAACGAATTCTGCAACGAGACTGATGAATTGAACTTGGATGTAGCCAGCGCAGTGTTGTGAGACAGACTGCATTTGAGGTTCGCTTGCTTCCGTGTTGGACGGAGAGCGGATATCGAAGGCAACGCTTGGCCTCGTCGTGACAACGAATTTAATCAATCAGCGGATTGTATCGGTTACTTGATTCACCCGCAGCGAAGCGGCTCGTTAGTCCCTGCCTGGACGGCAGGTAGTGAACCACTGTGCCGATCCCACTGAGTAGACGCCGTATGTACGAGGTGATGCGCTTGGGACAGCCCGGACCGGGCGATTGGCGCCGCGGAGGTCGAGCGGGATTTCGCCCACGCAGGCCAGAGACGTCGAAGATCGCGTTCTCGACGCCGCTCCGGGATGTCGGCCCGAATGCCCGGTTGGCGAAAGGCGAGGTCGACGACGTGGTAATATCGCTCAAATCGGAAGTGAACGGACAGATCATCGTCGGCGGCGCGCATCCTCGTCCCCTCGTTCGGTCGAAAGCTAGGTGGAATAATCAGGGTGCGCAACTTGTCATCACTGATATTGCCGCTTCACCCGCGCTTCACCCCAGCTTTGAGCGTGCGCCCTTCGGCCTATGCGTGGTTCACCGTTTTTTCACTTTATTAGCGCACGTTCATAAACGGACATGTTGGTGTAGCTTGTACGTGCCCAAAGCCCCGGCGCAACGACCCAGCGCCGGGGCTTTTTTGTCCGCCTGGTAATCCGCGCGTTCAATCCGAGGTCGCTCTCAATTCGAACGCGAGCGAATTACGCCGCAAAGTCCCTTAGGCAAGGCGCTGTGGGCGGCACCGTGGTGCGAAGCGCGAGTGCGGAGGAACTTTCTGGCACTCCGCCAATTATTCTGCATGTCCCAAACAGCACACATCGAACCGCCCCTTCTCTCCCAGGACAGCCCGGACAGGAGCGTGAACTGCGCAGTCGCCCTCGAAGGCGCATACGCCGCTCTGGTGTCCTCTTGCATCGAGCAAGGCTGGACGGCTGAAGAGACTGCCACCGCACTTTTCAACCTCGCCAAGGAACACCTCGAACAGCTCAAGGCGAGGCCATCGACTTAAGCCTGTGCGTGTTCGACATTTCGACGTCGCGGTGTCGGATTATTTGCATGCAAACCAGTTTTACGACGCTATCCTCCCATCCTCAACGGAAGATTCTGGGAGGAATGCATGGCTGCCCATGAGCAACATGCCGTTGAAATCATTAGGGACAAAGAGTGGTCGGTTCGCGTGACGGTCAACGGCACCACCACGGTCCCTTTTACATCTGAGTGCTACGCGCGTTCGTTTTGCAGACGGTCAGGCGTTTCGACTGGGCGTTCAGGTCGCGGAGATCAAGAAGGCGGCCTAGCTGCGCGCTTGCCCCAAGAGCCCCACAGCGATTGAACCTCGAGTCACCAAAGCCGGTTGAAATTAGCCGTTGCGCGGCATAAGAGCTTGTGCCTATAGTTAGTACGTGGCTCGCACGAACAAACAGACTGACTGTGACGACCTGTAGATGGCGCCCAAGCTGGGCTGCTGCGCGTCTGGAGGTGAGCCGGAACACTCGGTCAACAGGGGATACGCACAGTGAACCGCTTTCAGAAACTCTCGACCGCAGCGCTCGTCGCAGCATCCTTCACGTCGGCCGCCCTCGCCGCGAATGACAAGCTGACGATCGGCATCGTCACCTTCTCGACACCCGACGTCGACACAAACCAGATGGTCGACACGATGAGCCAGGAAGCCAAGTCCAAGGGCTGGTCGGTGGAAACGCTCAATGCCAATGGCGATCCTTCGCAAGCGATCACAAGCATCAAGCAGCTGGCAACCAAGAAGGTGGACGCCATCATCGTCACGGTCTTCGATTCGACGGGCCTGGCGGCCGGGCTCCAGGCGGCGGCGGACGCAAAGATCCCCGTGCTTTCGGCCGGCGGCGGCATGGCAGACGGGATCGCGCTATCTGCAAGTACCGGTGCTGCGCAACCGCTGATCGACTTGATGCTGAAGGACATCGGCAAGTCCGGAACTGTACTCGACCTCACCTACCATCCCGGCATTCCGTGCCGCGAACGAGCCGACGCCTTCGATGCGGCGGTCAAGGCAAATCCGGGGCTCAAGGCGACCTCGCACGAGATCAGCATCCCGGGTGCTGCCGAATCCTCGCAGGCCGCGACCAGCGCCTGGCTTGCAGCCAATGCCAACGCCAAGGGACCGTTCGCCATCTTTAACTGCTATGACGACAACGCTATGGGCGCGATCGCGGCCCTGAAGCAGAACGGCCGCAGCGACGTGAAGGTCTATTCGTTCAACGCCACGGCACCCGCTGTCCAGGCTGTCAAGGACGGGACGATGACCGCCACGCTCGGTGTCGATCTGACTTCGGCAGGCAAAATGCTAGTCGATCAGATTCCCGACATCCTGGCAGCCGGCGACCAGTGGAAGCCCAAATCCTTCGTGCCAGGCTATACGCTCGTCACCAAAGAGAACGTCGACAAGTTCATCAAGGACAATCCGCAGTAAGCTCTCCTGATTGTGGGTCTGGGCCGGACTTGCCTGGCCGGGCCGGAGTGCTGTCATGAGAGCCGCCATGTCCGCTGATCATTCCCTGCCCGAAACCCACGCTCCGGCAGAGGCGCCCCGCGTCCTGCCGTCAACGCAGACCGGCTATGCCTCGCCCAATGCCCGACAGCGGCGCGCGTTGCTCATGCGCCTGCTTGGGACCTACGGCACCATCATCGTGCTGGCGTCGATGCTGGGGATCTTCTCGGTGCTGGAGCCGGGGACCTTCGCAACCATCGGCAATTTTCGCAATATCGTAAACGACATGGCGATCGGCACCATTGTCGCGGCCGGCCTCACCGTGCCACTCGTCGCCGGTGATTTCGACCTCAGTATCGGCTATGTCGCGAGTTTCTGCGGGCTGCTCGTGGTCGGGCTGTTGAGCAGCAGTGGCTTGCCGATCCTACCCGCCATCTTCCTTGTCGTCGGCCTCGGAACGGTCATCGGCATTGTCAACGGCATTGTCGTTTCGAAGATCGGGGTGAACGCCTTCATTGCCACGCTTGGCACGGGCACCATCGTCGTCGGGCTGAACTACGCCTATTCGGGCGGAATTCCGCTGCAGCTCACCCAATCGCGCGAATTCACGAATATCGCGATCGGCCGGATTGCCGGAGTGCCGCACCTCGTCATCATCATGGCCGTCGTGCTTGCGCTGCTGTGGGTGATCCTCAACCGCACAGTGCAGGGCCAACACATCAAGGCCATCGGCGTCAGCCCGGAATCAGCGCGCCGCGCCGGCGTCGCCGTCGATCGCAGCCGCATCGTTGCCTTCGCCATTGCCAGCACCTGTGCTGCTATCGGTGGCGTGCTGATGGCCTCCAATCTCGGCTCCGGCCAGGTGACGGCGGGTGACAGCTTCATGCTGACGTCGTTCTCGGCCGCCTTCCTGGGCTCGGCGGCGCTGCGAGAGGGTCAGTTCCATATCCTCGGCACCTTGATCGGCGTGCTGACGGTCGCCGTCGGCAACAATGGGCTGGCCATGATCGGCGCGCCGATCTTCACGCAGTTCCTGTTCACCGGCTGCCTTCTCGTCGTCGCCGTAGCGCTCGGCGGTATTGGCCGCCGCTATGCGAGGGGATAGGCCATGGCGCAGAAGATGCTGCTCAGCCTGCGCCGGATCTGCCGCAGCTTCGGCGGCATCAAGGCACTCGATGACGTTTCGCTGGACATCGCCAGGGGCGACATACTCGGCCTCGTTGGCGACAATGGTGCCGGCAAGTCGACGCTGATCAAAATCCTGGCCGGCGCGCATGACCCGACTTCCGGCGACGTGATCCTCGAAGGGCGGCCGCAAAAGTTGTCGCCGCCGTCCGAAGCGCAACGCCTCGGCATCGAGACGGTCTATCAGGACCTGTCGCTGATCGGCACGTTCACTGCCGCCGAAAACTTCTTTCTCGGCCGCGAGATTGCGCTTGGCCGCGGCCCGGCGCTGCTGCGCTGGATCCGCCGCAAATCGATGGGCGACATCGCGATGCGCGGCCTCGAGGAACTGCACATCGATATCCCCGGGGTGCGCAGCAAACCGGTGGATCGCATGTCCGGCGGCCAGCGCCAATTGGTGGCGATCGCGCGCGGTGCCTTTTGGGGCCACAAGCTGCTGCTGCTCGACGAGCCCACCGCGGCGCTCGGCGTACGCGAATCCCGTGAGGTGCTCGACCTCATCAAACGACTCGGCGCCCAGGGGCTGACGATCGTCATGGTCACCCACAATCTCGATCATCTCTGGCAGGTGTGCAACCGCGTGGTGGTGATGCGCAGGGGCCGCAAGGTCGCCGATCTCGCAAGTTCCGGCACCAACATGGAGGACGTCGTCGCCTATATCACCGGCGCCAGGCAGCCGGCGACCGCGCAGGCGGAAGCATGAGCGCGACTGAAACGATGACGCTGCGCCGGCTGCTGGGCAATGCGCCGAGCCGCTGGGGGCATTGGGGTGCCGACGACGAGATCGGAGCGCTCAACTATCTGACCGCCGACGAGGTCAAGCGCGGCCTGGCGTCGGTGCGGGACGGCCGCACCTTCACCCTCGGCGTGCCGGTCGGGACCTCTGAGGGCGATGCCGTCTTTCCCGGCCGCTGGCCGGCGAAGCATTTCATGGTCGCCGACAAGGCCGGCTTCGAGAACGGCCACTGGCAACCGCTTGCCGGCGGCCTCGAATTCGCAGACGACTATGTCACCGGCTTCGCACAGGCCGGCACGCATTGCGACGCGCTCGGCCATATGTGGTTCGACGACACGCTTTGGAACGGCTTCGCGGCAAGCAGTACCAATGGCGGCATGACCAAGGCCAGCATCATGCCGATCGCGGAGCGCGGGATCGTCGGACGCGGCGTGCTGCTCGACATCGCCCGGTTCCGCGGCAAACCGGTCCTGGAGCGCGCTGAAACATTCACGCATCGCGACCTCATGGAATGCGCCCGGGCCCAAGGGGTCGATATCCTGCCGCGCAGCATCCTTCTCGTTCGAACCGGCTGGGTCGGCGCACTGGCGGCGGGAAGCCAGGGCGTCGGCGATGGATATTGGGAACCCGGACTGACCTTCAGCCTCGACCTCGTGCGCTGGTTCGACGAGATGCAGATCCCCTGTCTGGTTACCGACACGCTGGCCAACGAGACAACCTACGAGCCCGAGACCGGGTTGATGCTGGTGCTACACGCCGCGCTGATGCGCAATCTGGGCGTGGCGTTCACCGAAATGGCATCGCTCGACCTGCTGGCCGCCGACTGTGCCTCAGACCGCCGCTACGAAGGCTTCTACTGCGCCAGTCCGGTCAAAGTGAGCAAGGGCACCGGCGGCGCGGCAAATCCAGTGTTCATCAAATAGCACCCAACAAGGTGGAACGGCTTATGACTTCTGCAGACCACCAGATCTGTTTCCTGCCGGCCACGGAACTGGCCCAGCGCATCCGGCGCCGCGACCTGTCGCCGGTTGAAGTGACCGAGGCCTATCTGCGCCGCATCGAGGCGCGCAACCCGGTGGTCAACGCCTATACGCTGGTTCTCGGCGACCAGGCGATGGAAGCTGCGCGGGCCGCCGAAAAGGCCGTGATGGCAGGCGGTCCGCTTGGACCGCTACATGGCGTCCCCGTCGGCATCAAGGACCTCGACGATATGGCCGGCGTGCCGACCTCGATGGGGTCGTGGGCGGTGCACGACCGGGTGCCCAAAACAAGTGCTGTGGCGGTCGAGCGCCTGCTCGACGCAGGCGCCATCATGCTCGGCAAGACCAACACGCCGGAGTTCGGCCATAAAGGCATCACCGACAATCTGCGCTTCGGGCCGACCAGCACGCCCTTCGCGATCGGCTACAATTCCGGCGGCTCGTCCGGCGGCAGTGCGGCAGCGGTCGGCGACGGCATGGCGGCCCTGGCGCAAGGCACGGACGGCGGCGGTTCGGTCCGCATCCCCGCCTCGTTCAGCGGCACCGTCGGTTTCAAGCCCTCTTTCGGCCGCATTCCTTCGGTGACTCGCCCCGACGCCTTCTTGTGGGGACATCCTCTGGTCCATATCGGACCGCTGACCCGCACCGTTGCGGACGCCGCGCTGATGACCAAGATCATGGCCGGGCCTCACAACCGCGACCCGTTCTGCCTGCCGGATGACGGCGTTGACTATGTCGGCGCCGTTGCCGGGCGGACGCCGAAACTGCGCGTCGCCTACAGCCCGCGACTAGGCAATTTTCCGGTCGAAGCCGGGGTCGCCGCCGTCGTTGCCCGGGCCGTCGATGTCATGCGAGCACATGGCATTGAGGTTGATGAGGTCGAGCTCGATTTCAGGGCCGATCACAAGGAACTGGCGGCGCTTTGGGTGCGCACGATCTCGATCCACTATGCTGCCATCGCCGTGTACTGGAAACAGGAGGGCATCGACCTGATGGGCAAGCACGCCGAGGTGCTCACCCCGCAGTTCCTCGCCATGCTGGAGGGCGCCTACAAGGTGTCCGCCGTCGACCATGCGCTCGACGATCTTTTGCGCACCGGCGTCCATGACGGCCTCGAGGATGTATTCGAAACCCATGACCTGATCGTCTCGCCGACGCTGGCCGTTCCGCCCGTCAAGAATGCCCCCGACGGCAACACCATCGGGCCGACATCGATCAATGGCGAGGCGGTCGATCCGCTGATCGGCTGGTGCATGACCTATCCGATCAACTATACCGGCCATCCGGCGATTTCGGTTCCGGCCGGCCTGACGGCGCAGGGCCTGCCGATCGGCCTGCAGATCATCGGGCGGCGGCACGCCGACGAAACCGTTCTGGCGATGGCGGCTCAGTTCGAACGTATGCAGCCCTGGTTCCAAAGCTATCCGGGGCTCGCTGGATAGTTGGGTGTCGGAATACCTAGATCGGAAGCTGCAGCAGCTCGGAAATCACCAGACCGGCTGCGCCTAAGAGGGCGGCCCGGTCACCTGCATCGCCGGCAATGAATTCGATCGCGCCGCCGGGTCGTGACGGAACCATGGCGCGGACATGCTCCGCGATTGCGCCTAGCAGGCAATCGCCGCCGAGCACGACATCGCCATGCATGATGAAAATGTTGGGCGCCACCGTCTGCTGCAGATTGGCGATGCCGACGGCAACGTTGCGGGCATAGCGGTCGAGCAGCTCAGCCGCTCCCGGCAGCCGCCGCGCCGCCATGTCGACGAGGCGGGCCGAGTCGATCAGGTCTGGCTCGGGCAGAGCCGCGCGGGCGGCCTCGCGCCGGAGCCAGCTCAAGGTGGCAATGGTGTCCCAGCAGCCACGCCGGCCACAGCGGCAGGGCTCGCCGTCGAGCTGCACGAAAGTGTGTCCGAGTTCGCCGCCCGCGCCTGCCGTGCCGCGATAGAGGTGCCCGTCGAAATAGAGTGCGCCGCCCAGCACCTCGCCCGTGTAGACGACCGCGAATTGCCTGACGCCGCGCCCGGCGCCGAACCAGCGGTCGCCGACCAGCAAGGCGCGCGGATGATGGTCGAGCTTGACCGGCAGGCCGAAGCGTCGCCCGAGATCGTCGGCGAGCGGGTAGCGGTCGAGCGCCGGCGCGAGATTGACAGCGACGATCGACCCGCGATCGGTGTCAACCATGCCGCCGACGCCAACACCGATCCCGAGCGGCGTGCGCCGCGCCCTGGAGAGAGTGTCGCCGACGCATTCGGCGATCGCCTCGATGATTGGCCGGACCGGCCCCCTGCCGTCCGGCAGGGCCATCTTGCGTTCCGATTCGATCTTGCCGTCGAGCGTCGCCACGCAGGCATGCACGGCATCCGGCATAAGCAGCACACCGCAGATCGGACGGGCATTGGGCGAGAACCACAGCGGCCGGGCCGGCTTGCCGCCGCCCGGACTGGGAGGAACCGGGTCGCTCTCGACCAGCACCTGATCGTCGATCAGTGGCTGCACGATTCCGGAAATGGTGGTGCGGTTGACCCCGGCCAGGCGGGCCAGTTCAGCCCTGCTCGTCGGCCCAAGATCGAACAGGGCCTGCAGCACACGGCCGCGATTGGTCGAGCCGACCATCGAGGACGACAGCAGCGCCTTGCGCCGGCGCGAAACCCGCTCCGCGCCGGACGCATCGCCGGGCGGCGTGAACAGAGCGCTGCGTCCGCCATTCGGGCGCCCATCGTCGGTATCGTCCATCGTCGGGTTTTTCATAAGGGGCATCCTGCCAGCTCTTCTAACCCAGGACCTTACCGGTTTCGAGCACTTTGTGCGAGCAGGCAACAAACTCGTGCATTGCCAGGACAAGATGCGTCGCGGTGTTGTCACGTTATCTGAAAATGATCGTGTCGATCCCGGTGGTGCTCAATTCACGTGAGTTTCCCAACCGCAACTTTCCATTCCGCCATCGCTTTCAGGCGGTGATTGTGGATGGCGAGAGCAGAGCGTTTTGAGCGAGGCGGGACGAACAGATTGCGAAGAGCCGAGAAGATCGAGATGAAGCGTTGGAGGCTTCCTGGCGATCGGAAACCCTGCATCGTCCTTTCGCGTTTTCGCAGCGGCAGATGCGAATTCTCGGCTCGATTGTTAAGCCCCTTGTGCGACCGGTGCTCTACGTTCGGCATCACTTGTCGCCTGGCTGCTCCATAGGATCGCAACTTGTCTGTAATCATGCGCTTTGGCGCGACACCCTGTTTCTTCAACAGGCGTATCAGCAATCGCTTGGCAGCCTTGGTGTTGCGGCGGTTCTGGACGATCTCGTCAAGGACATATCCGTCCTGATCGACGGCCCGCCAAAGCCAATGTTTCATACCGGCGATGCTGATGACGACTTCATCCAGATGCCAGATATCGTTCGGGCCTGGACGCTTTCTTCGGAGCCGGCGGACATAATCCGCGCCGAATTTCAGTCCCCACCGGCGGATTGTCTCATAGGAAACGACAATGCCGCGTTCCAGCAGTATTTCCTCGACCAACCGTAGGCTCAGCGGAAAGCGAAAGTAGAGCCACACCGCATGGGATATGATCTGTGGTGGGAAACGGTGGCGCTTGTAGCTGACGGGCGAGGTATTCATGCGCGTGCATCTATCGCGGCGGATCCGAACAAGCCGTTACCGTGACATCGCCAGCTGGCGTCATTGTCCCTCCGATCTGGCGCTGCTGGGCCGCGTCTTCGATCGGTTGGAAGTTGAGGGCCAATCCAGGCGGCCAACATGTAGCTCACACATTCACGGCCGCGACGCTGGTCGCGCGAATAAATGATGGGCCTCGTCGAAAACGGCCCTTGGGAGGACCCGAAGGTCGCTTGCTTCGTAGGGGAGATGCTCGAGATACTGCGTCGTCAGCCGGGCAACCACTTGCGCTTGGGCCAGGTCGCGACGGCGCTTGATTGGCTCGCGGTCAGCTCGTTTTGAGACCCAGAATTTGTGAGCGGCAAAAATACGCGGATCGGGAACCACGAGCCGTAACGGTCCGCCTTTTTCATCGATGGCGATTGCTTCGAAAGCAGGGGCATTTTCCAACCATGCCAGCCCGGCGATCTCGGCGGCCACCAATTCGTCGTCGGCCTTCCCGATAGTTTCCCGGCTCGGCTTCCACGCCGGGTTTGCGAGCGGTTTGATCAGATCGACGAGGTATCCGTCGCGGTTCACCGCGCGGAACGTAGCGGATGAACGCTCGAAAGACCGATCGACCTTGCGCAAAAGGTTGATGAGCGCTCCATCTTCGACGTTGGCGCCAGACATGATCCTGAGGGACTGGCGCGAGTCCATGAGGAGATCGATATCTTGCGTCGATGTGATTCCGGGATCCACGAACACTCCCGCCGCCGCCTCATAGGCGTAGATCGCATTCGTGCCTGCAATACGAATGCCTTCCCCAAGAAGACCGGCGTTATCGATTGCTCTGACAATTCTTGCAGCGATCAGGGGAACACGCCCAAGCCGGAGCGCGCGATTGACAGCAGATTGGCGCTCCATCTGCTCCTGTCGCGCAGAGAGCGTTTCTTGGGCGGACGCGCGAGCGGCTTCCCAATCCGCCTTGACAGCTTCGCTCGCCGGCGAGCGTCGACCCTCTGCCTTTTGGTGTCGTACGCCAGCGGCGTCGTAGTAGCTTCGCATCAAATGGTCGATGCCGTTCACGGTGTGCCAGACGAGGGATCCCCGAAAGCTCTTCGCCTTCCTTTGGGCCTCTTTGAGCGCAATGAAACGTTGGTCGGAATTGACTTTTTCCCGACGCTGATCGTTATTTAATTCAACAAAATCAGTCAATTCAACAGTTACCCTGTGTTTAACTCGGATCTGTTGCATGACACAATAGGCGGCGGAGCGGCCGATTGCAACAGCTCTCACGCGATTCCATTGCGACTGTTGAAGTGGCTGTATTGATTAAAAAATGTGACGACGGAGCAGCTTTTCTACGACAGCGCAGTCGAAGCAAAAGCGCCGCTCGAAGGCGGCCTTCGCTGGTTCTCTTCGATGCGCAGACCGGGCCGATGCAAACGGTCAGAGAAGGCTAACAATGTGGCGGAACAAATCATGATCATTCCTCATTGTGGTGATCATCAAGGGAGATTGAGCATGGTCGACCGGCACAACCCAAAAATCGAGGCATCGGCAAATGTCGAAAAGGACCCGGAAGATTGGGTCAGCGGAGATGACCCAATGACTCCCGCACAAGCCTCCTATTTGAAAACTCTTGCCGAACAGGCCGACGACCCTGACGCCT
>NZ_JAMYQT010000078.1:0-18043 GCF_040320985.1 Mesorhizobium sp. M0571
CGCGGCGTCGCTGCGGGCCGCCCACCTCCCCTCCCCTGCAAGCGACTCCTCTTGTACCCCCTCTCCTCCCCCCCGGGCCCCCCACCCCGCCGCCCGCGCGCCCGCCCCCCGCCCCCCCCGGACCCCTGCTGCGTCATCGCCAGGACGACGCAGCAAGGGCAGGGGATCGTCCGTTGGAAGCGTCAGGTCGGCTCGACGTCGCTACGACCCTCGAAGCGGGACTTGCCGACATAGGCGTCGACATTGTCCTTGGTCACATAGGCCTGGCTGGTATCGCTGTTGGCCGGGCCGACGAGACCGCCGGAGAGCTTGTAGAGATACATCTGCTGGACCGGCAGGAAGCCCTGCAGATAGGCCTGCTGGTCGGTGGTAAAGTTGACGTCGCCGGCCTTGATGAAGTCCAGCGTCTGCGGGAACAGGTCGAAGCCGGCCACGGCGCCACCGGCTTTCACCAGGCCGTATTTGTTGGACACAAAACCACAGGCATAGGTGTCGGAACCGCCGGTGCCGAACAGGCCATTGACGGTCTTGTGGCTGAGATAATAGCTCTCGACGCGCGAGATTTCCGTTGCCGGATCCGGCCCGGTGTTGACGACATCGTAGGTGACGCCGCTGCCGCTGTCCTTGATCGCCTGGATGTAACCGTCGAGGCGCGGCTGGGTGTTGAGCGAGCCGGGCACGCCGATCGACAGCATGACGTGGCCGCCCCTGGGGATGAGCTTCAGCCACTTCAGCGCCGAGTTATAGCCGGACTGGTAGAGCGGCTGGCCGACATAGGACAGCCGCTTGTTGGGGCTGCCGACGGGAACGTCGGCGTTGAAGGCGACGACCGGAATGCCGGCCTGGGCAGCCATGTCGGTAGCGGCATCGAAAGCCGTCGGATCGACCAGGCAGACGGCGATGCCGTCGGATTTCTGCGCGATCGCGGTCTGCATGGCGCTGACCATTTCAGAGACGACGTTCTTCTGCGAACCCGTCCACTGATAGCTGCAGCCGAAGGCGGCGCAGGCGTCCTGGATGCCGTAGACCGTCGGCGTGAAGAACTGGTCCAGCGTCACATGGCAGACGAAGTGGAACTTGTAGGGCTTCTTCGGCAGGCCCGCCGATGAATCCGCCGCCCTGGCGGCACTGACGCCGCCGGCAAGGCCACCCAGTCCGCTGGCAAGGCCGGCGGCACCGAGACCGAGTTTCCCGGCCAGTGCGAAAGCGCTGCGCCGGCTGATGGCGGCGTTCACCATCTGATTTTTCGTTTCGTCGTCCACTTGGTTCCTCCCTCTTCGTTTTGCGGGTTGCCGCTTTTGTCGTCTGGTTACATTGTTATATGACAACTTTTGTGTCAATGCTTTTTCGACGCCGATTTGCGACGGGCCTTTTTGGGTTCGAACACGGTGCGGAAAGGTTGCCGCTTGACCGGCAGGTGGACGATACGGATCACAGGAAGCGAAAATGGCAGAAATCGAATTCAGGGCTGTCGCGAAAAACGGCCTGAAAGTGAGCACGATCGGGCTCGGCGGCACCGGGCTGGGCAATATGTACCGCGCCGTCGACACGGAAGCGGCGGTCAAGACGGTTCATGCCGCCTTTGAAAACGGCATCCGCTATTTCGACACCGCGCCGGTCTACGGCTTCGGTGTCAGCGAGACCAGGCTCGGGCTGGCAATCAGATCCTTGCCCCGCGCGGACATCGTCATCTCGTCGAAGATCGGCTACGACCTCGTGCCGATCCCGCCTGAGGACCTTCAACCGGCGCTGTGGGATCAGCCCGGTTCGTTCCGCGCCGAGTTCGACTATTCGCGCGATGCGGTGATGCGTTCGCTCGAAGGCACGCTCAAGCGCCTCGACACCGACTATGTCGACATGGTTTCGATCCACGACCCGGACGAGGCCATTCATTTCGGCCCCGGCGAAGACCCCTACGCCAGAAGCCGCTTCCGGGAAGCCATGGACGGCGCCTATCCGGCGCTCGACGAACTGCGTTCGCAAGGCGTCATCAAGGCGGTCGGTGTCGGCATCAACCAGTGGCAGATGCTATCTGATTTCGTCGTAGCCGGTGCGTTCGATTATTTCCTGCTAGCCGGCCGCTACACGCTGCTCGAGCAGGAACCGCTGGCGAGTTTGCTGCCGCTGTGCGAGCAGCGCGGCACCAAGATCATCATCGGCGGTCCCTACAATTCAGGCATCCTGGCAACGGGAGCGGTCAAGGGCGCGACCTTCAACACCAGGCTGGCGCCGGAACCCGTGCTCGAGCGTGTGCGCAGCATCGAGGCGCTGTGCACCCGCCATCATGTGTCGTTGCCGGCGGCCGCCCTGCAGTTCCCGCTCGGCCATCCCATGGTGTCGAGCGTCATCCCCGGCGCTCGGTCCGCCGAGGAGCTGAAGCAGAACCTGGGCTATCTGCGCGAGACTATTCCCCCGGCTCTCTGGACCGATCTCAGGAGAGAGGGGCTCATCGAGCTCGGCGCACCCGTTCCTAGAGCGAGATAAGCGAGCTAAAAGACGTCGCCTTCCAACCTCCGAGGCAGCATGTCAGTTCGCAGATTCCCGATGCTGGAAGAACTGCAAAAACAGTTCCCGCTCGGTGGTGATGTCGAGCTTTTCGTAGATGCGCCGGCGATGGTTCTTGACGGTGCCGACGGTGATGCCGAGACGCTCGGCGATGTTCGCCGTCGGGTGACCCGCCAGGATCAGCTGGACAAGTTCCCGCTCGCGCAGCGACAGCTCTGGCCACAGGCTCGCCGGGATGGTTGGCTCTTGCCGGGGCGAGGCGCCGGGGCCTGTCGGCGCCGACGTGCGCGAGAACTCGGCCCCGCGCGCCTTGATGTCGAGTGCGTGCAACGCCTCGAACACCGGCAGCCGCTCATCCAGCAAGGCGATCTCGCTGTCCTTGAACGACATCGTCGAGCGGTCGAGGAAGATACCGAGGCACCAGTCGCCGCCATCCGCCAGCATGATGCCGACCTCGTCGCAGATTTCCGACTGTGCCAGGAAGCCGGCTATGTATTGGCCGCGCTTTGCCTCGTCGTCGGCAAGCCGCTTCAGCGGCATGATGCCCAGCCTTCGCTCGCGCCGCCACGAGGCATAGAACGGATCGAAGACATAATAGCTGGCGAGGTAGCGCTGGACCATCTCGTCCGAGAAGCGCCGGTGCTTGACGAATTCCGGCGTCTGCGTCGCCGAATAGCGCGTCACGGTGACGAGGTCGTGCTCGATGTCGGCGCCGATCAGGTCGATCAGGCAGTCGACATGCCTGTCCGTGCCGGTGGCGGCAATCGCTTTGGCGAGCGGCGCCCAGATAGTGCCCATGCGCATGCCCTTTTCTCAGCGATATCAGCCCAGCCGTCATTGTGTCTTTAGGCATATGGCGCGATGCCGCCCGTCGAATCTAGCCTAGCGTCAACTTAGACCAGATCCCGAGGCGACCGTGACCCAACCCAACCTCACCGGCCCCATTGTTGGCAACCCGCCAATCATTGGCAATCCGATCGTCATCGGCATCGACGCCGGCGGCACCATGACCGATACGATCCTTGTCGATCAGGAGGGCCACTTCAAGATCGGCAAGTCGGCAACCACTCCGAAGAACGAAGCCGAGGGTTTTCTGGCCTCGGCCGAGGACGCGGCAGACGCCTGGGGCATATCGCTGGAATCGCTGTTTTCCGGCGTCAATGTCGTGCTCTATTCCGGCACCGGCATGCTCAACACGCTTTTGTCGCGCACTGGCCGCCGGCTCGGGCTAATCACCACCAAGGGCCTGGAAGACATGATCCTGATGGGCCGCGGCCTGCAGGCCTGGGCCGACTATTCCTACGCTGACCGGCTGCATGCGGTCACCCACCACCATCCCGATCCGCTGGTGCCGCGGCGTCGCGCCCATGGCGTCACCGAGCGCATCGACCAGTTCGGCGACATCGTGCTGCCGCTCTACGAACATGAGGTCTCAGCCGCCGCGAAGAAACTGATCGCCGACAAGGTCGAGGCGATCTGCATCATGACCATCTTCTCGCACGTCAATCCTGTGCACGAGAAACGCATCGCCGAGATCTGCCGCGATGAGATCGAAAAGGCGGGTGCCGAGATCACCGTCTACACAAGCCACGAGGTCCGCCCGGTCATCCGCGAGCAGTCGCGGCTGAACTCGGTGCTGATCGAAGCCTACGCCACCTCGCGCGGCCGCAAGCAGCTTAGGGGTATCGAGGACGTCTCGAAGAAATACGGCTTCAAATATGGCGTCCAGACCTTGCTCTCATTCGGCGGCCTGACCTCGATCAACCACCCGCGCCTGCATGAAACCATGATCTCCGGCCCGATCGGCGGCATCCTCGGTGCTGCCTATGTCGGCAAGCTGATCGGCAATGATTCGCTGATCTGCTCGGACATGGGCGGCACGTCCTTCGATATGGGCGTCATCCCGCGCGGCCAGACGCGGATCGAGAACGAGCCGCTGATGGACCGTTTCAAGCTCAACGTGCCGACGCTGCATCTCGACACGATTGGCGCCGGCGCCGGCATGATCCTCAAGGTCGACCCGCTGACCAAGAAGGTCAGTCTCGGGCCGGAAAGCGCCGGCTCCGATCCCGGCCCGATCTGTTTCGATCGCGGCGGCACCGAGCCGACCATCGCCGATTGCGACGCCATCCTCGGCCGTCTCAACCCGCACTACTTCCTCGGCGGCAAGGTCGTGCTGCAGGTCGAGAAGGCCCGCCGCGCCTTCCAGGAGAAATGCTCCGACATATTGGGCGTCGGGCTGGAGGAAGCCGCCGAAGGCATGATCGACATGCTGGAGTCCGATGCCAACAACGCCCTGCGCCGGGTCATTTCAGGCCAGGGCATCCATCCCTCGGAGTTCACGCTGCTCTCCTATGGCGGTTCGGGCCCGCTGCACCTGGCCGGCTGCTCCAGAGGCATCGGCTTCAAGGACATCATCACCTTCCAGTTTGCCGCTGCTTTCTCTGCCTTCGGCTGCACCACCGCCGATTTCATGCGCCGTCATTCCGTCTCCACGCAGCACGACATCCCGTCTCGTGCCGACGAGGCGACGCTTGCCGCTTTCGGCGCTAAGGTCACCACGGTCTGGAACGACCTGACCAAGGCGGCGGTCGACGAGATGATCGCCGACGGCCATGCGCGTGAAAAGATCAGGACCGTGCCGTTCCTGATGATGCGCTACACCGGCCAGCTCGAGGACGTCGAAGTCATGGCGCCGCTCGCCGAGGTCAATTCGGCCGATGACATGCGCAAGGTCATCGACGAGTTCGAGGCGGTCTACGCCAAGGTCAACCATCGCGTGTCACGCTATGGCGAGGCCGGCTTCACCATCACCGAGCTCGGCCTGATCGCCACCGCCGACAAGGTCAAGCCGGTGCTGCTCAAGCGCCCGCTCGGCGCCTCCAATCCGGCAGCCGCCCACAAGGGTGTGCGCGAAGCCTATATTGGCGGGCGCTGGCACAAGGCCAATCTCTACGAGATGGATCTGCTGCAGCCCGGCCATGAAGTGATCGGCCCGGCCATCATCGAACACCCCGCCACCACGCTCGTCGTTCATCCGCAGGACCGCGTCCATGTCGATGAATGGACGTTGCTGCACTACACTCATGCTTGAGAGGGCGACCGCCATGTTGGACAAACCTGCCTCGGCCCTGCGCCTTCGCGAAAGACTGCTCGATTCCGAGCGGCTGATGGAAGAGACCGGCTGCTATGACGGCATCACCGAGCTCACGTTGCGCAACCAGGATCCGTTGAAATTCGAGACGCTGCACACCAAGCTGCGCGCCTATTGCGTCTCGGCACGCGAGATGGCGCGTCGCATCTCGGCCTCGCCCGGCGTGCGCGAAGTCGGCGAAATGGTGGTCGCCATCTACACCCCCGAGGGCGACGCCATCGCGCTCTCCAACGGCATCATGGTGCACGTCCATACGATGAGCCGCTTCATCAAATGGATGATCAAGAACAACTACGAGGAAAACCCGCGCATCCGCGAAGGCGACATCTTCGCCAACAATGATGCCTTCATCGGCACCGTGCAGGTGCCCGACGTCATGGACGTGGTGCCGATCTTCTATGACGGCACGCTGGTCGGCTGGGCCGGTGCTGTCTGCCACGAGCTGGAAGCGGGTGGCATTACCCCGGGCGGTGACGTCTGCCTGGCGCAGGAGCGTTTCACCGAAGGCCTGTTCGTTTGCGCCGAAAAGATCGGCGAGAATGACGAGATCCGCCGCGACTATGTCATCCGCTGCGAGCGCAATCTGCGCATGCCAATCTACTGGGTGCTCGACGAGAAAGCCAAGGTCGCCTCCTGCATCGACATGCGTGAAAGCGTCAAGCAGCTGATCTCCGAGATCGGCCTCGACTACTGGATGAAGGTGTCGAAAGAGTTCATCGAGGAAGGGCGTCGCGCCCAGCTCGCCCGCACCCGCCAGCTCACAGTCCCGGGCATCTATCGCGGCCATACCTTTTACGGCCACGTCACCGCCGGCAAGCCCGGCTTCCAGCTGCTCGGCGATCCGGACTGGCTCTACAACATCCCGATCGAGATGGAGATCTCCACCGACGGCAAGATCACCATGGACTTCGAGGGCACCCAGCCCTGGGGCTACCATTCGATGAACTGCACGCCGGCCGGCATGGATGGCGGCATGTTCGTTACCCTCACTCAGCACATGAATTTCGAAGGCCTGGTCAATGACGGTGCCTGGATGGCGACCGAACTCAAATTGCCGCACGGCACCTGGACCAATCCCGACAACGAGATGGTGGCGACAGCCACGTCGTGGGCCTTGCTGTTGCCGGCCTACGGCGTCTTCCAGAGGCTTCTGTCGCGCAGCTTCGTGGCGCGCGGCTTCGTCGAGGAGGCCTTTGTCGGCCAGGTCAACAGCCCGATGATCGAGATGGGCGGTGAAAGCCAGTACGGCACGCCGTTCGGCATGGCGCATTTCGAATGCGCCGCCGCCGGCTCCGGCGCGCTCGCCATCAAGGACGGTCTCGACACCGCCTATGTCGGCTGGAACCCGGAATCCGACATGGGCAACATCGAGGTCTGGGAACAGTCAATGCCGATGGTCTATATCGGCCGCTCGATCGTGCCGAATTCCGGTGGCGCCGGCAAATATCGCGGCGGTTGCTCCTTCGTCTCGACCTGGCTGATCAACAAGACCCCACATCTCAGGCTCCATACCTCGGAGCACTCCTCGCGTGTGTTCGACAATGGCGGCCTGTGCGGCGGCTATCCGGCGCCGACCTGCCAGAAGCACCGCGCGGTGCGCAACTCCAACATCCGCGAACTGGCCGCCAGGGGCGAACCGCTGGCGCACGCGCCAGGCATCGACCCGCACGTCTCGGATTACGAGAGGAACATTGGCGGCGATCACGTCGTGGTCGAGGGCCCTTACATCACCTCGCCGCACAAGTCCGGCGATATCTTCAGCCATTCCTACAATGGTGGCGGTGGCTATGGCGACGTGCTGGAGCGCGATCCGATCAAGACGGCCTGGGATGTCGAGAACGGTTTTCTCACCCGCGAATCCGCGGACCAGGTTTTCGGCATCGTGCTGAAGGACGATGCCGACGGCTATCCGGTTGCCGATATCGACGCCACGGTCGAACGCCGCGCCGCCATGCGCAAGGACCGTTTGGCCAAGGCGATCCCGGTGGCTGACTGGATCGCCGCCGAGCGTGGTCGTGTCGAAAAGGCCGACTTCGCGCCCGAGGTGAAGAAAATGTATGCCAGCGCGATCAAGCTATCGTCGCGCTTCACCAAGGATTTCAGCGATTTCTGGAATGTCGACGCCAGATCGATCTTCACGCCGGGAGCAAAGCCATGACCTCGTACAGCAAGGAAGTCATTCGCGATCTGGCTGCCGGCCAGCTGCCCTGGCCGCAGACAAGGCGCATCATGAGCGCCTACAAGGACGATGACCGCTTCTTCAAGATGGTCACCGTCTACCAGGACCGCGTCACTTGGAAAGACCCAATCCTGCTGCCGGTCTCGGATCATCTGTTCATCTGCCAGAGCGGCGACGAGCGGATAACCCGGTGCGAATGCGGCTATTCCTTCGGCGACTACCGCAAGAACTGGAAGTTGAACGCCGCGATCAACGTGCGCAACACCGAGCAAGCGCTGCGCGAGATCTATCCGAACAGCGATCTTCCCGACCCCGAATGGATGGAAATCCGCGAATTCATCTGCCCGCAATGTGGCACGCTGCACGAGGTCGAGGCGGCCGCACCGGGCTATCCGATCGTGCATGATTTCGAACCCGATCTCGAAGGTTTTTATCGCGAGTGGCTGGGGAAACCACTCGAAGGAAGCTGATGTTGTGAACCGCGTCGCAGGCAAGGTAGCACTCGTCACCGGGGCCGGAATGGGCCTCGGGCGGGCGGCTGCGTTGCTGCTTGCAGCGGAGGGAGCCAGGCTCGTCGTCACCGACATCGATGAGGCAGCCGCCCGCGAGACGGCCGATCTGATCGCTCAGAACGGCGGCGAAAGCCTCTCGCTTCGCCACGACGTTTCGAACCCCGACGACTGGCCACCAGTGATGGCGGCTGTTGAGCAAAAATTTGGCCGGCTCGACGTGCTGGTCAACAATGCCGGCATCGCCATCGCAAAAAACATCGAGGACACCTCGCTGCAGGAATGGCGGCGCACCATCGCCGTCAATCTCGACGGTGTCTTCTTTGGCTGCCAGCAAGGCATCGCCCTGATGAAGCAATCGGGCGGCGGCTCGATCATCAACCTGTCGTCCATCGACGGCATCATCGGCGAGGCCGATCTCGCCGCCTACTGCGCCTCCAAGGGCGGCGTGCGCACCCTGACCAAGGCGGTCGCCGTCCACTGCGCCGAAAAGCGCTACGGCATTCGCTGCAACTCCATCCATCCGGGCTACATCTGGACGCCGCAGACCGAAAACTATCTGTGCGATCTCGGCACGCTCGACCAGGAAAAAGCCAAGGCGCTGGCCCGTCACCCCATAGGCTTCCTCGGCGAGCCCAACGACATCGCCTACATGGTCCTCTACCTCGCCTCGGATGAATCCAAATTCGTCACCGGCTCCGAAATGGTCGTCGATGGAGGCTATCTTGCCGTGTGAATTTCAATTCCTCCCGGGCCTGCTTGCCCGCATTGAACCTTCCGGAGACTACGCCTGATGACAAACCTTTCCGGCCGCAGCGCGATCATCACCGGCGGGTTTTCGGGTATGGGCTTTGCCATCGCCGCGGCGCTGGCCGAGGCCGGCACCAATGTCGCCGTCGGTTCCTACATCGCGCCCGCCGGCGCCGACCAATCCGATGCCGCCTATTATCCCGGCGCGGACGAGATCGAGCGCGTGCGTTCGGCACTTGCCGCCCATGGCACCAGGGTTCACGCCGCCCACCTCGACGTGCGCGACAGCGATGTCACCAACCGTTTCGCGGCGGAAGCCGAAGCGGCTATCGGCCCCGCTGACATTCTGGTCAATGCTGCCGGCACCACCGCCGAGCAGCCGGTCTGCGGCCATTCCGACGCTCTGTGGGACAAGATCGTCGACACCAATCTGACCGGCGCCTTCCGTGTCACCCGCGCCCTGCTGCCTGGCATGATCGAGCGCGGCTGGGGCCGCATCGTCAACATCGGCTCGACGGCGGCTTCCGTCGGCTGGAAGGACAACCCGGCCTACTGCGCTTCCAAGGCCGGCCTGCTCGGCCTGACCCGCTGCGTGGCGCTGGAAGGGGCGGCGCATGGCGTCACCTGCGTGATGATCAGCCCGACCTGGGTCGAGACCGAACTGATGCGCCGCAATGTGGCGCAGGTCGTCGAGCGTGAAGGCAACGGGCGCACGGCAGAGGAAGCGATGGCCGAGATCGCCCGCGGCAACCCGCAGCAGCGCATGCTGCAGCCGCAGGAGATCGCGGCGCTGGCCGTCTTCCTGTGCTCGGACGCAGCCAGGGGCATCACCATGGAAAACATACAGATCACCGGCGGCGCCCTGTGGTAGCGTCCGCGCGGGATGGTTCCGGTCTTCATGGGAGACGGCCGGCATAGAACAAGAGAAATCCAAACCGACAGGGGAATTGAGATGAAAAAAACAAATGTCTTAAAAGCCGCCGGCATCGGACTAGCGCTTCTGCTTGCCGCGGCTCCGGCACGAACCGCCGAGCTTGGCGCCAAGGACGAGCCGATCAAGCTTGCCATGCTCGAATGGACCGGCGCCCACGTGTCCACTCACATCGCCGGCCAGTTGCTCGAAAAGCTCGGCTACAAGGTGGAATACGTCACCGCCGGCAACTTCCCGCAATTCTCCGGCCTTGCCGATGGCTCGCTCAGCGCCTCGGTCGAGATATGGCTGAACAATGTCGGCGACATCTATCCAAAAGTGCTGTCCGAAAAGAAGATCGAGGACATCGGCAAGCTCGACCTCGAAACGCGCGAAGGCTGGATCTATCCGAAATTCATGGAGAAGGTCTGCCCGGGTCTGCCCGACTGGTCGGCACTGACCAAGCCCGAATGCGTGCAGGCTCTGTCGACGCCCGAAACGGCGCCCAACGGCCGCTTCCTCGACTATCCGGCCGACTGGGGTTCGCGCGCAGCGACCATCCTGGCCGACAACAACATGCCCTACACCGCCGTGCCGGCTGGATCGGAAGGCGCGCTGGTCGCCGAGCTCGAATCCGCCGAGGCGGCCAAGTCGCCGCTGGTCATGATGTTCTGGGGCCCGCACTATGCACTTGCCGAGAACGACGTCGGCTGGATCAAGATGCCGCCCTGCAAGGAGCAGACCAACGAGCATTGCATCACGCCGCCCGATGTCGACAAGATCGTCTGGTCCGGCTTTGGCGCCAAATGGCCGGCAGCCCTTGCCTTCCTCAAGGCCTTCAAGATGGACGCCACCGAACAGCAGAAGATGATGCTGGCCGTCGACAAGCAGGGCAAGGATCTCGACGCCGTCGTCAAGGAATGGGTCGACAAGAACGAAGCGGTGTGGAAGCCCTGGGTCGACGCGGCCAAGGGATAGGCGGCCCGATGTCCCGCCACCTGGGCGGTGGTCGATTTGCCAATCCGGCTTCGCATCCGGGCGAAGCCGGGTCGTGGCTGCTTGAGGGCTTCACCCGATGACTGTCGCCGCCCCTTCAATCAAGCTGGCCTGCCGCAATGTGTGGAAGGTCTATGGGCGGCGACCCGCCTACTATTTCGATTCACGCGGCTACATCATCGAGCCGGACGCGCTGGCCGAGCGGTTGCGTTCGGAGGCGCATCTGCCGGCCGTGGTCGACGCCACTTTCGAGGTCGCGGCCGGCGAGATCTTCGTCATCATGGGGCTCTCCGGCTCCGGCAAGTCGACGCTCGTGCGCTGCCTGTCGCGGCTGGTCGAGCCGAGCGCCGGCGAAATCCTGCTCGACGGCCAGGACCTGCTCAAGGCCACCGGCAAGGAGCTTATCGAACTGCGCCGCCACGCCATGGGCATGGTGTTCCAGAATTTCGGCCTGCTGCCGCATCTCAGCATTCTGGGCAATGTGGCGTTCCCGCTGAAGATCCAAGGCAAGCCGGTGAAGGAGCGCGAAGCCCGTGCTCGCGAGATGATTGCGCTGGTCGGTCTCGAAGGCCGCGAGGCCTCGTTTCCACATCAGCTTTCAGGCGGCCAGCAGCAGCGTGTCGGCATCGCCCGCTCGCTCGCCGTCGGCCCGGAACTGTGGTTCCTAGACGAGCCGTTCTCCGCACTCGATCCGCTCATCCGCCGGCAGATGCAGGACGAATTCCTGCGCCTGCAACGGATGCTGAAGAAGACCATCGTCTTCATCACCCACGACATGGCTGAAGCCTTCCGGCTGGCCGACCGGCTCGCCATCATGCGGGCCGGCAAGATCGTCCAGATCGGCCGCCCGGCCGATATCGTCCTCAACCCGGCCGACGACTATGTCGCGCAGTTCACCGAGGACATGCCACTGCTGCGCGTCATCAGGGCCGGCGATCTCGCGACGCCGCTGGAAGGAGCAGCGGTGCCCGAAGAAAGCGTTGCCGCCGATGCCAGCCTGGAGGACCTCATTCCACGGCTGGCCTCAGGCGTTCGCGCGTTCAGCGTGCCGGGTGAGGGCGCCGGCCCGCCGGCGCTGCTGACCGCAAGTGCTGTCCTTGCCGTGCTGGAGCGGGAACAGACAAGGCGGACCCGGTCATGACGGCGCCGGCCGCATCGTTTCGATCCTCGCCGAGGGTCACAATCGAGCCGGCCCTTCTGCCCTGGTGCGCCTTGATCGCGCTGACCGCGCTGTGCCTCGTCCTCAAGACCGATTTCCCCTGGCTGGTGACGTTTCCCAAGGAATGGACCTTGCCGCTGGCGGCAGGGGTGAACGCGGTCACCGACGCCGTCGTGACCGTCGTCCAGCCGGCGTTCCGGGCCCTTTCCGCCGCGCTAGAAGCGCCGATGCGTGGCGCGCGTCTCGTCCTGGTCTGGCTGCCATGGCCGGCGGTGATGCTGGCGGTGGCGGCGCTGGCGCTGAAATCAAGCGGCATCAGGCTGGCAGTCTTTGCCTTGCTGGCTTTGACCTACATACTCTTGGCCGGCTATTGGCCGCAAAGCATGAGCACGCTGTCATTGGTGTTGCTCGCCGTGCCGATCTCCACCGCGCTCGGCTTCGCGCTTGGCGTGCTCGGCCATAGCAGGCCCGGCCTTCGCCCGGTGCTGCTCGGCGCGCTTGACCTGATGCAGACCGTGCCGGCCTTTGCCTATCTCATCCCGTTGCTTCTGCTGTTCGGCTTCGGCCCGGTGGTCGGGTTGATCGCCAGTGCTATCTATGCGACGCCGCCGATGGTGCACAACACCATGCTCGGCCTCGATCGCGTGCCTTCCGATATCAGCGAGGCCGGGTTGATGAGCGGCTGCACGCGTCGCCAGCAATTCTGGTATGTCGAAGTGCCGACCGCGCTGCCGCAGATCCTGGTCGGCTTCAACCAGACGACGATGGCCGCATTGTCGATGGTCATCGTCGCCGCCATCATCGGCGGCTTCGAGGACATCGGCTGGGAGGTGCTGTCATCGATGCGCAAGGCCGAGTTCGGCCAGAGCATCCTGTCGGGCCTGGTGATCGCGCTGCTCGCCATCCTCATCGACCAGCTGACGATCGGCTTCGCCAAGGCGCGTCCGGCCGGGCCGACGGCGGCCATGACATGGATGACCGGCCGCCGGCTGGCAATTGTCCTGGCCCTCGCGTCGGCGCTGGCGATTGCCATTCGCCTCTTGTGGCCGGACGAAACCTTGCTGCCGGCCACGGGGCTGCGCATGCAGGTCGGCGGCGTCAATCAGTGGCTTTTGGGGCTCGTGCGCGATTATGCCTGGTTCTTCGACGGCCTGCGCAACGGCGTTCTCTATTGCCTGCTGCTGCCACTCAGGATTGGCATAGCGGGCGCCGCGGTTCCCGCGATTTGGGGGTTCACGCTCTCGCCGACAGCGAACGCGACCTATGCTGTCGCCGTCCTGCTCGGCTGCGCCTTGTTGCTGCATCGCCTCAACTGGCGGCCGGCGCTGGCGCTGCTGGTCGGCGGCACGCTGCTCTACAGCGGCTTTCTCGGCTTTCCCTGGCCGGTTTTCATCCTCGGCATTGCCCTGCTCGCCTTTCAGGTCGCGGGCCTGCGGCTGGCGCTTTTTGCCGCCGCCGGGTTCCTGCTAATCCTCGTCAACGGACTGTGGGGCGCGCTGGTCCAGTCGCTCTATCTCTGCACGCTGGCGGTGCTGCTTTGCCTTGTCATTGGCGGCGCGCTCGGCGTCTGGGCCGCCTACAGCGAGCGGGTTTCGCGCGTGATGAAGCCGGTTTGCGACGCGCTGCAGACCATGCCGCAATTCGTCTTCCTGATCCCGGCGCTGATGTTCTTCAAGGTCGGTGAGTTCACAGCACTGATCGCCCTCATGCTCTATGCTATCGTGCCGCCGATTCGCTATGTCGAGCACGGCTTGCGCCATGTCCGGGCCGATGTCGTCGAGGCGGTCGAACAGATGGGCGCGACCCCGGTGCAGACGCTGTTCCAGGCCAAGCTGCCGCTAGCGCTGCCTGTCGTCATGCTGGGGCTCAACCAGACCATCATGGCGGCACTGTCGATGCTCGCCATCGCCGCCCTGGTCGGCACGCGCGATCTCGGACAAGCGGTCTATGTAGCGCTGGGCAAGGCCGATGCCGGCATGGGGCTGATCGCCGGCCTGTCGATCGCCTTCCTGGCCATTCTCGCCGATCGCTTGGTGCAAGCAGCGGTAGCGGGGCGGACAATGGATTTGTGATGCTGATCACTTGCCTGCCATGATCGCTTTCCCCCACCATCTGCCGGCATCCTGGCGAGAGATATGTGGCCAGGACGTCTGCGGTTTGTCGCCTTCGTGCCGTTACAGAGAAGAGTCCCGCAATCACTTGATACTATAGACAATTTGAATTCACGCTTGCCTGATCGGGAGCGGCAATGGCCGTGGGGTACCGAGCGGGATCATTATGCGTCAAGATACAATGAATAAAATCGTCATATCTACTAGATACGTGCACCAATATGGAGGGCTGGGCTTCGCTAAACCCATGGCACGCAGGTGGTAGTTTCCCGCAGGACCATCTAAAGACAGAAGGGAACGATCCTACGCCTGTTTTCCGAGTTCCAATTTCTACCGTTCGTCGATCAGACTGCGATCAGCCATGCATAACGCCACTACAGCAAGGCTGGAAGTCCTATGGTCAATGCATGCGGTAAACGGCGGCAACGACGTGCAAACAGGATGATTTGGACACCGACCACGGCTTCGACATGCCGGTCGTACAAATAGCGCAGCGCTGAAAAATCGCCGAGGGCGAAGCCAACCGATCGACCGCGTAATCTGGAAGGCATTGCGGCGGCCTTCGGCGACGCCGTTGGTGATCCTGCCGTTGTTCGGTCGCTCGGTCGCCGGATGGTATCTCGCAGACCACCGACAAGAAAGCGCGTGGTGCCATCTGGTCTACGGCCGCTCGTCGTAACCGCGCGCATTTCTTCAAGGCGTTCGTTGTTGCTATTTTGACAGATTCTAAGTTAGCCGCCGTCCAGCGGTGTCGAACAGGCAGACGCGATCGGTCTGTAGCTGCAGCCAGATGATCTCGTCGGGCTGCACGCTGATCCGCTCGTGAAACATCGTCACCACGGTCTGTCCGCCGACGGTCGCGGTCACCTGCGTTTCGGGGCCGAGGGGCTCGACCACCACGATGCGGGCCGGGATGCCGGAGCCCGCCGTAGCGATGGTGAAATATTCCGGCCTGATGCCGTAGATCGCTTCCGTACCGGACGGCCTTGAAACGCTGCCGGGCAGCGGCAGCACGATGCCATCATTGGTCTCGAAGACAGGCCGTCCGACGGCGCTGTCGAAGCGGCCTTTCAGCAGGTTCATCGATGGCGAGCCGATGAATTCGGCAACGAACATGCTCTGCGGGTCATCATAGAGATCGAGCGGCCGGCCGACCTGTTCGACATGGCCGCCATTCATCACCACAATCCGGTCGGCCATGGTCATGGCCTCGACCTGGTCATGCGTGACATAGATCGCAGGATCCGCGGAGTACCGTGCTTTGCCCAGGTTGTTCACTTAAAAGCTACGATACGTAGCGTACACTTGTCAACTACGATACGTAGCGTACACTTGTCAAGCCGATTCGCGGATTTTACGCGGGATCAGCGACGCCAAGTCTGCCCGCTTGCATTGGCCAGATGGACTGCAGGAAGGGAACGATGGAAAGGAATGTTCGATTGCGAGCGGTGAAGGTCGCCCACCCGCGCCCACGCGGCGCCGATGCGACGGCAGCGATTCTCCGCGCTGCGCTGGAACTGGGCGAAGAGGTAGGATTCGACGCGCTGACGATTGAAGGCATCGGGGAACGGACTGGCGTGGCGAAGACGACAATCTACCGCCGGTGGCCGAATGTCTCGGCAGTCGTGATGGATGCGTTTCTCGCCGAAGTTACAAAGGCGGCGCCAATCCAGGAAAAGGCGACTGCCCGCGAGAGTTTTGCAGCGTCGATGAAACTGCTCGCACGGGCTTACCGCGGTCAACAGGGCAGGATCATGCGGCCGCTATTGGGGCGTGCCCAAACCGATGAGAGGCTGCTGGATGCCGTGAAGATGCGTTGGGTCGAGCCACGGCGACAGATTGCCCGTGAGATCGTTCGGCGTGGCATAGCCAATGGTGAACTGAGACCCGGATTGGATCCGGATGTCGTGCTCGACACTCTATATGGGCCGATCTATCACCGGCTCCTCGTTCCGTACGTTAACTCCGACATCCCCGACGCTTACATCGAGGCGGTCATTGAAACAGTGTTTGGCGGTCTGGAGTTGAAGTCGCGCTGACCCGGCGGTCGATGTCGAGCAGCATAGTGCCGCGCGTCAGCGGTTGTTGGCTCGTCGTCGCGGCTCAGGATCTTGTGGGGGCGTCCAATCGCAAGGAGAGCTCCAATGAAGGAAATGCCTGCATCCCATGCCTACCGACTGCTTGAGCCTGGCCCCATCGTCCTGGTCACGACTGCTCTAAACGGCAAACCGAACGTGATGACGATGGGCTTCCACATGATGGTCCAGCACGCGCCGCCGCTGATTGGATGCGTCATCGGACCCTGGGACCACAGCTACGGCGCATTGCGCGAAAGCCGCGAATGCGTGATCGCTATCCCAACGGTCGATCTTGCGCGCACAGTCATCGATATCGGCAACTGCTCGGGCGACGAGGTCGACAAATTTGGGAAATTCGGGCTGTCGCCCTTATCCGCCCGGGACGTAGGGCCGCCACTTATCGGGGAATGTCTCGCCAATATCGAATGCCGAATTGCTGATGACGGCATGGTCGAAACCTACAACCTTTTCCTTCTGGAGGCGCTCCGGATCTGGATCGATCTCGACCGGAAAGAGCGGCGGACATTGCACCACAGGGGAGACGGGTCCTTCACAGTAGACGGCGAAGTCGTCGATCTGCGCAAGCGGATGGTGAAATGGCGGCATCTTCCAGACTGAGTTTTGGGAGTCTGAAAGCCGAATTCGCATCACGCCACAAGATCAACCCGGTCCGAGCGAAGGTCGATGCAATTAGCCGAGGCTTCCGGCGAAGCGCTCCGCCAGGCGATCACGACGAAAGCCCTCGACGACAAAGTCGACGAAGACGCGGGTCTTGGCGGGGAGCAATGTTCGGGTGGGATAGTAGATCGAGATCGGTCCGCCGTCGGCGTACCATTGTGGCAACAATCGCACGAGCGCGCGCCTTTCGAGATGCGGAAGAGCATGTGGCACGGCGATAAGCGTCACGCCGAGACCGAGCAGTGCCGCCCGGCACATCGCCTCGGGATCGTCGAGTACGATCGTTTCCTTCAGTGTCGCAATAGTTTCCGCGCCGGCGGCGTCGCGCATGGTGCGCTCGCGGATTCGTCCCGTCCGCGTGGAGCGCATGACAATACCGTCGAAGAGGGCCAGCCCCGAAGGATCGCCAGGCCGCTTCCTGCCTTTCAGATAGGCTGGCGAAGCAACAGCGATGATATGCAAGGGCGCAAGCGTGCGTGTCACCAAGCCCGGCGCCAAGTCGTTACCGCCACCGATGGCCGCGTCATATCCCTCTGCAATCAGATCGACTTGCCGGCTCTCAAACCTCCAGTCCGGGCGAATGTTGGGATAGCGCGCGAGGAAGCCTGGCAACAGGGGCAGGATGTAATCTGCGCCAAACGTCAACCCCATGCTGACCTTAAGCACACCAGCGGGCTCACCGCGATCGGTGGCAGCGTCCGCGATCGCCGCCTGCAGGCCTTGCATATGATCCTGCATTGCGAGCAGGAAGCGCTCACCGGCCTCGGTCAGAGTCAACTTCCGGGTCGTTCGCTGAAACAGCCGGACACCGAGATTGCGCTCCAATATCGCCACGTTACGGCTGACCGCGGCCGGGGTCAGGGAAAGCCTTCGCGCTGCAACCGAGAAGCTGCTGGCTTCCGCGCTGCGGGCGAAGGATTCGAGGTTGGCCAGTGTCTCCATGGGCTTTTTTCAAGTGATGCTTGTAAGAATTGCAAGTCATTGCGGACTAATTATAGGCCAATAAAAGGGCGA
>NZ_JAMYQT010000079.1:0-17871 GCF_040320985.1 Mesorhizobium sp. M0571
TCGTGGCGAGATTCTCGTAGCAGCCGCCAGGATTCTGGCAGCGAAGGTTGAAGCGGCAGCCAGGGACCTGTCAGCAGAACAGGGCAAGACGATCGCCGAAGCGACAGGTGAATACGCGCGCGCTGTCGAAACACTGGAGTGGAACGGCACCCACGCCGAAGAGCTGTCGGCCCCTATTCCGATGGGCCCGAACCGAACGATCGTCCCAGAGCCCCTTGGCGTCGTTGCAGCCTTCACGCCTTGGAACTATCCCGCCGTTCTCATCGCTCGCAAGCTCGCCCCTGCTTTGGCGGCAGGCTGCCCGGTGATCCTCAAAGGGGCTGAAGAGACACCAAGCGCGGCTGTCCATTTCGTCGAAGCCTTGCGACAAGCGGGTATTCCGGACGGCGTGGTCAATCTCGTCTTTGGCGTTCCGGTGCAAATATCCCGGCATCTCCTCAGCTCGCCGATCGTGAAGGTCCTAACGTTCACTGGCTCAACCGAGGTTGGAAAACAGTTGGCTAAGCTCGCCGCGAGAAACTTGCAGCGGTGCATTCTTGAACTCGGTGGACACTCCCCCGTTGTTATATGCGATGATGCCGACTTGGCAAAAGCTATACCGGCAATCACGGAATACAAGTTTGAGTGCGCGGGTCAAAGCTGCAATGCGCCCAGCAGGATCCTCGTCGCGCGGTCTCTCTATGAGGAATTCCTATCGCTGATAACGGAAGCCGCCCGCGAGATCAAGATCGGTCCGCCGGACGACCCTGCGACAGAGATGGGTCCAATGGCAAATGCGCGGCGAATCGAGGCCATGCAGCGTCTGGTCAAGGATGCGGTCGATCGCGGCGCCACCATCAAAACCGGTGGCACCCGCTTCGACCAACCGGGTTTTTACTGGCCGCCAACGATCCTGACAGGCGTGCCAAAAGATGCCAGAGTGCTTCATGACGAGCCGTTCGGACCGATCCTCACCGTGGCGCCGTTCGACACGATCGAGGAGGCGATCGAAGAAGCCAACGCCACTGACTATGGCTTGGCCGCCTATTTCTTCACTGGCGCTGACGATACGAAACGGGCGCTGATCGGCGGTCTTTCGGCCGGCGCTCTCAGTGTAAATTACCTCAAAGGGGTTTCAGCAGATGCGCCGTATGGAGGCGTTAAACAGAGCGGGTATGGATATGAAGGAGGCGAGCAGGGGGTGCGGAGCTTCCAGAGCCTGAAACTGGTCAACGGGTTCGGTTCATTGGGATGAGATTTCGTGAATAGGACAAGACGGAACCTTGCCGGGGAGGATATCACAAAGAGCGTCGCAGACGCCCTTCAGTACATCTCGTATTATCATCCTCCCGACTATATCCGGTACCTTTCGCGGGCATACACTCGCGAACAGAGCCCGGCGGCGAAGAACGCCATCGGGCAGATTCTACTGAACTCCCGCCTGGCGGCCTTCGGACGTCGTCCAATTTGTCAGGATACCGGTCTCGTCGTGGTTTTCGCCAAGGTGGGGATGGGCGTTCGCATCAAGTCTGCGGCCAGTTTCGCTGACCTCGTGAATGATGGCGTCCGCCGGGCATACCTTGACCCCGACAACCCGCTTAGGCCATCGATCGTCGCCGATCCGCTCGCCGGACGGATCAATACCCGCGACAACACGCCCGCGGTCATCCACGTCGACCTCGTGCCCGGGAACGGTATCGAGATTACCATCGCAGCAAAAGGGGGCGGGTCCGAAAACAAGGCGCGTTTCACTACCCTGAACCCCAGTGCGTCCGTTGCCGACTGGGTAGTCGACACCGTTTCGACGCTGGGCAGCGGATGGTGTCCGCCCGGCCTGATCTCGGTCGGCATCGGGGGCAGCGCTGAAAAGGCGATGCTGCTGGCCAAGGAGGCCATGAACGAGCCGATCGACATGTCGGAACTGCTTTCCAGGGGGTCTTCAAACGCGGAGGAGGAACTGAGGATCGAGCTTTATGAGCGAATTAACGCGCTCGGCATTGGCGCCCAGGGCCTTGGTGGTCTGACGACAGTGGTTGACGTCAAGGTAGCGACCTATCCTACACATGTGGCATCCAAGCCGGTGGCATTTATCCCGCAATGCGCCGCTAACCGGCACTTGACGTTTACCTTGGACGGCACAGGACCGGTACAGCTCCAACCGCCCGATCTTTCCGAATGGCCCCAGATCGGTCATGAGGACTTGCATACAACCGGCGTCCGTCGGGTCAATCTCGATGCGCTCACGAAGGAACAGACGGCATCGTGGCGCTGCGGGGAAACCCTTCTTTTGTCCGGAAAGATGTTGACGGGCCGTGACGCCGCCCACCGGCGAATGGTCGACCTGATCGATGCCGGCAAGCCGCTCCCGGTCGATCTGCGGGGACGCGTGATCTACTACGTCGGACCAGTCCGCGCGGTGAGGGATGAGGTCGTCGGGCCTGCTGGCCCAACAACCGCCAGCCGGATGGACGCTTTTGCAGAAAAGATCCTCGCCGAGACCGGGCTCTTCGCGATGCTGGGTAAGGCGGAGAGGGGACCGGCGGCCATCGAGTCGATTGTCAGACACAGGACACCCTATCTCATCGCGGTGGGTGGCGCTGCATACCTGATTTCAAAATCGATCAAGGCGGCGCGGCTCGTGGGCTTTGAAGACCTAGGCATGGAAGCCATCTACGAATTTGAGGTCCAGGACATGCCGGTCATCATGGCTGTCGATATTGAGGGAAACTCCATTCATAATTACGGGCCACTTGAGTGGCGTAAGCGCATGGCGGCCGACAGCATCGCCCGCAGCATCGGCGTTTGAGTCCGCCGGCTGCCCGAATCCGGCCAGACTCCCGCCTTGGATTTTGGACCGTATCGGTAACACAGGCGGCCCTTTGTGGTTTCAGCTCCTCGGCGAGCCAGACAAGAAAGGCTTTCAAGTCGCTCTCGATGCCAACGCTCAATGTAAAGACTGAATCGACCTGCCGTCCTTACGATCGACGCTCAGGGTGCTGCCTAGGGGTGCCAATCGGGTCAAGCACCGGAAAGTACCAAAGAGATGCGCTACTTCATTTACGAGGAGACCGCCGCCGACAGGCCATCACTCCTTTCCAAATGCGTCATCGCCCGGTTGGGTCAGGGGCAATACCCCAACTCTTCTACAGCGTTTTTGCTTGGATCGTTCTCAGTCCCCTGACTTCCACAACCTCGCAGTGAAGCTTGCAGGCCGAGGACGAATGACGCTCACTTTATTCGCTCGCTTCGATTGATGATGGAATTGGTTGGCACTAATTGCGCTGCGACTACCGCTTGAGAGCAAAAGGTCATGAAGTTGAAACCCGATCCGGTGCGACTGGACGCTTGGGATGTCCGGATTCTCTCAGAGATCCAGTCAGATGGTCGGATCTCGAAAAGCGAGCTCGCAAAGCGTGTTCACCTTTCGGCGTCGGCCTGTTCGGAGCGGCTCCGCGTGCTCCAAGCCGCAGGGATCATTGAGGGGTTCTACGCGCGACTAAGTCCAGCCCTCATGGGGGGCATCATCTCTATAATGGTTGAGGTGGTTCTGGATCGCCATCGTCTCGAGGACCAACGGCACTTCGAGACTGCGATCCAACAGATTCCGGAAATCCTGGACTGCTGGGCCATCGGGGGGCGGATCGACTATTTGATGCGCGTTTCATCCCCTTCCATGGCGGCGTATCAGGATTTCATGGAGGGACTCCTGCAGGCAGGATTGGGGATCAACCAATACTACAGCCTTGTCGTGACGAAGCCAGTGAAAGCCAATTCACCGATTCCGTTGTCCTCCTTCAAGCGGAGATGAACTCTAAAGCGTTTTCGTCGGCAATTAGTCCCGATTCCGCGAATTCACCGGTCAGATACGCACATTTCCGCGAAATTCGAGAGGCCGTTGCGCATATAACGAGCCAGTCGACCGAGTGTTCCGCGTCAATTTTTCGGGCGAGAGCAACCAAGCTTTTGAGCAATTTAGTTTCTACGCCCAGGATATAAGCTCAGAAGCACATTATTGCCAACAACCGTTAAGTGCCGGCCCTGCGACAAGCTCACAAAGTATGTGGATATGGAGGCCAATTATGGCTGGAAGACCCGACAACCCCGGAAAGGGACCACCAGATCCCGGAAAAGGACCGCCTCACGGAGTGCCTTCCGGGCCGCCTCACGGTGTTCCGAAGGGGCCGCCTGATCCGCCCATACCCCCGCCGCGCAAGGTGGGATGAGAGGATGGTTGATCCCGATTCATCCATGACGACCCCGGCGCAGCCAGTTCCCCGCTGGGAGAAGCGTTATCCGGGGCGGCTTAAATACGAACTCGACGCGCTGCACGCCGCCGGGATAACGCCTGAGATTGACGAGCCGGCCCTCGCTGCCGGGCGATTGTCGCTCACATTCGACTGGCCGCTCGATACGGCGACGCCCCTTCGGTTGCAGGCTGTCTTTCCCGACGCCTACCCGCACTTTCGGCCTCAGGTCTTTCTGCTCGCCGGCCTGGACCCCCCGCCCGCGCGCCACCGCAGTCCGATCGAGGGCAATCTCTGCCTGCTCGGCCGCGACACCCGGCAGTGGACACCGGGCTGGTCGCTTTGCACGTTGCTCGAAAAGCAGCTCGCCGACTCCGTGCGTGGTACCGGTGAGGAAGACCAGCAGGGCGAGCCTGCCGAATACTGGTGGAACAACCTTGGCGGAAATTCCGGATCTTATTGTCTGATCGACAGCGGCTGGGATGTCGGCGACTCCTCGCAGGGCACATTGCAGCTGCGTTACATCCAAGATCAAACGGTCAAAGTGGAGGCCGAGAACGGTCCAATCCATATTCCGGCGGTCAGGGCATATGTCGAAGAGGTTCGCGCTGAGGATGGCCAAGTGCTTCACCAATGGGCGGGTCCGCTCCCAACCGACCTGGCCGACGCCAAGAATCAGCTGGAGGTTCCGTGGGTAAGATCAAAAGACACGATGCTGCCCGAACCTCAGCTCGACGCACAGCTAAAAAGGCTCCGCCAAGATTACTCATGGCTCCAGCGTACCCGGCCACGAAACTACGGTTCAGGTCTGAAGTTTGACCTCTGCGCACTCGTCTATCCGAGCGAGCTCGCCTTTGGTGAGACGGGCCTCGGCTGGTGCTTCGTCATGGTCTTCGGTCATGCGTACGGCTTTGAGCCGAAGAAGAACAAAGCCCCCAAATCACTGCGTATCACGGCGTTGCCCGTTTTTCGCGCCGGGCCGGGCGACATTGGCTGGCGCGTTCCGGCCGTTGCATTCCTCAAAGACAAGAGGATCCTTGTCGTCGGAGTTGGCGCCGTCGGCGCACCGGTAGCGATCGAACTTGCTCGCAACGGATGCCGCACCCTCGATCTCGTCGAACATGACATTCTTGAGCCCGGAAACACGATCCGCTGGCCGCTGGGCGCAGCCGCCTGGGGTCAACGCAAGGCAGACGCCTTGCAGGCTTTTCTCGCTCGCCAGTATCCGGCAACCGAAGTCCGCAGCCATTCGCATTTTATAGGTATTGCGGCGCAGGCTCTGAGCGATCCGGGTGACGACGATATCCTCGACTCGCTCATCAGGGACGCCGATCTCGTTATCGATGGCAGCGCTTCGCACGGCGTTACAACGCTGCTGGATGACCGCTGCCGAAGCGCAGCCGTTCCCCTCGTAAGCTTGTCCGCGACGCCGACGCTGGAGGGCGGCACCGTTGTCCGGCACGTCCGCGAAAGCGGCTGCCCGAACTGCCTTTTGCACGCATGGCACAAGCACGAGATCGAACCCCCGCCAGGACAGGATGCCGGTGACGAGGCCCTGACCCAGCCGGCGGGGTGCAGCGAGCGCACATTCACCGGTGCCGACTATGATCTGCAGGAACTTTCGCTGCAGGCGGTGAGGCTGGCCATCGATACCCTCTCGGGTAAGGCGGACGATGGTTCGGTCGTGCAGACACTCAGCTTTGTTGATGATGAACGAGCGCGCTGTCCGCCGCGCTGGCGTGTCGATTCGCTGCCCAAACATCCGGACTGCCGGGGCGGGCATTGATGTTGCCGGATGTTGATGTCTGGCTGCCTAACACCGTGACTCAGGAATGCGCGGTTGAAGCCGACACCAAACTCCCATTAGAGACCGGCGGCACTTTCATGGGCTGGTGGTTGAATCCTGATACCGCCGTCGTAACCGCCATGATTGGTCCCGGACCCGGCGCCCTTCACGAGCGCTTCCGGTTCCAGCCGGATCAGCAATGGCAGCTTGAGCAGATTGCCGCCCAATATGAGCGTTCGGGTCGCCGCGAGACTTACCTCGGCGACTGGCATAGCCACCCCGGCGCTTCGAGCGGCGCGCTGAGTTGGACCGACCGCGGCGTCCTTCGCCGCGTTATCGCCACACCAGAAGCCCGCTGCGCAATGCCGCTGATGATGATTCTATGGGGTTCTTCCGGCACATGGCAGCTGACGGCGTGGCGAGCACAAACGGTGCCGCGGGTGGTGCTCTGGGACAAGCTGCATCTCGATCCGGTGCAGATAAGGGCCTTTTGAAATCTCCGCACACGCAGATGCCAGCGGCTTGATGAAAGGCATGACCTGGCATCCGCTTCGGTCAGGCGATGATCCGGCCAACCTGCGCGAGGAACGGCCTGCCCGACAGCGTGGGCTGCAGCGGGTGAAGTCGCAAACGGCCGCGCCCGCCGGCGTGGACCCGCTGCATTGGCTGCTCCTGACCACCCGTGCGGGAACCTGCTCCGCCGGGGCCTGGCCGATTGTCGCTTGTACACGCAGCGCTGGTTGATCGAGCAGTTCTTCCCGAGTGATGAAGACCCAGGGCTTGAAGATCGAGACAGCCAGTTGCAATCGGGACAGATGGAAGCGTCTACTGCTGTGTGGACACGGTGTCGAGCCTTGGCGAGCCCGTCCAAATCTATGCGAAAGAAGAATCTAGAGCACGTCCTGGGATCGTAAGTCGATCGTGATGTGAAGAGGGGACCTTTGCTGCTCGATGAGGAGACTGCGGAGGGTCTTCTCGAGCATGCTTCCCCTGCCGCCCGACTCAGCGATCCCGACGCCTTCATAACGCTGCGAATCTGCTTTGAGAGGGATGGCAATCCTGAATAGCCCAAGGCGTGCCGCCACGAGCGTGCGCATCACTATATCCCCGAAAATATTCTGGCGACACGAAGAACGGATCGCGGAAGTTCTATTGGGCTGCTGGAGGGGGATCTTCGGACAGCGCCTCTCGTAAAACCGTCCCCGGGTTATGGGGTACCTTCGCAGACATCCGCCGAAGAACAGAACACGGCGGCGGCCACACTGATCCCTTATCCGCCTCAAGGAGAAGGTAAACTCCAGAAACCTTGGTTTTCACTGCGTTCGAGGCCGATTTTCGCGAATTCGTCGGCTAAAGACGTGCATTCCCGCGAAACTCGAGAGGTATTTGCGGGTACGCTTGTTTTCAATAGGCGGCTGGGTGAGTGTCTTCTGCCTACTGCTCGCGAGGAGAGGAACTATGAGCTTGAGCAATTTGGGGACTGAGCAGCTGCGGGAGAAGGACCGAAGCTTCGTCTTTCATCCGTCTACACACTTGGCCAAGCACAGCCGCGGCGAGACGCCAAACCGGATCATGGCCGGTGCAGAAGGCGTGTACATCTGGGATACCGACGGCCGAAAGAGCCTTGACGGTTTCGGAGGGCTTTACTGCGTCAATATGGGATACGGCTGCACGGAGATTGCGGAGGCCATCGCGCGTCAAGCGCACGAGTTGCCGTTCGCCCATGTCTATGCGAGCCAGGGAACCGAGCCAGTCGCACTCTTGGCAGAGGCCGTGGTCGAATATTTCGGCCAAAACATGCGAAGGGTTTTTTTCGGCCTCTCCGGATCCGACGCCAACGAAACCAACATCAAGCTGGTCTGGTACTACAACAACATTCTCGGCCGCCCTGAAAAGAAGAAGATCATCTCGCGCAATCGCGGATATCACGGGTCAGGGCTGGTCACCGGCAGTCTTACAGGCCTTGCCTTCTTTCACGATTTTTTCGACCTGCCGCTGGACTTGGTGCGCCATACCACCACGCCGCACCATTACAGGCAGGCGCATGATGGCGAAAATGAGAAAGCGTTCTCCAGGCGCTGCGCTAACGAACTTGAAGCCCTTATCCTCGCTGAAGGCCCGGAGACGGTTGCAGCCTTCATTGGAGAGCCGGTACTTGGAACCGGCGGCATCGTTCCGCCACCTGAGGGATACTGGACTGCGATTCAGGGGGTGCTTGACAAGTACGATATCCTTCTTATCGCCGATGAAGTGGTCTGCGGCTTCGCGCGAACCGGTGAGAAATTCGGATCCCACCTCTATGGCATGCGCCCGGATTTCGTAACCATCGCCAAGGGCTTGAGTTCCGCCTACCTGCCTATCTCCGGTTCGATTATCGGTGACCGGGTCTGGTCGGTTTTGGAACAAGGGACGGAAAAGCACGGCCCACTCGGCCATGGCTGGACATATTCCGGTCACACGCTTTGCGCGGCGGCCGCGCTTGCTAATATAAAATTGCTAAAGGAAAGAAATATCCTGGAACATGTTCGGGACGTCGGACCCTATTGGCAAGCCCGCATGAAAGCCGAACTGGAGCGTCATCCCATTGTTGGCGAGGTTCGCGGCGTTGGCATTCTATCCGCCGTGGAGCTGATGCGGGATCCGAAGGGGCGGGTACCATTTGAACCCGGACTTCAGGTCGGCGTGCGCGCCGCCGCTGCTCTGTTTGAAAATGGTGTCATAGGCCGCGCGATGCCACATGGCGATATCCTCGGCTTCGCCCCACCTCTGATCATTACCCGAAAAGAGATCGACATCATCGTCGACGCAACCGCGAAATCAGTCAATACGACCTATCGCGCGCTGAAGGCGGAGGGCGCGATATGATCTGACGTGACGGATGAGGGCCACCCACCCGGATCGACCAGGATTTCACGTCCGGCTGCCCTGTGGCGTCATTAGCTGGCGCGCGCAAAGGCACGCTCTTCGCTTTTAAGGCAGCTTGCATGAGGGAGTGCGAGCCGATGCCGAAAATGCGACGCAAATCTCGAAACACAATACCGCGTTCGCGTCCGAGACGGCAACGTAGGCTGTGCAAGAATCGTAGAGGTGACGCTCTCAGAGACGGTCGCCGATGTGAAATTTTCCGTGAGGTTGAGCTCTTCCATGGAGACAGTCTCAACAGCGCGCAAACAGACACCCCGACTGTGATGAAGTGCAAACCCAAGAGGACAACTGTCACCTGCTAACAGATGACGCTGGAATGAGGTCTCGGTGTCGATGAGAGCGCCGTCGAAGCACATATCGCCCTCCCAAGGCGCACCGGCCCGGCACGGAGCTCAGTCTCCTGCCGGGCCTTCTTCCCTCAATGGCTGCGCTTTGGTCGACCCATCTGGGCTCCGATATGTGGGGCCAGAAGCCGTGGGCGAAGTCACGGCAGTTTAGCTATGCAAGACGTTTTTCATAGATTCGTAGAGCAAATCGCAGACAGCGCTGACGCGACGGACCTGCGCAACGCATTGGGGGAGATTGCCTCTTCTCTCGATTTGCCGTCATTTGCCTATCTTTTCCCTTCGCCTGGCAAGGGCCGCAAGGTGCGCCTGATTTCCACCTACCCTCAATCCTGGACATCTCACTACCTTCACAGTCGGTATGAAAAGATTGACCCGGTTATCCATCAGGCGCGTGGTGGTCAGGAACCATTCAACTGGGATGCGCACGGTGCTGATCTCGAACTATCGACGCAGCAGCGACAATTGATGGATGAGGCGACGCAATTCGGCATTCGATGCGGCTTCACGATCCCGATCCATGACAGCGGTGGCCTGTTTGCAGCACTGACCTTCGCCTCCGATGAGAGGCAACCACTGTTCTTCCGCATGATCGACCGATATGACCGCGCGCTCGAGCTCATCGCGATCTTCTTCCATCTTCATGCCTGTCGAAAGCTGGCCGACGGCAGGATCGTGGATGGCGTTACCCTATCTCGAAGGGAAATCGAGTGTCTGAAGTGGGCGGCTCGCGGAAAGACGGCGTGGGAGATCGGCCGCATCTTGGGAATCAGTCGGCACACCGCAGCCTATCATCGGGATAACGCCAGGAAAAAGCTTGGCGTGAAGACGGTTATTCAGGCGGCCGTTCGGCTTGCACTATCCCGGCCATCTTTCTTCACCTGATCTCCAAACCTGGGCACATACACAGGTTGTATCAAATCCGGCCTTTGCCTTCAATCGCAGGTGTTATCCATGCGAGGGAGAAAGGCCATCATGATGCAGTTGATCACGCCGGATTGCTACGCTGAGTTCAGCGACGAGCTCGAGCAGATGCACCGCTTGCGGTATCGCGTCTTCAGGGATCGACTTGATTGGGACGTTTCGTTCAGCGGCGGCTATGAGGTCGATCCGTTCGACGCTCTTCGTCCTCACTACCTGTTGCTGCGTGCGCTCACCGGGCGCATCGACGGTTGCGTGCGCCTGTTGCCGACCACCGGACCGACGATGCTGCGCGACAGCTTCTGCGCTCTCCTTGCAGACCGTTCGGCGCCGGAAGATCCGCGGGTTTGGGAAAGCAGCCGTTTTGCGCTTGATCTGCCGCCTTCCACGCCGAAACAGGCGGGCATCGCTATTGGCACCTACGAGCTGTTTGCCGGGATGGTCGAGTTTGGGTTGTCACGCGGTCTGCGCAGCATCGTTACCGTAACGGATCTGCGCATAGAGCGGATCTTGCGTCGCGCCGGCTGGCCACTCGAACGGCTGTCCGATCCGCAAACAATAGGCAACACGCGCGCCGTTGCCGGATATCTCGACGTCTCAACAGAGAGCTTGGAAGCCCTCCGTCGCAATGGCGGACTCAAGGGCCCGGTACTGTGGACACCGGTCATGAAGATCGCCTGAGCCTGGAATCCAACCCTTTCCTGGAAACGAAGCAATGGACGAAATAATACCTGGCCCTGCCTGGCCGGACAGGCAAGATGATGGTGACTATGGCTATGTCGAGCGGCTGACCAGCCGAGGCTGGGCCTGGGAATTCCTCAGGCGCAATCCGGACTTCCAGAAGGATCTGGCGAACGCGCTGCGCGGTGCCGAACGCACGAACGCCCGGTCCGTGGATATTATCAGCCTGCCGTCGACCCCTGTTGATTTCTCGCGATGGGGCCTTCTGTTTTGCAAGCTCGAAAGGAACTGATGCGAGCGTCTTTTGGTGCCCGTCGCAATGTCCGCATGTTTTGCCGGTTGCTGCCGAAATGGCGGCGCGGCCGCGCGGGGTCGACGTGCTCGATCTCGCCGCGCTCTCCTGCCGCATCTCTATACTCGTCACACTGGACGGGCAGCAGCACGTCCTAGTCGAGGATCGTGGCAGGAGCTTGCAGCTGGCTGTTTCCGGCGAGAGCCTCCTTGAACCTGCGCGATTGACGTCCACCGTCTTCTGGCCGCCTGAGGAACTAAAGCAACGCCTGAACGCGCTGGAATGTCTGAACAGCCTCCGTTCGACCGGCAGGCTGCAACCAACATTCTTTCCGACCGAGCCCCGTTGCTCGCGGTTGCGCCGAGTGTTGCGTGCGCTCGACGGCTCCATCGCTGGCGCACCACACCGCGAAATCGGCCTTGCCCTCTTCGGCAGAGCCCGCGTCGAGCAGGACTGGGCCGACCCCGGTGACCATCTTCGCGACGGCGTCCGCCGTGCAGTCAGACGCGGGCGCTCGCTTATGAACGGTGGGTATAAGCGGTTTCTTCTATAGCGATCGTCACCATCAGGCCTCTTGGCCAGAGAACAGCTCTTTGTACCCGGCGATCACCAGCCAGTGGGCGCGCGCGAGATGGCTGCGAACGGCCTTTTGGGCGCGAGCTGGCTCTCGCACTGGATCAATGCCCAATATCGCCTGCGCCATCTCTTCTTCGCTGGCATTGCCGGCGCATGCGTCTATGAGTCTCAGATAGATCCTGAAGTGCTCATTGTCATAACCGGTCAGGCTCTCCGCCCAGGGGACCTCGTCGGCAACAGCAGGTTGGAGCAATCTGTCTTCCATCTCATATCTCGCTATGAATTATCCCGCGTCCGCCTTTGACTGGACAATATCCTAAAATGGGATAATCCGAAACTGGGATTAGTCGGTGAGCCAGTTCTTCCTGGCCGGTTCGTCTGATGCCGAAATCCCTTCGATCACCTCGCCAGCGTTGGCTGCTGAAAAGGTTGATAGCGGCGCGCAAAAATAACGGATTCACCCAGAGCCAGGTTGCTGAAATGCTAACCCGCCCGCAGTCGTTCGTCGCCAAGTATGAGGGTGGTGAACGTGGGCTGGACGTAATTGAGTTTCTCGACGTGACCGAGGCTCTCAAAATCGATCCTTGCGAGCTTCTGGCACAAATGCGTCGCTCTCGTGGCCTATAGGTGGCGTCGCACTTTGTTGGGTGTCAAACTTCACGATTTCCGTCCTTGAGTTCTCGGATCAGCGGGATTTGCGCTCGCTAAAGTGATGCCGTGCAGCCGCTCCCCTTTGTTGTCTCTGATTTTTGTAGAGAATCCTCCGTGGTGAAATCCTCGACAAGAGGTGCTTCTCGTGCATGGAAATCCGAGAGGTCTTTGCCCGCAATCTGCGTAGGCAGCGCCAAAACTTGTCGCAGGAAGCGCTGGCGCATGAGGCTGGCGTCGACCGAACATATGTCAGCGCACTCGAGCGCCGGTCTATGCCGCCAGCGTTGATATGGTGGCAAAAGTCGCCAGAGTGCTCGGAATCGAGCCGGCCGATTTACTCAACCCTCATTCTGAATAGATCTGGGAGCAGGGACGAAACCGCGGTTGATGAGACTAGACCAGAAGGTTTCCAGGCATTTCATGCTCCTAACAGGAGCGCCGCGCGCCTTACCGCGCGCACCGGGTGCGCGTGAACCGAGCCCGCTTTTCTTTGGCAAGCTCAGGCGGTCTCGGCCATTCGGCTTCGCCCCTTGGCGTGGGCAGCCCTTCGGGCTGTGACGGCCGCCGCCCTTGCGGGCGGCGGGGTTTGTCGGTTGGCCTTTCCCGGTGGCGCGGGGTGGGCGGCACTCCCTTCTAGGCCCGCCGCGGCAGCCCGCAACCCTTCGCGTGCCGCTCAGGGTCCTCCTCTTCGTTCCGGTCCTTCGGATGCGGTCCGCCTACCACGGCGGGCCTTTCCGGTCGCGACTCGCCGCCCACCCCGCTCACATGGGGACTTTGTCGTCAAGGCTGTCTTCGCATATCAACCTCAATGCGTTGTGATCCAAGGTCCGAGCCTGTCGTCTTGGCGCGGTGACAACACCGGTCCAAACTCACATACGGTCGCTGCACAGTGGCAGCTGCACCAACATCCCGCTTTCGTCGGTAAGGCTCAGGGGAACGCGACCAATCTTCCGGGCGGCATTTTGGGCCAAGTGGGGTGGGAGGTTCGTTCGCCCCGGATCGGCCGGGAGCGATCAATCCCGGCGGATGGAAGAAAGTACGTTGATCATGCCGGCTTCATGACAGCGCCCTCAATGACAGCACCATGATGAACATACTTCCACAGCGCGATCAGAAGTTTTCTCGCCAGCGCAATGATGGCCGGCTTGCGGCGCCTGCCACCGTCGAGCGCGACCCGCTCCTGGAACCATTGTGCCAAAGCCGATCGCGGTTGATGCAAGAGCCAGAACCACGACAATTGCACCATCACGGTCCTCAGCCTCGGATTGCCCGCCTTCGATACGCCCTGTTCCCGGCTGATCGATCCGCTTTGCCATGGTGTCGGTGTCAGACCGGCATAGGAGGCAAGCTGCCTTCGGTTCGCGAACTCGCGATACAGTCCCTCGCACCACAGCACCTCGGCAAAGTCCGCCCCCACGCCGCGCAGTTGCTTGAGCATCGACATTCCATGGGCGACCGTTGACGGGTCGCATTCATTGCGGGCCACTTCGTCACGCGCTGCCTCCACGTCCTTGATCTGCCGAAGCAGGAGCTCGATCCGGTCCAGTGCACGCACAATCTCCGCTTTGAGATTCGGCGGTAGTTCACGACCGTCTCCGGTCCTGAGTTCTTCCAGTCTAGTGCGCCGGTCCCGCTTCAGCGGCTCAAATCCAATGATGCCCTGTGAGAACAAGAGCCCTTTGACCCGGTTCACGATCTTTATCCGCTCCGCGATGAGAGCGCGTCGCTCACGGCTGTTGCGCTTTCTGTCCTCTTGCTCGGGCGATGGCGGAACGACCATGGCGCAGACCCGCGGTTCGCCGCGCTCGTGAGCAAGCAGGGCGCGAAGGAGGGTCTCGCCGTCCAGCTTGTCTGTCTTTGCCCGGCGTTTCCTGCGTGACGTGGCGATGGATGCTGCATCAACCACATGGCTTTCGATGCCGTCACGCTCGAGGATCCGATGTATCCAGAAGCCGTCTAGGCCAGCCTCCTGGATTGCGATCACCGGCACGTCACGGCTCGTTCTGCGCCGAACCGTCGCCTTCAGCTGGCGGACAAGGTCCAACAAGCCGGCCGTATCGCCTGCTTTGACGACGCGCTTTGACATCTTCTCTCCGTTGCACGGCAACAAGCTTGTCACCAACCAGGTCGAGCGACTGAGTTCCAGGGACAGGAAGATAGCACCGAGCGTCGTATGGACCGCACCGGTTTCATTCTCAGTCGCGTTTTCAGTCTTCATGTGTCTGGTTCCTTCAAGTTCTTCACGAGCAATGTGCCGGTCAAAGCGAGTTGATCGCAGCTGCGGTCATCGCTTCGCGATGCGGTTTGATTGGTGCCTGCCCCCGTTTCGCGGGGTGGGCGACGCTCCTTTCTAGGCCCGCTGCGGCGTGCCGCAACGCTCGCTCCGCTCGCATCCTCCACTCCGTTCCGGCCCTTCGGGTGCGGCCCGCCTCATTCAGCGGGCCAAGCCAGTCGCGTTCTGCCGCCCACCCCACTCAACGGGGGCAGGCACGCGAGATTGGGATCGAGCGTTGCCGCAGCCGCCCATGGGATCTTCCGGGGAAAGGCGCGGCGATTGGCGAGCGGAGGATGAGACGATGCATGCAAACAGCAAGCGTTGTGCCAGCACAGAGGCTGGCGCAGGCAAGGGCGGGCGCCCCGGCGCCAGCCTTTATCAGGAGATCACCGACCGCATCATTGCCGAGCTGGAGCGCGGCACCGTGCCATGGGTCAAGCCATGGGGCAGGGCAAAGGCAGGCCTTGGCCTGCCGAGGAATGCGTCCACTGGGCGCCAGCCACCGCTCCTGCAGCAAAAGAACAGCAGCTGTCGCAGCATGGCTGAACAAGGCGTCTTGTCGGCGTCGAGGAGCTCCGTGCTCGCCTTACGCAGGCGCATAGCTCTGACATGACGTCCGGGAGACTGATGTCCCCATCAACGATACCCAACAGCCATCCTGATCCGAAGCGCATCTAAGCACGTCCATTTCAGGCGTTAGTCGAGGCCGCATTGACCAGGGGTACCTTCTTGGTCCGCTGGAGGAGGGCGGCCGCCCTCGACAACGGCTTCTTCAAGTGTCGCCCGTGCAGGGACGACCGTAAAAAAGGGCGCACGAGGCGCCCTTCATTTCCGATCGGCTATCAGCAGCCGCCTTCACCTTTCTTTGTTAGAAGCGGTAGGTGACACCTGCGCCTATCAACCAGGGATCGAGCTCCGCCTTTCCCGTCAGCTTCGCGCCGTCGACCGTGACGTCGAAGTCTGGCTTGAGGAAAAGCTTCTTCACGTCGAAGTTGACGCCCCAGTGCTGATCCACCATGTAGTCGAATCCGACCTGCAGCGCGGTGCCGAACGTATTCTTAACCTTGAGAGCATCGGCACTGCCGGCACCCTGGTTATAAAAGATCGTGTAGTTCACGCCGGCACCGACATAGGGCTTGAACGCGCCGAAATCGGTAAAATGATACTGCAATGTGAGCGTGGGCGGCAGCAGCCAAACCTTGCCGATATTGCCCAGCCCGCCGATCGTACCTTGGCCCCCGATGTTAGCATAGGTGGTGCCGAGTATGAGCTCGGCGGCGATGTTGTCCGTGAAGAAATAGGAGATATCGAGTTCCGGCGTCACGGTGTTCGAATACGAAAGATCGGAGCCGGGCACTGCATTGACGTAGCCCGAATCCTCAGTGACGACCCCCAACGCACGCAGGCGGATCTGCCAAGGGCTTGGCGCTTCCGTGACCGAGGCTCCCGCCTGCGGGACGCTCGCCGCTTGCGCAAGGTCCGCCGCGACGGCCTGCTGTCCCATCACAACGAGGACAACGGCCGCTGTTACTCCCCGCGCCGCGCGCATTCGGTTTCTCGCCATGATATTTCTCCTTGCTCTTCAGAAATGTGGACTGAATTACGAAAAATCTTGCTCGAATTGCTTGATATTGGCGGAGCGCTCGTGCCCAGTTTGCTTCGCGGCTGCGACCGCATGTTTCGGCGCGCATGATCATGGAATGATTTCTCCTCTGTCCGTGCCGCAGCGCGTTTTGCGGACTGCGTTGCAGGTGCCGTGCCAAGTGAGAAAATCATTTCAGAACAACGCGATCACCCTGATGGCGCTGTGTCTCATGTCCGACATCGTCGAAGATCCGACAACGAATGCAGCCGTGACCGCCTGATAGAACGTCCTGTGCGAGCTCGGTGGGCACTGCGGAACAAGCAGTGAAGCTCACCGCGGAACTGGCCGAGCTTCGGATCGACATCGGCGACGGGGCGATCGACGACTACTACGTCGCCGTGTCGAGCGCGGCTGGCGATCATCGAATAACTGCGTTTACGACGGCTCCATCCTGGCCCACCAGTGGGCGCGCGAAAGACTGCTTTGCGGCCTCATCCCTCCGCCTGGATTGAGTCGCAGGGACCGAATGGCGCACGTGCTTTTGGAACCGGCAGAGTGGCCATAACGCAATTGTCTTCCGGCTATCTTTACAGAGATTCGACAATCCAGTTGGTGAAGGTCCCATATCGCGCAAAGCAGTGATGCGCTTAGGTCTGGGCATGCGCCCATCCGCAATCATCTCATCAAGAGCATCGATCCGACACCAACATAGAGAATTGCTTCCCCCTGAGAGAGGCCTCGCGGCGGACATGAGATACTCTTCATGATCGCGGCCTCCGAGGATGTCGGGATCGAGCCAGTGCAACGGCACGATAGGGCGAAGGATCTGGCAGCTCTTGCAACTGCCGACCTCGATGGGAGAGGCACATCGCGATCTGTCCGGCAGAGACACAAGGTTCTGCACTGTCCGTTCATGAAGACGTCGTGCTGGTCTCCATAAGAGAAGTATTCTGGTGCAGAAAGTGCCCGATTAGCTATTCGGAAAAGGCGACATCGACGTGCAAATCGAGCGCCGCCGTGAGGCGTCCCTCAATGTCGGATTTCCGACAGGATCGAAAATCCGCCAACCCATTGATAAATAAAGTTTTCCTTCTCTGGCACGGCCCATGCATGGGGTTCTGCGAACGCATCAGCGAGACCTCCTCCATGATCATGCGCACCGAAAATACCGTCGCCGCAGTGAAACCCGCGCTCTTGCCTGCCACCAAGCCGGCGAAAGGCCGGCGCGTCATGGTCGAGGCGGGCGACTCGGCCGGCTTCAAACACCTGATGAGCCTGGAAAGCGTCTCGCGTAACGGCGACGCGGTCATCGAGGCGGGCGGAAAGGATATACGTTGATGCCCCCAACCCACGTCCCCGGCATGACCCGTCGATTGTCACCGCGCTGGAATGCTCGGGTCTACATTCGACAACCCGCAGGACAATTCTCGCAAATCCGGTCGGCACCGGGGATCGAAACGTCCGCGAGGAAGCCCAATGGCTATGGCCGATATTCGCCGCGAACAAGCGCCTAGTCCCTATGATTGCTGGGCCTGAGGGCGGCCCGTCATCCGATATGCAACGGTACGAGGGTTAAGCCGGCTGGCCGGCGCAGAGCCTCATGCATAGGAGA
>NZ_JAMYQT010000080.1:0-17825 GCF_040320985.1 Mesorhizobium sp. M0571
GCCTCTTGCACCTCATATCCGCCGTACAAGTGCCTCGACCGCCGATCGGATCGGCGGGCTGCAGCTTATGTCAAAGGCCATTGTCAGCAATCATGAGAGTGGGAAGACTCTATAGGAGGAAAGCAAGTGGAGTTATCTTGCGTTGGGGTCGGTGCTGGGCCGTCTAATTTGAGCCTTGCGTGTCAGATACACGAGCAAGTTGGGCAAGGGGCACTGTTCCTGGATCGGCAGGTCGACTTCCGCTGGCATCCAGGCATCGCTTTCGATTCCTCAGAGCTCCAGGTGAGCCACTTCAAGGATCTGGTCACGCTGGTGAATCCGCGATCAGCCTACACTTTCGTAAACTACCTGTACGAGAACGGGCGTCTGTACCACTTCCTGAACGCACAGTTCGAGGCTGTGTTCAGAGCTGAGTTTGAGCAGTACCTGAACTGGGCCTTCCACAGGAACCCACTTGTCCGTGGCGGCGAGACGGTGCGCGAAATCCGCTTTGACGGCGTGTTTCGGGTGCGGACGGATAAGGCGGTTCTCGGCGCCAGAAACGTCGTGGTTGGCATTGGCAAGCAGGCGCAAATCCCGCCTCAGTTTCAGGGCTGGACTGGACGCAACCTGTTCCACTCATCTGTTTTATTGCACATCCATCCTGAGGTGCGGAGAAAGCATGTCTGCGTGGTTGGCGGAGGCCAGTCGGGAGCCGAGGTGATGTTGCACCTTGTCGGCCTGCCGAAAGAACGGCGGCCTGCCTCGATCACTTGGGTCTCGCAGCGTGAGAACTACCTGCCTCTCGACGACAGCCCGTTCACAAACGAGTTGTTCATGCCCTGCTTTTCGGATCGTTTCGCGGCGATGAGCGAGTCGCAGCGTAAGCTGCTCCTGCGGCGTTTCGTGCTTGCCTCGGACGGCATTTCGGAAAGCACGTTGCGCGCGATCTATCAGGCGCTGTACCGCCACGCATTTGTCGAGCCAAACCGATGCGACATCACACTGCGGCCAGGCTGCACCGTCTCGCACTGCATCAACGCCGGCGCGGGTCACAGGCTGGCCCTGCAGCACGGCATGGTCGAGGTCGAAGAAGTCACGGGTGACATCGTCATCCTGGCCACCGGTTACGAGAACGCGGTGCCAGACTTCTTGGAACCCATCGCACACCGGCTGGAGCAGATCGACAATGAATTAGCTATTCGCGAAGATTTTTCGGTGAGCTGGGACGGACCGCGTGACAGACGCATCTTCGTACAAAACGCGAGCCTCGGGCAGCGCGGCCTGGCCGATCCGAACCTAAGCCTGCTGGCCTGGCGCGCGCGCCGCATCCTCGATAGCCTTCTTGGGCGCGCGCCATGCGCGAACCCCGAGCATCCTGGCTTCATCAGCCATACCTCGATCGAGAGCTGGCCCGCCCCCGCAGCCGAAGAAATGGGCAGCGGGATATGATTCGTAGACTTTTGATCATCGGCGGTGGCATCCTAGGAATATTGATCCGGGCCAGTTTACGGAACCCCTGGACCCGGCTGAGCCTGACATAGGTAGTCTCGCGCCGAGCTTCTGCGGACAATATCCGCCGGAGCGGAACGCACTTAGCATCGCCGTCCCACATGACGTGAGTCCGTCTCCGTGGACCCGCAACTTGACCAGCGCCCGACTGCCCTAATTGGGATGTCCGACCAACCAGTCTTTCCAACAGGAGGCCTTTTCGCATGTTGACTGATGCACAAAGAGAAAAGTGGCAGAAAGACGGATACGTCAGGCTCGAAAGGTTCTTCGCTCCAGCGGTTCAGGAAGATATCTCTACTTTTGTCGAAGATATGTCACGCTGGGATGTCAGCGATGACAAATGGCTCATGTGGTTCGAGAAGACGACGGACAATCGAAAGATCATCTCCAAGATCGAGAATTTTCTCGACTTCCATGATCCATTGCGTCGTTTGCTCTTAGAAGATCAGCGCATAAAGTCAGCGGTCGAGGATTTGCTTGGCGAAGATTCGCGCAGGCTCAAGGAGTTGCTGATTTTCCACTACCCCGACAGCGGTGGCTATCTCCCGCATCAGGACATTTATCACATTCCACACAAACTCCCCGACCGGATGGTCCATGCGGTGGTTGCCATAGGCATCGACGACTCCGACCCGGAAAACGGCGGGCTTTTCTTCAGCCCCGGCAACCACGAGAAGGGGGTGTTTCCCATGGATGCCGGTGGGGTGATCGATCCTCAAGTCGCCGCAATGTTCTCCTGGGAACCCGTAGTATGGAAGGCTGGCGACATCTTCATCTTCGACGATTACGCGCCGCACTACTCACGACCGAACAAAAGCAATCGTTCGCGGCGGACACTCTACTTGGTGTTCCAGCGTGCTTCAACCGGTGGACCGACCCGCGCTGAATATAACGTGCTTAAGCGCGCCCTTAACCCGCCCGAGGGCAAAGTGGCCGATCTCGACAAACTCAAGCCCCCAAATGGCATTTTCTATCGCGATTGAGCTCACGCAGCCAGGTGGAGGCATGCACACGAAACTGATCGACCGCTCAAAAATGCGCGGAGAGTATGGCGTTCTGATTTGCGGGCTCGCGGAGCATCGACCGCAGCCCGTTAAGACGCTTCGGCACGTGGATTGTGGAGGTGGTCGCAGGGCGGTCTTCTATGACGCCTACAGCCCGACTGGCGCCCCCTCGTCGCCCGCCTGGCGGCCCAGAGCTGCATTATCCTGGCCGGGGCCGCCAACGGGTCGGGCCGTTTCTTTCCACGAATTGCACGGGAGGCTGTTGCGTTGGCAGCCGAAGATCCCACGGCTTCAACAGCTTAGGTTCGTTGTCATGCGCAAATACACGTTTTCTCGAACGGAGCTGTCGCGGGCGTTCGGTATCGACATGGCCACGCTTGGAACGGGAAGCGTCGGCACGGGTTTTTCGTTCGGTAGGCTGGCACCGGGCGTTACATCGGAGCCCCATCGGCACGACGAAATCGAGGCCTTCGTGATCCTGTCAGGATCGGGCAAGGTCAGGACCGACCTTGGGGAAATCTCGGTCGAGGCGGGCGATGTCGTTCTGTTTCAGCCTTTTGAAGCGCATGGGCTGCGCAACGACGGAAACGAAGACCTAGATTTCGTCGATGTCTACTGGCGAGACGGCGAGGCCGCCCTTGATGCCGCTGCAAAGACCACGGCTCCACGCGGGCCGATCTTCGTCTTCTCCACGCCGCCAACGCCAAATGGCGATCTGCATCTGGGGCATCTTTCTGGCCCCTATTTCGGCGCCGACGTCTATACTCGTTTCCTGCGCATGAAAGGAGTCGAAGCATATCACCTCACTGGAAGCGATGACAACCAGAGCTACGTCACGACACGCGCCGATGCCGATCAATCGACGCCTGCAAACGTGGCGCGCTACTACGCCGACGAGATTCGCGCCACGCTTGCACTTCTCGATTGTCACGTCCACAGCTTCCAATCCACAATGGGCGATGACGGTTACGGCGAGTTTCAAGCCGCGTGTTTCCGCAGTCTTCTGAGCAGCACGGCGGTAGATCTGCGCCAGAGCCCTGCGCTTTTCGATGCTGTGACAGGCCACTATCTTTACGAGCCGGATGTTAGCGGCCTCTGCCCCGATTGCGGCGGCTCCGCCGGTGGCAACATCTGCGAGGAATGCGGCGCCCCAAACCTTTGCCACGACTTGGGTGCAGCCCGGTCACGGCAGTCTGCCGAGGCGCCGCTGGTCGGCTCCGTCCGCCGCCCGGAACTTGCCTTGGACCGATGCTACGACAATATCGACTGGCATCTAAGGGCGTCGGGCGTCCCGCTACGGATCTTGGATCTCTTCGCGCGCCTACGCCGACGCGGCAACTTTTCAGTGCCCATTACCCACCCCTCGGACTGGGGCCTGCCGGCCGAAGGGTTTCCGGGGCAAGTGATCTGGGTCTGGCCGGAAATGGCCTTCGGTTTTCTGTACAACATCCAGGCGCTCGGCCGCTTGCTGGGTCGCGATTGGAAGGCGGAGATGCCCAGCAACGACTGGCAGATTGTCCATTTCTTCGGCTTCGACAATTCGTTCTACCACGCGCTACTCTACCCCGCTCTTTACGCCGAGGTCTTCTCCCACTGGACGCCACGCATCCACTATCACGTCAACGAGTTCTACCTGCTCGACGGCAAAAAGTTCTCAACCAGCTGCCGCCATGCGGTCTGGGGCAAGGAGGTTCTGAGCCCAAAGACAGTCGACGTCATGCGCCTCCATTTGGGCCTGACACGCCCGGAAGGTGAGCGGACGGATTTCACGCTGGACGCGCTGCGCCGCACCGAGAACGAGGTGTTCCAAGGGATTTGGCTGAACTGGCTTGATGCGTTGAACCAGGAAATCAAGCACGATTTTGCCGGCCGTGTACCCGATGCAGGCGACTGGAGCCCGGTCGACCGCGCCTTCTTTGCTCGGATAGAGATCTATCGCGCGGCGATGGAGCGCGCCTATTCGGACGAAGGCTTCTCGGTCCGGCGCGCGGCCGCGCAGGTCTGCGATTTCGTGCGCGATTGCGTGATCTACCGTCGGGCGCAAGACTATGCGGCGGCGCGACGTTTCTATCCCGCCCGCATCCGGACTTCGCTAGCCCTTCAGACGACGGCCGCTGCGATCCTGGCACCGACACTCGCTCCGCTGATGCCCCGATTCGCCAGAACGCTGGCGCGAGGCATCGATGGCGTCTCAACCGAAACATGGCCCCGGTCCGTCCAGCGCCTTGCGCCCGGGACGCGCTTTGATCTCGGACCCGTGTTGGTGTTCTACGCCAAATCCGGCAATCCTCATCTCGATGAGGAGGAAGCACTATGAGCCCAAAGGTGCACCAGTGAGCTATCCCAATCTCGACCAGACCTGCGCGGCAATCAAAGCCGATGATGCCAAATATCTTTACTCGCTGTCACTGACGACCGAACCCGCTATCAGACGGTAGAGACCAGATTGGCGGACCTGAACCAACGCATCGTCAACACCCTGGCCCGCGCCTTCGAGGACCGCTCGGCCGATCGCTTCCCAGCCCTTGCTGTTTCGTGCCGCAAATGCCGTGTGGGCTCGACTGCGCTGACCAACCTCTTCGGCATCGCGGGACTTCCGTCCTCCAGCCGATCAAGACTGTCATGCGGTTCGAGGCGCTTGGTCAACCTGGCGCGCCCTGGATCGTGAGCCGATCACCGGAAATGTCGAATGCGAATGCCTGCCTGATGGTATCTTCGATTCTGTCCGAGCCTGTACCGGCGCGGCAGTCGGCCGAAGAACAACTGAGCTACTGACAATCGAAAGGTAGCAGGTTCAAAATTCTGCCCAGAAACCGGATATTGCGCACAAACCGGCGTTCACGATCGCGATGGTGCACAAGCTTCCAACCAGACCCGCGCAACGACAGCCCGTCGCCTGAAGTCGGCGAGGGCCGCCAAATCGCTGGCAAGCGTATCCTCCGTCACATGCACGCCGTCTTCGCCGAAAATGCAGACGCTTGTCTCGTCGAGAGATAAGTCCAGCCAGGGTGCTCCTTCAGGATTGCGTGTTTGCTCGGGTACGGAGCCGCCCCTCAGTTCCCAATCGAGGAGCGATCCTACAATTCACACATTTGGAGATCGCTCGCTAGGTTACCCCGCTGTGAACCCTGCAAGCCGAAAATTCAGATGCCGCCCATGCAGAGATATTTCATTTCGAGGTAGTCCTCGAGCCCATGGCGGGATCCCTCCCGCCCGATGCCGGACTGTTTTATCCCACCGAACGGCGCCGCTTCTGAAGACATCCGCCCGGTATTTACCCCGACCATTCCATATTGCAAGGCCTCGGCCACACGCCAGACACGCTTCAGGTTGGAGGCATAAAAGTAGGCCGCGAGGCCGTAGATCGTGTCGTTGGCCTCACGCACGACCTGATCCGCATCTTTGAAGCGAATAATCGGTGCCAGCGGCCCGAATGTCTCTTCTTGCGCGACGGTCATCTCGCTGGAGACACCGGTCAGGACTGTCGGTTGGAAAAACGTGCCATTCGTGCCGATGCGTTTGCCCCCGCATCGAATTGCCCCGCCTTTGGCGACGGCATCGGCAATATGGGATTCGATCTTGGCCAAAGCGTGCTTGTCGATGAGCGGTCCGATGTCCATTCCGGGAGCGAAACCGTCACCAACTTGAAGTTGGCGAGCCCGTTGCACGAATTTCTCGACGAACTCGTCGTGAACGCCCGACTGGACGTAAAGGCGGTTCGCCGAAACGCAGGTCTGGCCGGCATTGCGGAACTTCGCCTGGACCGCACCGTCAACCGCGGCATCGATATCGGCATCATCGAAGACGATGAAAGGTGCATTGCCGCCGAGCTCAAGGCTGACTTTTTTGATCTGGTCCGAGCACTGGCGCATGAGAAGGCGCCCGATCTCAGTCGACCCGGTGAAGCTGATCTTGCGGACCTTGGGATTGGTACAAAGTTCGCGGCCGACCGCGTCACCTTCGGACGCATAGATCAGGTTGACGACGCCTTCGGGAAAGCCAGCCTGATGGGCGAGGGCGAACATTGCTCCCGCCACGAGCGGCGTCTGTTCAGCGGGCTTGAGGACGATCGTGCAGCCCGCCGCCAAGGCTGGCGAGATTTTGCGCGCCACCATCGAGGCCGGGAAATTCCATGGCGTTATCGTGCCAACAACTCCGATGGGCTGCTTGATTACCAGCATTCGGCGGTCCATCGATGGTGCGGAGATCGTCTCGCCATAGACGCGATTGGCCTCCTCGGCGTACCATTGCAGATACGCCGCAGCATGCGATATCTCCGACTTGGCTTCGGCAAGCGGCTTGCCCATCTCCGCGGTGAGAATCGCGGCGAGATCGTCGGCGTGGTCGATGATCAACTGATGCCATCGCCATAGAACGTCGCTGCGCTCACGTGCGGTCAGCCCTGCCCATCCAGGCTGCGCGACATAGGCCTTGTCGATCGCAGCGCATGTCTCCTCGACACCCATGTCGGGTAGTTCTGCCAGCACTTCGCCAGTCGACGGGTTGAGGACCTCGAATGTCCGCTCGCTAATCCGCGTGCCAAGTGCCGGCAGGCGATCAATGGGTCCAAACAGGTCGGGGGATCTCAGGTGACGGATCATCGGCAGGCACAGGGGCAATACCGGATTCCTCCTCAACGCAGCAGGTATATATAGCAGGTGCGGTGTGTACTCCGCGACGTCCGGGTTCCTTATAGGGCCTCGGCCAGACAGCTGATAGACCACGGTACCCGACTGGAAAGGGAGAATACCTGAATACGCTAGAAGATGCCTCGCGGTTCTACTAGTCGAACGATTGAACAACCGACATCGGCTTCGCCAGCCGCGCGGAGTGGGATGCTGGTGGCCTGCGCCTACAATCTGCGGACCACGAATCGGCAACTCTATCCACTCGAAGAGAGGCTGGCCTAAAGAGGAGCGCACCCCAATAATGACGCCTGAACCGGCAAATGCCTGGCAAGGCCCGCGAAAACCGCTCCTCGCGGCTTTAAACAGATCCCGTTTACCCGGCGAGCGCGCGCAAGATGAGAAAGAGGATGGAGAGGAACAGGGTGGCGAAGGCGCGCCGAGGGAAGACCGGCCGGCGCATTTGCATGGGGATGGAGCTCATGATCAATTCCCCGCCTGTTGCTGCGGCAAAAGATAGCCTGTGGTCGAATGGTCGAGCACCAGGTAACGCGCGGCGACCGCCTTGACCTCGTCGGTGGTGACCTTGCGGACGCGGTCCGGCCTCTCGAGCACGTCCTTCACATTGCCACCGGTGGTGAGCGTCTTGCCATAAATGTTGGCGATGTGGTCCAGCTCGTCGTGCGCAAAAATCACCGAGCGGATATAGCGGTCTTTGGCCTTGTCCAGCTCGTCGCTGGTGACGCCATCCTCGGCGATTCGGGCGACTTCGGCAACGGCCGCCGCTTCGAGATCGACGAGCTTTGCATCGCCGCGCGGCGAGCCGGAGATGGTGAAATTGGTGTCGTCTAGCATGGTGCCCTGGAAGGAGGCGCCGGCCGCCGAGGCTATGCCTTGCTTGAAGACAAGCTCGTGATATAGCCGGCTGCGGTTACCGCCGCCGAGGATCTCGGCCAGCAGGTCGAGCGCCTCGGCCTCGCCGGGCTCTGCCGTATGATAGGACGGCACCACCCATTGAGTGGAAAAGCTCGGCACCGAAACGCGCGCATCGGTCAGCGTCACTGTGCGCCTGGTGTTCTGCTCCGGCTCGAGCGGGCGGTTGCGCGGGGGCAGGTCCGGCCCGCGCACAACCTTGCCATAGGTCTTCTCGGCCAGCGCCTTCACCGTCTCCGGCTCTACGTCGCCGGCCACCACCAGCACGGCGTTGTTCGGTCGGTAGTATTTGTTGTAGATGGTGAATGCGTCGGTTTTCAGCTTCTCCATCTCCTGCATCCAGCCGATGACCGGAATGCGGTAGGGCTGGTTCTGCCGCAACGTCGCGTTGACCTCCTCGTCCAGCAGAGCCTGCGGATTCGTCTCTCTGCGCCAACGGCGCTCCTCCAGGATCAGGTCGCGCTCGGTCTTAATATCATCGTCGTTGAGGATGAGGTTGAACATGCGATCGGCCTCGAAGCCCATCATCTCACCCAACGCCGAGGGCGCCACCGTCTCGACGAAGGTGGTGTAGTCATAGGCGGTGAAGGCGTTGTTGTAGCCGCCGATGGCTGAGACGGCTCGGTCGAACTCGCCGGCGGCGTGGTTAGTCGTCGCCTTGAACATCAGATGCTTGAGGATATGGGCAAGGCCTGATTTGCCGGGTGGCTCGTCGGCGCTGCCGATCTTGTACCAGACCATATGAGTGACGATCGGCGCGCGGTGATCGGGGATGACGACCACTTCCATGCCGTTGTCGAGCAGGAAATCCGTCACTTTGCCGTCGTCGGTGGCGGCCAGAGCCGGACCGGTCGTCACCAGGGCCAGCGCGGTGGCAATGAACGCCTTGCGCAGCCAGGCGGACGATCGATGGCTCCAGTTGTGGTGGCTGGTCGAAAGGCAAGGTTTGAGGCAAAGTGATTTGTTCCTCCTTTCGATGAAGGCGCTGCGTCCCCGTCTCCCCCCATGGGGGGATCGGCGGACAGCGCCGAGCCAGATGAATAAGCTCTTCATGGGGCCAGGCCTTCCTCGAGCCTCATCTTTGGATGGACCCAGGAGATCTGCGGCGGTATTTCTTGGTGAGGTGATCATGGGACGGATTCTCCTTGGTCCGCGAGCCTTGCGGATGACCAAGCATGCACCGTGCCAGATCAGAAACCGTTCGAGGCATGTGGACAAATCAGGCTCTGCCATGCTGCGCATCCGACATTGTCGGACATCGGACAGGGCCGAACGCGACGCGTGCGGCTGAGAATATCTTCTTCGTTCGATTGGGCGCGCTGCCGGGGAGGGGTATAGGATGCGCTTCGAATGGCCGCTGCACTGACGGTGAGAATGGAGATGTTGGTCGCCCCAGCGGAACCCTGTCCGCGACAGCCAGACCGGGTCGATGCTGAAGGGCAGAGGCGTGAACAGCCCAGCCAACTCGAGCGCGGAGCCTGCTCGCGCGCTAGGACGGATCTGATCCAAAAATCGGCAAGTTGGGCGATATCCGCGAGGCGCTGGAAAACGAAGATCGTAGGACTCGGGCGGGAAAAAACGATGCGGTTGCGCGCTTCTGGCGTAATGCGCCTGCCGCGAGGCCGTTGAGCCTGATGAGTTGCTGCGGGAAAGGGGAGTGTTTGCGCGGGACCTTGGTCAAACGTAAGAAACAACCGTCGAGCTCGCCGTGGAGGGGCATGCAGGCACGTTTGTCGCTGGAGGACAGCAGCACGGAAGCTGTCCGCGCTTGCCGTCGTCGCTGGGTACCAAACAGGAGAATTTGGCGGTCGCGATCGAATTCATCTGCGTAAATACCGCCTGGCTGTGCTCGGTTTGCCGGCGAACAGATTTGCCTTCTTTGCGGCTGCAAAAGCATCCCTGGCGGCGTGGTCCCTTAGGTCAAGAGCATCGGGTGAGTAACAGCCTGATCCTGCTCAATCTGATGCGCGCCAACCGCTTCGCCGGATTGTGGAACCGCTCGCGGGTAGCTTTTACCACAAACAGCAAGGTCATGAAATCAAGTAGGAAGTCATCGATCGCTTGGGCGATTGTTTCTGACCTGCCCTTGAACTGGTCCAGCAAAACGCGCGCGTTATCGATCGCTTCCACGCTGGTGGCATCGATTAACTCCTCGACCCTCTTGAAACAATCCAATTCGAAACTCCTTCAAGCGCTTGCCAAGCCGTTATGCACGAAGGTAGCTCCGTGAACCACCCGGCCTTTGACCTGGCGGCACGAGCAGCGGTCGGCCTTACGTCCCGTGCCTCCAAGCACCAGCCATAGACGTGGCGCTGAGGAGCGTTGGAAGGATCGGGCGCTTCCGGCCATGCTCGAGCGGTAGTGTAGGACACTGCTTGCTGGCGACTACGGCCAAAATGGAGTGCGCCAGCTGATCGGGGCTTAACAATTTTTCGCTTTTTGCTGTGCCCAAGTCTCGGCTATGAGTCGGGCAGGCCTAATGGCCTGCCCACGTTGCAATTGTTAAGGAGGAACACGTATATGCCTACTGGAACGGTAAAGTGGTTCAACAGCACCAAGGGGTTTGGATTTATCCAGCCCGACAATGGCGGTCCGGATGTTTTCGTCCACATTTCGGCTGTCGAACGTGCGGGCCTCTCGACCCTCGCTGACGGCCAGAAGATCAACTATGAGATCGAGCAGGATCGCCGCACCGGCAAATCCTCCGCTGGCAGCCTCAGCAAAGCTGGTTGAAACGTCCTGGCAAGAGTGGGCGCGTAGGTCCGGAGGTCCTCACGGCCGCTCGATAGGAGCGAGCAAAAACTGAGGGCAGCAGATTGCTGCAGGCGTCGCGAATTCCTCATGAAACAAAGTTGTTTGAAAGGAAGGCGGGGTTGGCCCCGCCTTTTTATATGACGCGCAGATTAAGCCGATGGCTGCAACGCTCCAGAACGAATCTCCATTGCCGAAATCAAGCCGCGGCCTTCTTGCGGGTTCGCTTCGTCGGCGCCGGCTCCGGCGCTTCCGGCGCTTTCGGTTTGCGGCCGAGCCCCATTGTCTTGGCCAATGACGAGCGCGCCGCGGCGTAGTTCGGCGCGACCATGGGATAATCCGCCGGTAGGCCCCATTTGGCCCGATATCCATCCGGCGTCAGCCCATAGTGGGTCGACAGATGGCGCTTTAGCGATTTGAATTTCTTCCCGTCTTCAAGGGAGATGATGTAGTCCGGTGTCACCGACTTCCTGATCGGGACTGCAGGCGTAAGGGCAACCGGCTCTTCTGCAGAGACACCTTCCGCCGTCCCTTTCAGAGCCGCGTGCACTTGGCCGATGAGGGCAGGGAGATCCCCCACCGGGATCGGATTGTTGGAGACATAGGCTGAGACGACATCGGCCGTGAGCTCGATGAGGGTGTCGATGTTTTTTTCGGCTTCTTCTGTCATGAAACTCTCCAGGCGGCGTGAAACACAGTCGGCGAAGCGTCGCTTCATAGTGGCGGTCTCCGCTGAAAGCAACCAAGGTCTCGACAGGATTATTGCGATGCTCGTCCAGCAGCGAGATCTATAGCGCAGTATCGCGCCGTCATGACCGTTGATGCGTTCCGTTGTTGGCGACCTGCCGCGGTGCTTGCGCATTTTCAGGCGCGTCTCGGCCGTAAGCTTTGCGCCGAAATGACCAGTAATCTCGAAACGAAGCGGGCTATTTCTGTTTCGCCATCCTCTCTTTGGCTGTGAAATCGATGGCAGAGCAGTGGCAGCTTCCTGGTGGCGTGGAAGTTGTGGGCGTCAAGTTCTGCAAAATGGCGTGGCAGTAGCTGTGACGTCGGCGTGTCCGCCGCGCAGCTCCCGTGTTTAGCGGAGCGGCGGCGGCCAAGGCCTCAGGCTCTCCTTCTTGTGCTCGCGCAGATGATCCATGTTGAGGTAGCGGGTCGCCTCGAGCCAGTTCTCGTGGATCTCGACCGCCAGCGCCCGAACCAGCCGCAGACAGCTCCGCGGGTTGGGGAAGATGCGGACGACCAGGGTGCGCCGCTTGATTCTCCTGGTTCAGCCGCTCCAGCATGTTCGTAACCGGTATGATCATGACGGTGCCATCCGATCCCTGCTGGAGATGAGCGATTTTCGGCGTATGGTGCGACCATCCGGGACAGGGGCACCGGGAGCACGCCAAGTGCGGGCAGGCAGATCTATTCGAGGAGCTGCGAGCTCGCGTTAGTAGCTGGCCGCCCCTGCGACCTGCCCGGTTGCGCCGAGAGCGCGGATCCGTAGGTGTCGCGTCGCCCGCCGGCTCCCGACTGTTTGAGGAGAGGGTGCCGATGAGACGTGTGATTGGAATGGACATCCACCGCACCTTTGCGGAGGTGGTGGTTTGGGAAGACGGCCGGCTGCGCCATTACGGACGGGTCGACATGGCCCGCTCGGGACTGGAAGGGTTCGGCCGCGGTTTGCGACGGACGGATGAGGTTGTTGTCGAGGCCACGGGCAACGCCATGGCGGCGGTGCGGGTCTGTCGCCTATGTCGGCCGGGTGCTTGTCGCCAACCCGATGCAGGTGAAGGCGATCGCCCATGCCGGGATTAAGACCGACAAGATCGATGCCGGCGTTCTGGCGCAGCTCCATGCCAGCGGCTTTCTGCTGGAGGTCTGGGTTCCCGACGAGCGGACTGAGCGGCTTCGCCGCCTCGTCGCGCGGCGCAACCAGGTCGTGCGGCATCGCACGCGAGTGAAGAACGAGGTGCATGGCATCCTGCAGGCGCACCTCGTGCCGAAGTGCCCGCATGCCGATCTGTTCAACCGTCGGGGTCGCGCCTGGCTCGAGCGGCAGGTGCTTCCCGACGACGAGCGGGCCGCCATCGCCCGCCACATCCGCGAGATCGACCGCCTGGCCGAGGATCTGGCCGACCTCGATCGCGACCTCGCCCGGGAAGCGGTTGATGATGTGCAAGTCCGGCGGCTTCAGACGATCACCGGCGTCAATGCCATCGTCGCGAGCGGTATCATCGCCGCCGTCGGCGATATCCACCGCTTCGGCGAACCGCAGAAGCTGGTGAGCTACTTCGGCCTCAATCCGCGTGTGCGCCAATCCGGTCTTGGCTTGGCGCAATATGGCCGGATCAGCAAACATGGGCGTTCCCATGCCCGCGCCATGCTGGTCGAGGCCGCCTGGGCGGCGGCGAAGGCGCCCGGACCGCTCAGAGCCTTCTTCCTACGCATCCGCAACAAGCGTGGCCATCAGGTCGCAGCCGTAGCGGTCGCCCGTAAGCTCGCGGTGTTGATCTGGCATCTGCTGACAAAGGAGCAGGACTACTTCTGGGCTCGCCCGGCCCTTTCGCCCCTGGTGCGAAGGGCAATGTGGACACCCTCGCCGTCACCGCAATGCTAGCCGACAAGGGCTATGAGACGGGCCTCCATATAGACCGACTGGCGGAGGGGGCCCGCTTCGCGGACAGCCTGAGGGAGGAGCGGCCATGAACTTCGACACCATCCGTGTCACGACTGACGAGATCGGCGTCTCTACGTTGACCCTCGCCCGCCCGGACAAGCACAACGCCATGTCGGGACAGATGATCGCCGAACTTGCGGCGGCCGCCGAACTGCTCGCCAAGGACCACAAAGTGCGAGTGGTCGTGCTGACGGGCGAAGGCGACAGCTTCTGTGCCGGCGCCGACCTCGCTTGGATGTCGGGGCAGGCCTCCGCCGCGCGTGACGAGCGGATCGCCGAGGCCAGGAAGCTGGCGCTGGCTCTTCGCGCGCTCAACGAACTGCCCAAGCCGCTGATCGGCCGTATCAACGGCCAAGCATTCGGCGGCGGTCTCGGCTGATAAGCGTCTGCGACGTGGCGGTCGCCGTCGACACCGCTAAGTTCGGGTTCACCGAGGCCCGGCTCGGCCTCATCCCTGCGACGATCTCCCCTTCTGTGCTCGCTCGGATGGGAGAGGGCCGGACGCGCCGGGTCTTCATGTCAGGCAGGATTTTCGACGCCAATGAAGCCCGCGAACTCGGACTGCTTTCCAACGCTGTGTCGCCGGCCAACCTAGAGGCGGCGTCGAGGCCGAGGTCCGCTCCTATCGCTCGGCCTCGCCGCAGGCCGTCGCCGCCGCCAAGGCGCTTGCGCGTCGACTTGGGCCGGCAATCAATCACGCGGTCATCGGCGAGACGGTCGCTATGTTGGCCAATGCGTGGGAAACGACCAACGCCGCCGAAGGAATCGCGGCCTTCTTCGATCGCCGCAGGCCGCGCTGGCAGGCGTGAGACTGGGGTCACGAACCTTTATATATTAATGGTCGACAACTGTGTTTCGGCATGTACCGCAGAGACGCCGAGGCAAGTTCAGGCACGATGTCGGTATATCTCACTCGGGGGTACAGCAGAAACCCATGCGGCGAAGGTGAGGCGGAGAACCTGAACCACGCCACCATTCCAGCCGAAATCGGCCAGCGCGCTGCTTGCAATGATGCCGCGGCAGTGGGCCGTCGAAACCGCGGTTGCCTCATTTGGAATAACTGGTGACGCCATTCGATTGAGGTTGCGGTAGAGTGGTCTATGCCCTCCTTTGCCACCTTTTGTGTTCGCCGCCATAGGTGGCGGCGCCGGCGTGGGCACAGGATGGAGGGCAGGTCGTCAACGTTTCCGCCACCATGGCATCTACGGCAACCAAGGCGAGGCCGAGCAGTGCTCCTATAATTGGGCATGGCAATCAAGCCGGAAAAGTCGGCCTCAATCACCACTTCTGGCGGGCATCGGGATGCACCAGCACCCTCACGACCGATGGTCATCGCGTAGCACCGAGATAAGCCCGGATTGAGCGGTCACTTCTTGTTCGTCGCCCGGGCTTTCGACTTGGGGTCCGAGGGGATTGTCATAAAGCATTCAAAGCGGTCGAACGGGAATTCGACTACCAAAAACAGGCTGGTGGACGTTTCCGCCACCATGGGTGTCTACGGTCACGACGCCGGATATCAGCCCGATTTGGCGGCGGGCGATCGAGATGCACGGAGCTCGGATCGTCGTAACGAAAAATTCTGATGATCGAGGGGCACTCATTGCCAGAATTTCGCGAGCGCCGAATTTTTCCGAGCGGATCCGCGCCAAAGGAAAGGGCGGCATTGCTGCCGCCCCTTCCGAGATTGTAAGATGCCTAGACCTTAGAACCCATGCCGCCGCCGCCCATGCCGCCCGGCATGCCGCCGCCAGCCGACTCGTTCTTCGGAGCCTCCGCGATCATGGCTTCGGTGGTGACCAGCAGGCCGGCGACCGAGGCCGCGTCCTGGAGAGCCGTGCGCACGACCTTGACCGGATCGACGATACCCATGGCGATCATGTCGCCATATTCGCCGGTCTGGGCGTTGTAGCCGAAGGTCGCGCCCTTGTTCTCAAGGATCTTGCCGGCAACGATCGATGCTTCCGCACCGGCGTTCGACGCGATCTGGCGGGCCGGAGCCTGCAGCGCGCGGCGCACGATGTTCATGCCAGCAGCCTGATCGGCGTTGACGCCGGTGAAGGTAATGGCTAGCGAAGCGCGCAGCAGGGCGCAAAGGTGAATGTTTTGTCTTGCGCTGTCCCGCGAAAATGATATGGTCGAGTACGATATTGATATAGTGCAATAGGCGGTGAGACTTTAATGCATTTTGGGCAAGTGCGATTGCCTTCGTCTTCTACCGTTGTTTCGAGTCGGAGGCCACCATGCCAGTGGCCCGCGCCTGCTGCCGCTGGCAGACGGACAGAAAGGCGCGATCGCCAAGCTCTTCGCTATGCAGGCGTCCTCGTTGAGCACTGTTGAGACGAGGCACCCCATGCGCTCCAAGCTCCTGGTCCAGGAAATCGACGCCCACTCGAATGATGCCGTATCCGCGTGGTGACCCATATCCGCAGGAGGGAACGTTCCCATGACTGAGCCCCTCTCCATTGCCGTTATTGGCGGGGGCCTAATCGGCGTGAGCTGCGCCCTCTTGCTGGCACGGGAAGGACACCGTGTAACCTTGATAGAGGAGGGTCGCATCGGCCATGGCTGCTCCTGGGGCAACGGCGCCCAATACAATGCGGGATCGTCTTTCCCCATGGCTCATCCCGGTGTCATGTGGCGCGCGCTGCGTTGGCTCGCCGACACGAACGGCCCGGTGCGCCTCGCACCGCGTGAACTATCCCGCAACCTCCCATGGCTCGTGCGCTTCCTGCGCACCGGCCGCCCGGAGGCCTGGGAGGCGGCCTATACGTCGTTGCACGCTCTCCACGCACATTGTGCCGTGCTTTATCGGGACATGCTCGGGGGTACTGAGTGGAGACGGGTGTTCCGGCCGAACGGCGGCCTGCATGTCTGGCGCGGCGTTTCACCTGGCGCACTCGACGGCCTTGTGGACAGGCTGCGGGCCGCGCATGATGTTGCCTTTGAGAGGCTCGAGGCCGAGGAATTGCGCGAGTTGGAGCCCGGGTTGTCCCGCGACTACCGGCGCGGGATCCTTTTTCCCGACAGCGGCCATGTGACCTCACCTCTAGCGCTGGTGGAGGGGCTCACGGACCGGGCCGTTGCATTGGGCGTTGCTATACGAAAGGCGCGGGTCGAGGCTATCGAGCCCGGCACCGAAGGCGTAACGCTGCAGACAAGCGCGGGGCCCCACCCCTACGGTGCGGTGGTCATTGCAGCCGGCATCGCCAGCCGCGACCTGGGGCGCTCCCTGGGAATTTCCCTGTCGCTGGCCAGCGAGCGTGGCTATCACATCACGATGCCCGCCGTTTCTGGCGCCATCAGCCGTCCCGTGACCGACGCCGAATCGGCCTTCGTTGCCACGCCCCTCTCAGAGGGATTGCGCATCGTGGGGATAGCCGAATTCGATGCCCCCGATGCGCCGCCAAACGAGGGGCAAAGTGAAAAGCTGCTCGCCTGCGCACACGCCATGCTGCCGGGCGTGCTCGTCAGCAGGGTGCAACGCTGGATGGGCGTGCGGCCCTCCACCCCAGACAGCCTACCGATCATCGGTCGCCACCCCCTCCATCGCAGAATACTGTTCGCCACGGGGCACGGTCACATGGGCATCAGCGGCGCGCCCATGACTGCCGCCCTGGTCTGCGATTTGATCGCGTGCCGGGTGCCTCGGGTGTCCTGCGCCCCTTATCGGCTCAGGTGAGACATTCAATCGTTCAGTAAGACAGGGAATGCTATTGCCTTGGCGCCTATGCCTCTGTATTTGTATGGTTCATTTTTGATAATGACATAATCTAATCCGAGGAGTAGGGAACGCCACATTACCGGCATGTAATCGCAGACCCTATGAAGGACATAGCCATGGACAAAATTCGCGCTCCTGACCTTCTGGGAGGGGTCGATAAGACCGGTGGCGGAGGCGAAACCGCTCGTCTCACAACCTATTGGGGTGCTGGCCCATGCTGCCGCGCGCAGCTCGATCGCGTGATCACTGTCGACCGACCTATGAGGGTTTGAAATGCGCCCTGTTATAAGAGCGCAGCCAGTTAGGAGCCGGTCAATCTGCGTGCTCTGGTGCAAGTTGTCGATGATCTGGGTCAGGCGCTCGCACGAGTCAATGTGTTGCCCTATGGTCTCGCGGGACATGACTTCACGCCGTGCGCCGCATTCGATCGAAATATACTGGAAGAGCTTGCGGTCGGCGTCATCGGGATCAATCCGATGGTCGTCACGATTGCCGAAACGTGCTTCGACAACGGCTGGCATATCGGCTGGGGCCCCTGAAGGCAGCATTTATGGATTGAGATCTATACGTCAGAAATACGTCGGCCACCTTGAGATATAGCGGCACAAAGTGAAACGAGCTGAAAAGGGAAATGT
>NZ_JAMYQT010000081.1:0-16909 GCF_040320985.1 Mesorhizobium sp. M0571
GCCTCAACGCTATGGCGGAATGGAAAGCTGTGGCCCAAGCCCTCGCCTGATATCCCTGTCAGCGGTCCCTTCACGTCCAACCTCAGATAACGTGACAGCGCCGGACGAAGACCCTGCGGACTAATGCGATGACGCGCCAATCTATTGCCGAAGAGCTTGAAAACGCGGCCGATCGCATTGCGGACATTTCGCGAGCGGATCTACAGATCATCTTGCGTCGCGCTGCATTGATGCTCCGAAATGTCGCCGGGGTGCTGCTGAAACCGGCAGCAGAGGACGCTCTGAAGTCATTGCTGGTGGTAGTGGTCGGTATGGCAGCGTGCCTTAATGCCTTAATGCTGCCGCCGAAGGAGCAACGCAAGCGCGCCGAATAGCGCCAAGAGCAGGCAAGACCACGTGCCGACACGGTCGCCAACGTTCCAACGATAGAAACCAACCAGCGCCATCATGCCGGACAATCCTGCGACGAACGCCGCTACCCAATCGAAATTCATTCGATGCCCATCCCATTCATCCATTCGATGCCCCATAGCGCAAAACCGCCTGCGCAACCTATACGCGCGGAGCTAAAGACCGCTCAATGCAACTTAGCGTGACCCTGCAGAATGGCCCTACCGTATCCCTGATGGTGCGACGTGTGCAAAAGCACTGATTGTGGGACAAGCGAATAAACATTCCAGCCCGGAATGCCCTTCCATGCCCCTCTAAGCGCCCCTCCAATCCCCTTCACATGGCAAACAGGATTATCGATCCACTGTCGGCGCCAATTGATTTCAATTGGTTAGGCCTAGCCTGTGACACAAGCTGTGACATGGGGCAGCCCAATGCGGCCCATTGGGTGGATCGAGAAGGGGGCACGGGGCATAAGCGCTAACTTAGGGCATGGCAGCTATCCGTGCAGCGGCGGATTGGTTTTTGCGCCGTCTTTGGCGGATCACGTTGGGAAGGGTTTAGGTCCGGCGGCGTCAGCGGGCCGCAGCGAATATGCCGCCATAGGTAGATATTTTAGAGAAAGACTTAATTTATACACATGGTCAGAAAGATAGTTTTTGTAAGGGTGACGGAAATTATTTTTTGAAGTCTGCAATAAAAACAATTGATGGAATGTGGAAGCCGTATCTGTTGAGGATCTAAAGTTAAAAATATGGAAATACGCTTTGTGCCGGTTGATGGTGATGCATTTAAGATGTTGTCGATTGCCGAAACAAAAGAAAATGCTCATGGACAAAAATATTGTCGGGTATTACTTACTTAGTTGTAAATTATGAGATAATGAATGATGGCCTAATTGATAGTATCCTAGGAAAGAATATGCGGAAGATTAGCTGCAAACTTGGATTTCATCCTGAACTGTATAAGACGTACATGTCCCATGGATGGGTAGATATAAATGTGTTGAGTTGCCAGTAGACACTCGTTTTTCCGCGGGTTCGCCCAATCGAAGAGGTGCAGCGACAAGCCCCCTTACCAATGACCGTCAGCAAAGTTACAGCTGCGTTCCGGTTGACGCTGGCAGCGGAGTCAAACAAATCCCCTGCCGGCCAGCGAAGGCTAATCCGGGGGGGCGGCCGCCGTCACCACCAACCTGGCATTCGGCGAATGGCCGAGTGTCTTTGCCAGCGACGCAAAGATAACGACGGCGCTGCTCGGCCGCTCACTCATCAACGGGTGAGTTCGATATTGTCACGCAAGCAATACTCCTGAACGCTCTCGTTCATGAAGACGCTGTCGTTGTCGGTGTCGAAGCCCAGCAACGGGAACGGCAGCAACTTGCGCAGTTCGGCCAACGCAGTGATCAGGACCGTTTGCTCGCGAACCAGCAGCGGCGCGCATTCCGTCCAGCCCGTGGCGATATCGGTCAACACCAGGGTTTGCGAGAAGGCACCCTTCGCGTATGGGCCGGAATGAGAAACAAGATCCGCCTCGACAAAGCCGGGTGCGGGGTCATCCCAATCCGAGAAAGTCCGAACTGGAACACTACGCCGGATCGTCGTTGATCCTTTCCGCCGGGCGAGCATCATCCCCGACATGGAAAAGACCATCGGCAACCAGATCGGCCCTCGCCGACGCCGGCTATCGCGGCCACAACGCACCCCAGAGCCACAGGTTCAGGGTCTTCACCAGCGGCCAGAAGCGCCGCGTCACCCCGGCCATCAAGCGCCAGATGCGGCGGCGGTCGGCGATCGAACCCGTCATCGGCCACATCCAGGGGCCGAGCACCGCATGGGCCGCAACTACCTCGCCGGTTAGCAGGGCGACGCCGTCAACGCCATCCTGGCCGCCGCCGGCTACAACTTCTCCCTCCTGCTCAGATGGCTGAAAGGTTTTTTGTCGCTCTTGATCGTTCTGCTTCAACTCTGGCCCAAGTCGGTCGCCGCTTAGAGCCCGGATTGTTCACGGTCGACTAGTTAATTTAACATAACGAACATTATGCGAGCTAAGTATTTAATTGATACAACCCAATACTTTAGAGTGTGCAGAAGACAATAGCATCCTGTCCTCGATGTCTCAAATCTGTCAACCCACGCGCGCCGGTTGTGGGAAGCGTCTAAGCGAGGGAGCGTTGCGTCCCTTTTCAGGTCATGCTTTGCTGAGGGTCTATCTTGGGAGGGGTCCGATGAAGATCATCCTCGCCGTACTCGCATCAAGCATTCTGAAGTGGGCCATCTTGGTCGCAGCTTTATCAGTTGCTGCGGTGGTCGTTGCGACATATTTCGGATGGTCCAATCTGGGTTTGTCAGAAGGTCAAGCAAGATTTTGGGACGTGGCTCTCAAGGTCGTGGGTGGGATCGCCGCTATGGCGGGAGCCATCGTAACCATCCGTAAATTTTTAGATGAGCGGCGAGAGGCAATGATCAGGCTCGCTGACGAACAACGAGAGACCACTCGCGTAGCGCTATTGGAGGCCCAAAAGCCCTTCAACGAGAAGAGGCAGTCAGTCTACTACGAACTTGTGTCATCCACCTCAGCGATCTGTACAAGGGGCGAAGAAGACCCTGTTCGAATTGCTGCAGAACAGCGCTTCTGGGAACTGTATTGGGGGCCTGTACCGATGGTCTGCGATGACACGGTTGGATCGGCGATAAATCGCTTTGAGGAGGCCCTCGCAACGAAGAGGGAAGATCTAAAAGAACTCCGGAATTCGAGCATGAAACTGGCGGAAGCCTGCCGCGAGTCACTCAGCTTCGGATCCCCGCACTAAGTGGCAGACTTTCCGGCTGATCGAGGCCGTACTTCGGGCTGTACTTGTTCAGCGCCATGACGATCGAGATGAAGGAAGGCTTTGGGCGAACGGCAGCAACCATGCCTTTACCGTGCCGCAAGGGTTCGATTGCACGGCGCGGTGACCTGTGACGGGATAAGCAATGGCCATCGCGGCAACTGGCCGTTCTGAATAGTTGCGTGCCCCTGGCGTGCAAGCCCGGCGAATTCTGCGACGGGTTCGCGGCTAACGGCAATCGCACTCATAATGAATGGTGCCAGTCCTCGGTCCGAACGCAATCAGGTCAGCGACGCCCGCAGGACTTTCGGCGGCGACACGCACTGCAGGCCCTTAAACATTGCAGGGGCATCTTAGGGAGGCGCTCCCTCAGCGCGATTCGCCACTCACAGGTGCTGTGGCAAAATCCATTCATCGTAGCGAGATGAGCTTCGATGCCCAAGGGGGATGCAACAACGGCCGCTCGAGGCGGAAAGGCTACATGACCTCCGGCATGGCGATTGCCAGTCGACCGTCATCAACAAGCCTCTTCATCCCTGCGGGTGGCAATCACTTGGCCAACAGCGCCTGCCAATGGCTGGCCAAACAGCGATATCGAGGCGCTCATGCCTTGGAATTACCAGAGCTGAACGGCTTCAGCTGTCCGCTTACAGCTCACGCGCCGGCAATATCGGTCCGACACTCAACGCGCAATTCGGTTCGAGGGGTGCCCGTATGGGCCGTCGTCTGAGCCGATTGTTTAAGAGCCTGACTCGAAACTCGGTTACGCACGACACGGAGCTGCCATGCGGCGAAGCATGAGGCGGATCGAGGATCCCACGCCTCGGCGCTGGCGATGGTCGCCTCGAAGTCCTTGGCGAGCCGGCGACAACGTCCCAGCCAGGCGAAAGTTCGCTCGACGACCCATCGTCGCGGCAGCACCTCAAAGCCCTTGGCCGCGTCGGAGCGCTTGATGATTTCGATGATCCATGTTCCGAGATTGGCCAGAGCCTGCGACAGTTTTTCTCCGGCATAGCCGCCGTCGGCGAACAGATGGCGCAACCAGGGGTAAAGCCGTCGAATGGAGGCGATGACGCCAACTGCCCCATCCCTGTCCTGGATATCGGCCGTATGCACCGTCAGCCCGACCAAGTGCCCCTCGGTGTCGGTAATGATATGGCGCTTGCGGCCTTTGAGCCTCTTGCCGGCGTCGTAACCCCGCAAACCGGCAACGTCCGTGGTCTTTGCCGATTGGCTGTCGATGACGCCGGCGCTCGGGCTCGCCTCGCGACCAAGCGCCAGGCGTGCCGCAGCCACCAAGTGGAAGTTGATGGTCTTCCACAGCCCGTTGTCCCGCCGGGCATAGAAATAGCGTTGAACCGTTGAAACCGGCGGGAACCGGTCCGGCAATGCCCGCCACTGGCAGCCGGTCCAGGCGATGTAGAGGAGCGCGTCCACGACCGCTCGAAGTTCTGTCGTCCGCGGTCGTCCCGTCGCCTTCGTTCCCGGCAGGAACGGCTCGATCAATGGCGATGTCACGGTAACTTCTTGTGAGGAGTCGCTGGGGTAGACGCCGGTCCATGAATGACGCGCTCATCAGCTACAAACGCCACCGCTTTGGATGCAGGGCTTCCGTTCGCCGGGAAGCCTGCAGCGCTTCGTCTCGATCTTCTCAGCCTTCCGTAATCTATTCGTCCCAGCCCGCTCAAAACGCTCCGCATTTCAGATCCATCTCCATCGCCTCAACGCTATGGCGGAATGGAAAGCTGTGGCCCAAGCCCTCGCCTGATATCCCTGTCCCTTCACGTCCAACCTCAGATAACGTGACAGCGCCGTGGAACCTACTAGTTGCGAGGCCAGCGAGTCTGCCCAGCCTTGGCCTTTTCCAGACCGTGTATTGTTTCACGTCCGTTGTTTCAATACTCGCAAAGACGCAATACTGTAGCGGGGCCTAAGGCTGGAGATGGCGCAACTTCTACGCCTCGGAGGCTCGGGCCGAGCGGAGGAGCTGGGTGCCGTCTACTGAACAAGGCGATACGCTGCAGTCTTCGGCGTCCCTGTCGCCGCGCAAGGTCCTGCCGGTGACAAGGGAAAATGAGCGCTGGTCGGCGATCCGCTGGGCCATCGCTATGCTTGTGCTGGCCGTGCCGCTCATTTGGGGTTTTTTCTTCGACTCCACCGTGCTTGACGACCCGTTCGATCCAAACCCGGACCTCTCGCAGTGGGTGACCACGCGGGCGCCCGACCCGTCGCTCCAGGCGATGCCGGTAGTGCCGGCCGGGGAACGCGGTTGGTTCGTCTTCCGGCCGGCCCGAACAGCGTGGCTCAATCGCGGCGAGGCGGACCTCAGGGATTTCCGGCAGCTGCCGGTCGGAACGGAGGCCGCCAATCTGATCCCCGTCGCCGTTCCGGCCCTCGATGGCCCCGGCAACCAACTGACCCCGCCCGGACTCACCCTGCCCGAGAATATCGAGAAGCTTGTTGCCGACGCAGGAAAGGGATCTCCGGACGCTGCGGAGGGCGCGCAGTATCAATGCTATCCAGGCGGGGAGAAGTGCCTCGCCCTGCTGGACGGGCGGGTCTATTTCTCGACGAGCTCGGGCTCGGGGTGGGAGCTCGCCTTGCAGCAGCCGGAGTTCCCAGCTCAGTATTTCCAGGCGACGCTGGATCTGGGGCTCATCGAGCTAGCCAATGCCAATGGCTCGGTTCACCTGGATCACGTTAGCTGGCCCAACGACAATGACATTACGCTGGAAGCGATCACTCTGGCGGGGGCCTCTTCGTCGAACTCATCCGGAGAGCAGCCCAAAAGCGCCATCCCGCTCCGACGGACGGCGGTCTTGCCCGAGCTTGGCAGCGAAAGCATGCTGGTCCGCAAGGTGGGGGCAACGTTCATCTCCACCTCGCTGACCGCCTCCAACCGATTCAATACCGCCTTTTCTGAACTGATCGAGCAACTGGCCTTCGCACTGCCTCTGCGCAACGTCTTCCTGACCAGCAGCTCAGCACGAACCAACACCCCCGGCGGCGTTTCCGTCGACATCCGGGCAACCGCCATCGCCGACGACAACTCCATCCTCGTTGCCAGCTACACCTTCCGTTCGGCGGACCCCAAAGAAATCCCGCAGGTGAGCGTACAGCGCGTCGACCTCGCGAGCGACCGGCGACTGACCGACATCTTCATCGAGGACAGCGGGCTCGGCTGGGTGACGTCCGGCTGGACCCGCGCCTCCCGCCCCGCGATCTACGAGACGAAGGACTTCGGTCTGACTTGGCGGCTGTTGCCCTACACTTCGCCCGGCCCCGCTCCATGGGTCTACTTCTTCTTGCCAGTGTTCCTGGTGGTCGGCTCATTCACGATCATGAAGGTTATCGATTTCCGGGCGGCGCGCGTGGACTCGCTTGGAATCGCCGGCGTGCTAACGCCCGATGCGCCGATCGGCTGGCAGGATCTCGATGTGATCGGGCTGAGGGAGATCGCGACGGCGCTGTCGATGTTTGTCCGCAACCTCGATACGATCCCTCCGCTTACGATCGCCATCAATGGTCCCTGGGGCAGCGGCAAGAGCTCGCTGATGAACCTGGTCGCCGAAGATTTGCGCGAACGGGGGGCGCGGCCCGTGCTGTTCAACGCCTGGCATCACCAGAAGGAGGACAACATCCTCGCGGCCCTGCTCGAGAACATCCGCGAGCAGACTATTCCCCCGGGCTGGACCGGTTCCGGCCTCATCTTTCGCGCACGGCTCTTGTGGGGACGGCTCGGCGAGAAGCTCGTGCCGTGGCTGCTCGCTCTTGCCGTCGTCGGCTTCATCGGCTGGGCTCTGGCTACCAGCCCGGCAACACCGTGGCTGCTGGCCGAGCTGGGCAAAATCGTCCCGGCCGGCGAGCCCGATGGCGGCGGAACCGAGGACGGTGGATTGCTGCAGTGGCTAGCGACGCTGGCCGGCAGCCTCAAGCTCCCCGCCGGTCTGCTGGCCGCCCTCGCACTCTTCTTGCAATTGTCTAAGGCGCTGCCCTTCGACCCCTCACAACTGATGTCGACGTTGCGCGGAAACGCTAAGCTGGCCGATTTCAGCTCGCAGTTGAGCTTCCGATATCGCTTCGCGAAGGAGTTCAGGGCAGCGGCAAGGGCCTTGCGCACCGGCCGCAACCCCGGGCTCGTCATCTTTATTGACGACCTCGACCGCTGCAACCCGGCCACCATCCTCGAGATTCTCGAAGCGCTGAACTTCCTAGTCAGCGCCGGTCCCTGCTTTATCTTCCTCGGCATCGACCGGCCCAAAGTCATCGACGCGCTCGGCGCCCAACTGTCGAACAAAAAGCTCGATGAGGTCGGCGAAACGGAACGGAACCGTTCCACGCTGTATCTGCGCAAGCTCATCAACCTCACCGTCGGCGTCCCGCTTTTGACCGCCGTGGAGGGCCTCAAGCTCCTCCTCGGTGCGGAAAACACGGGCGAGACGAGCGGCCAAAAGCAGGCGCCGCGTTCCCCGCCGCTGATAGGCAGGGTGCGCCGCATCCTGCGGATAGCACCCGACTACGCTGTGCCGGTGCTGATCCTCGCCGCGATGATCGCCCTGATTGGCGCCTTTCCGTTGGTTTCCGATCCCACGCCGCTTGCCCCTGCGGCACCTTCGACCGAAGCACGCGCAACAGAGCAGCCTTCCGTCAGCGGGACGGACGGCGTGGTGGTGAACCCTGCGACGCCCCAAGGCGAACCCGCGACGAGAACAATCGTGGTCCCCGACGTCAGCGTCGACCATGCCTCGCTCGACGAGCTCACGCCGGCCCCGGCAACGTGGTTGCTCTTTCCCTCGATCGCCGCGCTCATTTTCGCGGGCTTGCTCACGCTGCGGCGCCTAGTGCTGTCACGCGACGAGAAAGTCAGCGATTCGGACGAGTTTTCCCGCGCACTCAGGACTTGGCACAAGGTCATCTATCTCGCCGATACAACTCCCAGGGGGATCAAGCGCAGCCAGAACCGGCTACGCCTCAGCGCCATGCGCCTGCGGCCAGTGGCGGAGAATAACGACCTGCTGAGTCGCTGGCTCAGTGGCCTGAACCAGCCCGAGCCGCCGCCGCGGCCACCGATCAGCGACGAAAAGCTCGTGGCGCTCGGCGCGATCCATGCGATCTATGGTGGAATACCGGACTGGGCGATGGCGATCGATGCCGACACCAAAACCAGCGCGGCCGGAATTGCGGTGTCGTCCGATCCGGCGGCCAAGGCCACATTGGACGCTCTCCAGCTATTCGATTCCCGCCACCTCTGGCCCCCCACCGCCGAAGAGATCGCGGTCTTTGAGACCGTGAACCTTGGCAACACCGAGTGAGCGAAACACGAGCTAAGGCGGGCTGTCTCGAGCGCGTCCTTCCTGGGGGAACGCAAGATCCGTCGGACACGATCTTTCCGGGCCGCAGGCGATCGCAAGGCTTGAAGCCGAAATGAAGCGGTTTGACCGAACGCTGATTGCGTCTGCCGAGGCCCTTGCGTTGGTTACGGACGCGACGGACAGATTGGAACTCTGCCCACTATATCTGAGAGGTAATTCAAGCCGATGACCGTTGCGCAATTCAGTGACCGTCACAAGGTTCGCGAACAGCTAGTACGCTCTTAGCCCTTGGCATCGTCGACAGTGGCTTCCCTCTAGCGGAGCACCCTGCGCGCCAGTCGATCGCGTTCAACCCATGTAATGGCCGTCAATTTTTGCGGATGACGGCCAGCGCCTGCATCTCGGTCAGGTCCTGCGCGCGATCTGGGCTGACGGCTCGGTGGACGGTGCGCTGGCGGAGCGGATGGGCGCCGAGCCGGCATCCGCGGCCACCGCTTTTGCTTCGGCCGGTGCGAACCTCCCGGTGACAGCCGATGTCGAAAACAACGCGCTTTTGATCCAGACGACGGCGCGCGACTATGAACGCATCGAACGCATCCTGGCCCAGCTCGACGTGCTGCTGACGCAGGTTCTGCTCGAGAGCACATCCTTCCCTGACCCGCCGGTAACTGCGGCATCCGGAATGGCCTTTTCCGGCGGCCGCGCAAGCGGTTGCCGCAGAATGGACGTTGCGGCAAGCGAGTGCGGAGAGGACGACAGATAAGAACCCCGGGCGCAGCCCTCCCGACGATGTCGCCATGATCACGAAAGGATAGAAGGTGATGAACGGAGCGCCGCCGACCAGATCATCGCCGAGACCGACGCCCAGGCCGATGCCTGCCGCGACGCCACCGACAGCCGCCGCATAGCCCGCCTACGGCCTGCTACGCAGCCGCCGCAGCGGTTCGAACCGCGCTAGGAATGGATCAGGACGAAACGGCATCGCCCAACCCTTGTAGTAAAATGAGAAGTCTAGCCCCAATTTCTGCGATGCGAAAGAGAGGGTGATTTTCAATCTGAGGCACTACCCTCCTGTGGCTGACCTTGACATGCAAATTGTAATATTGGCTGTCGAATATCACAACTATCTCTGATAAATTGATGCCTTCGACTTTGGGGGAGAGTTTGATGGAACGTGGAATGAACGTACTTGCAGGCGCAGGACTCGGAATCTTCGTTGCCCTGCTAGTCGCTCTCTCAGGTTCTCCAATTGTCGGAGCAGTAGCGACAGCATTCGTAACTGCTGGAATCGTCTTTTTGTCTCTAAACGAAGCGAGATCAGATCGACCCCCATCTGCGAAGCTGCCGGTGTAGCCGCGCTGCTTGACGTCATGATACAGATGCCGTCCGCAGCGGTTCCCTTCCTTCCACCATTGGGCAAGGAGCGTTTCAAAGTACCATGGCGAAGTGGGGTTCAATGCGGCTCGCCGCCTATCTGGCGGAGCCTTGAACTTGAGCCACTTCGCTACGCTGCGACGCTCATAGCCGGTCCGTCGGGCGATCTCGCTGTAGGACAGACCCTCCTGGCGTAAGGCGTGGAGCATCTCGAATATCTCCTGGCGAGACTGCCTATGCGCGAGACGGGCACGCCGGCGATGTGTCGCAGCGTCGACAATAGCGTCTTCGGACAGGATGGATCTTCCTGAAGCACGGCCATGAAAGCTCATCTTTGTCTCGATTGCCGTACGAAGATTTTGGACCAGATGAAACCGATCGGCTACCTGCTGGGCCTGCGGTGCGCCTTCACGGACGGCCTGCGCATACAGGCCGCAGCGGTCTCGGCTGACGACCTCGACGGAGGGATGGTTCAGCAGCCACCTGGCTGCACTATCGACACTCCGATCATCAAGAATGTCGACGACCGAGCGACGCTCGAGATCAACCATGATGGTCCCGTATCTTGTCGCTCGGCGCCAACTCCAGTCATCGATGCCAACTACCCGAATCTCGGAGGCGCGGTGAGTAACCGCGGCATCCCGCTTCAGTTGCCGCAGGATGGTGTCGTCACTGACCGGCATGCCGAGCCGTTGCATGAGGCGCTCGCCAGGACGGCCGCCCGTACTATGGCCGAGCAGGCCGACAATCTCCACGACCCTTGTCGTCCGGCGCGCATAAGGGGAAGCAACAGTCGGCAGTCGGTCGGTGAACGTTTGTCGCTCACATTTCTGATGTGCACATCGCCAGCGGCTCAGCAGGAGCTTCACCGTCACGGGCTTGCCCTGGACCGGCAGATCCTGAAGGCTGCGATTGGACCAGCCATGCCGACTCTGCTTCGCCGGCCACAATCGGGGCAAATGCCGATCGCGGGTCCGGCAGCGGAAACAACCCAACTGTGATCATCAGTGAGCGCGACACCCAGAATTCTGACCCCTGGGGCGGGCGACCATTTCGATTTCGCTCGCATGCCCGCTCATAGCGATAGCGTCGCTAACAGCGGATGAACCACACAAATTGAGGAAGACCCCCATAGCCGCCAACTATGTCAACGAGCAATCCGATACTGCCATTGCTTCGGGTGCCTATGGAGCCATCAAGTATGATCGGCTCAGACACCTGAAAACTCGGCTCGATCCCTCCAACCTGTTCCGCCTCAATCAGAATATCTTGCCGTTCGCGGCCACGCCGGAGTGATCTGATTATTACAAGCCTAAGCTTGCCAATTGAACCGCAGCGGCGACACTCAGACGAACGGCGAGTTACATTCGTGTCCGCTTTCAGCATCGGCCGACAGTGGGCCGAACGACCGAGATCAGCGGTGGGTTCAACCGATCGTCGCAACACCTTTAATCTGAGAGGATGGGGAGGTGTCGCATGGTGACGTCACGGATCTGGTTTACCACGGAGCAGAAGGCCGAGCTCTGGGAGCGATGGAAGCAAGGTCAGAGCATTTCGTCGATCTCGCGGGCACTGGAGCGCCGGAACAAGGGCGGCGTTCAGCGGATCGTATCCTTACACGGCGGCATTGCTCCGGCAGCAAGGCGTAGAGCGGCCTCGGCGCTCGAGCTGGGGGAGCGCGAAGAGATCTCTCGCGGGATTGCGGCAGGTCTGCAGGTCTTGCCATCCGCGCTATTGCACGAAGGCTGGGACGATCCCCATCGACGATATGTCGGGAGATCTCCCGCAATGACGGTGCACAAACGTATCGCGCAACCCGGGCCGACAAGCAGGCTTGGCAGCGCGCGCTTCGACCGAAGCAGTGTCGCCTGGCATGCTCTGGGCGGCTACGGTGGCGGGTGGCGCAAAAGCTGGCGCTGCAATGGTCGCCGGAGCAGATAGCAGGCTGGCTGAGGCGAGCGTACCCAGGCGATCCAAGCATGCGGATATCTCACGAAGCGATCTATCGCAGTCTATTCATCCAGTCGCGAGAGGTGCTCAAGAAGGAACTGACAGCGCATCTGCGCACCAAACGACAGATGCGCCTCGGCAAAGGTGCACAGAGCCGAACGGGGCAAGGACAAATCCTCGATATGGTGTCCATCCGCGAACAGACCGGATTCCCTGTAGCTTTCATTCTTCGTCATCATCGCCCAAATGGACCGGGCCATCTTATTGGCGAGGGCGATCGCGACGAGCATGCGGGGCTTGCGTGCCAACATGCGCGCCAGCCATGAGTTCTCGAGAGGAGCCTTGCGGCATGCCCACCGGATCACGGTCATCGCGCCGATGATCAGAAGCCGCCGGATATCGCGCTGACCCATCTTTGACGTCCGGCCGAGCACCTGCTTTCCACCGCTCGAATGCTGCTTGGGCACGAGGCCCAGCCAGGCCGCAAAGTCTCGCCCCTTTCGGAACGTTGTCATGGTAGGAGCGAAAGCCTCAACCGCCATTGCGGTGATCGGTCCCATCCCAGGCATGGACATCAGTCGGGCGGTGCTCTCCGAGTTTTTTGCTTCCGCATTTGGGCTTCCTGAGAGCAGACGTCGTCTGCAGCTTCACTGGAGGTCAAGTAGGCAACTATTGGCAATAATGCGGGGAGAGCGCAGGATTGTCCAAAGGCCCTTCGCCTGCGACAGGACATTTGCGCGATGAGTCAATTTGGTAGCGAACCAGTTCGTGATCCTGCAGACCTTGGCTTCGACAAGGCGCGGCTGGCGCGACTGAAGCGGTGGATGCAGCGATATGCCGACACCGGGCGCTGGCCGGGTGGTGCGGTGCTCATCGCGCGTCATGGAAAACTCGCCTTTTTCGATTGCGCCGGGCACGCCGACGTCGAAGCCAAGCGGCCTTGGCAGCGCGACCTCATCGCCCGCATCTACTCGAAGACCAAGCCTGTCACCGCCGTCGCGCTGATGATGCTGTACGAGGAGGCGCGCCTGCATCTCGACGATCCGGTCGAAGCTTACCTGCCGGAATTCAAAAACAGGCAACTTCTGATACCGGGCGCAACGTCGCTGGACCAAACAGTGCCCATCAAAACGAAGATGACGATCCACCATCTGCTGACCCACACATCTGGCCTAAGCCTTTTTACGAACCCCCGACTGCTCGGTGAAGCTTATGCCAAGGAAAAACTCGGCCTCGCCCTTGCTTACGGTGGGCTCGACAAGATGGTGCACAGGATCGCCGAGCTGCCACTGGAATGGGAGCCGGGCACGAGATGGCAATACAGCACCGGGTCTGATGTCATCGGCCGCATCGTGGAAGTCGTTTCCGGAATGACGCTCGACAGGTACTTCGCGACGCGCATCTTCGAGCCCCTCGGCATGATCGACACCGGCTTCTCTGTGCCGGAGTCTGAGATCAGCCGTTTTCCCCCGCTCTATGAGGCTATGGCTGGCGGCATGGCATTGCACGAAGCGCCGGAGGTTTCGGAGTGGCGGCAAGGCAGGGTTGATACGTTCTGCGGCGGAGGCGGGCTCGTCGGAACCATCGACGACTATTGGCGGTTCACCGAAATGCTACGGGCTGGAGGTGAACTCAACGGCGAACGCATCCTCGGTCCCCGCACTTTGAGATTGGCGGCGTGCAATCACCTACCGGGAGATATTGCCTCGATGGCAACCGAAGTTTGGGCCGAAACCCAGTTTGACGGCGTCGGGTTCGGTCTGTTGGGCTCAGTCGTCCTCGATCCCGCTAAGGCACAAATTTCGGCGCAAGTGGGCGACTATGGTTGGGGCGGGGCGGCAGGCACCTTCTTCTGGGTGAGCCCGGTCGACGACATGGTTGTCATTCTCTTCACGCAACTGCTGCCTTCAAGCGCCATTCCGGTGCGCAAAGAGCTGCGCGCACTCGTCCATGGTGCGTTGACAGGGGCCTGAGACTCGTCAACCGAAACTGCGCGGAGCAACCTTGCGCTTAGCAAGCTGGGCCGACTCGGCTTCGTCGTGCTCGATGAGCTCTTCGCCCAAGCCGGCGGGCAGTTGCTCTTCCATCTCATCAGCCGGCTTTCCAAGCGGACCTCGCTTCCGGCATCGGTCATCTCACGAGAATGTCCGCGCAACCTGAATGTCCGCTCTTGAGGAACCGCAGCCTGAAGCCGCCATTCCCCTTGCGGCCCCAAAACGCGACATCCGAGTCGTGGCTTGGCGGTGTCCGCAGTTGGCGGATATCGTTGAAAAAGTCGGCCGCGTCTCGGCCACGACATCGACTGATGTTAGGTCGTGAGCAGACGTCTTCCGCCTCATGCCGGTTTCGGCATCGGCACCGGAATCAGCTTGGCGAGTTTCCGGAGGTTCTGGGCAGTGGCTGCCAGATGGAACTCGTCTCGAGCACCGTTTGGTCCTCGTGGTCGCAAGCGATCCAGCTTCAGGATGCGCTTGAGGTGGGCAAACAGCATCTCGACCTTCTTCCTCTCGCGACGCGAGGTGACATAGGCGTCGGTGGCGGCAATATCGCGGGCCATGTCCCGCGCACCCTCGTGGATAGAGCGTAGGATCTTGCGGGCTGGACCGTTCGGACAGCATCGAGGCTTGAGGGCGCAGACGTCGCAGTCGAGCTTGCTGGCGCGGTAGCGCATGAAGCCCTCGTCGTCGACACCGTCGCGGGGTGAAGCGAACCGCCGACGATACTGCCTGAGCTCCTTGCCGCCTGGACAGGTGTAGAGATCGCGCTCGCGATCATAGCTGAACTCTGCCCGCTCGAAGGTCCCATCGCGACGCTCCGACTTGTCGAAGACCGGGATATGCGGCTCGATGCCGCGCTCGTGCACCAACCAGCCCAACATCTCGGCCGGCCGCGCCGCAGTCGGCGGCCAGGCGTTCCGGATAGAGGCCGAAGCGATCCTGGGCGCGATCGATCATGGTGCGTGCCGCGCCGACTTCCGCCTGGCGTATGGCCCGGCTTGCCTCGACGTCCACGATGACGGCGTGATCCAGGTCGATCAGATAGTTGGTGGCGTAGGCGAAGAAGGCATGCCCCTTCATCGCTCCCGTCCACTGAGCCGCCGGGTCGGACCTCGATATGAACTACGGCTTCACCTCGCTCGCTGCACCCCACGCGGCATCGTCCAACGTGTCGAGATACTCCTGTACCGAGCGGCGCGTTGCCGCCATCGTCTCCCAGTCGACCTGCTCCGATCCCTCGGCAGAGCGCTGCTTGTTCGCGTCCGCCCTGATGAGGCTGGCATCGACGGCGAAGCCCTCGTTGCCGACGAGACCTTCTTCGATGCAACGGCGCACCGTCGTCTCGAAGAGTTCGCGCAGCAGATCGCTGTCGCGAAAGCGGCCGTGCCGGTTCTTCGAGAAGGTGGAATGATCGGGGACATCACCCTCCAGGCCAAGCCGGCAAAACCAGCGATAGGCGAGATTCAGATGCACTTCCTCGCAAAGCCGGCGCTCGGAACGGATGCCGAAGCAGTAGCCGACGATTAGCATCCGGATCATCAGTTCCGGATCGATCGAGGGCCTACCGATCTCGCTGTAGAACGGCCGCAGATGCGAGCGCAGCCCCGACAGGTCGACGAAGCGGTCGATCGAGCGCAACAGATGGTCAGCAGGGACGTGACGCTCGATGCTGAACTCGTAGAACAGCGCCTCCTGCATCACCGTCGGTTCGCCCATCATCGACTCAATCTCCTTTACCAAGGAGATTGAATCAGTGCTTCAGAGCTGCTTCAAGCCGGAGTTTTTCAACACAATCGGCGCAAACCGGATCTAGCGAGCGAGGCTTAGTTGTGGTCTTTTTGACAGGCGAGCGAACCACAAAACTGCCCGCAGCGAGGCCGACGCTAAGGCATTGATATTGCTGTCGTCAAAACCTGGGGATTTTTGGAGCTACTCCCCAGCTTCGGAGAATGATGGACATTCAGAGAGCAGTGTGGGCGGGAACGTTGCTTCCGCTCTCCCCGGCTTTCGGCCGCACATCCCGCAAACACTGGGCTTCCGGGAGCCATGGGGGAACCGGAGGATTGTTTGGACTTTGGGGGTGGTAGAGGAGATGATTGAGGGAAGGTCGGCTAACATAAGGTGAGTTCTTGGAGGCAAGTCGGCCGCCAACCTCACTCAACCGTTTCGCGTACTGTAGCCGCCACCGCGGCCCCCGCGCACGAAAATCCGCCAATAGAGGGCGCGCATCGCAGCGGCGAAGGGACCTTTGGGCGTGGCAGCCAGTCGGGCTCCTTGTCCTCACCTGCGACTCGTTCTGCACGTGGAACGTCCCATGAAGAGGTCGGCTGTCTGGAGGCCGGCCTTGCTCGCCCGCAAGTTCAGATCGGTCGAGCTGCGTGCCGGCCTTCCGACCAGCCATGCCAGACGCGGCACCGCCTTCGACTACAACATCCCGGCCAAGCGCACCGAAGAACGATCCCGAGTCGAAAAGGCGGAAGCTGCCTATGCAGCAGCGACTTCCCGATGGCGAACGAGGCCGGAAAGGCAGAAGGCTGTGGAAAAAGCCGCCGAATGAGAAGAACGGGCTATTCTACAACATCCGTCTGCATCGGCTTGCCGGGCACAATGTAATGCCATTCGACGCGGTTCTGATCCGCCCAGGAGAGGATGGCGTTCGAGGTGAACTCGCTGCCATTGTCGCTGACGATCATCCTCGGCCGGCCGCGCTCGGTGATGAGCCGGTCCAATTCGCGGGCAACCCGCATGCCCGAGAGAGACGTATCAATGATGAGTGCCAGGCACTCTCTCGTGCAGTCGTCGACGACGGCCAGGATGTGGAAGCGGCGCCCGTCTGTGAACTGGTCCGATACGAAGTCGAGCGACCAGCGCTCGTCGGGCCTCAGCGGCACCACCATCGGCGCCCTGGTCCCGATCGCCCGTTTGCGGCCGCCACGGCGGCGAACGGCGAGCTTCTCCTCCCGATAGAGCCGGAACAGCTTCTTGTGGTTCACGACCAGGCCCTCCCGCCTCAGCATCACGAGAAGACGCCGGTAGCCGAACCGGCGACGCTCCTG
>NZ_JAMYQT010000082.1:0-16718 GCF_040320985.1 Mesorhizobium sp. M0571
ATGCCGGCGTGTGCCGGCTTGCTCCGTCGCGCAGCAGCGACGATCAAAGCTATCGTGACGACATCGGCTATTCCGGAACGCCAGCCAATGACACCGGCTCTGAGGACGTCGTCTTCGATCTGGAATCGATGGGGAGCATTGTCGAGATTTTTCCGGCCGCCAGAGTGTCGGCCGCGATGCTGGAAGCGGTCGAGTGCATCAAGGCCGGCAGAGCGCTGCTCGAGGCGAAGCACGGCATATGAGCCGGCGGTGAGATCGCAGCCCGCGAACTGGAAGCCGACCAGTCTGAGGGCGCCGTCGAGCATGTTGAAGATGGCGGAGAAGGCGAGGACGCTATGAGACAAAAAGCCGGCAAAGTGACTGCCATATTCAAACCTTGGACCATCGTGTGGCGGGCTGTTGCCAGCTGCACGGGCGTAAGCGGTTATACTAGCTTCCGCCTTCGCCCTTAAGTTCGCGCGTTTTGGCGAAGACTAAACGCTGTCGTGCAGAGCCGAACTCTCGCCACGATTAAGGGTTTCAAAAGAACGGCAGTTCCTCTCAAATGCAAACGGGTACTGCTTTGGCAGAGCTTGAGTTTCGTCGACGGTCGCGCCTCTTACGGACGCCTCATTCGACCAGACGGGAACGCGGAAACATTGTCTTCAACGACGCCGGAACCGGCAGCCTCTTCGGCTTGGCCAGCGCCTGTCAGGGGCTCGAGAAACGGCTCCGCCGTCATCGACAATCCTAGCCAGTTCAAGTCGTGAGCCAGGCAGCTTTCTACGGCTGTTTTACTGAAGAGCGGACAGCGGCCAATGTCCGCTCTAACCCATTCCTGCCCGACAGTTTGCGCCCAAGCCATCGCGCTCATTGGCTAGTCGCGGCACCGTTCACCGACCCCACAGAACTCTTACTACATGCTCACCTGCCAAAAAGAATACGCCGTTAACCAGATTTTCTAACCCGCCAATGCTTAATCGCGAGACTGAATGGGTGAGGTGATCGGTGTCAAACATAAGCGCGTTTCCGCTGTATCGGCGGCGGAAGTTGGTCGAGGGAATTGCCCGCGCGCTGGAATCCAAGAACGGGGAGGATGCGAATGCGTTCTGGCGCAGCACCGCCAAGACAATTCTCGTTCAGTTGTCCGAATCAGGAATTGCACCCGGGCGCGCCGAACAGGAAGTTGGAGCGCTTCTTCATGCCGTCTTAGGCGAGATAGCCAGCCGGAGTGCTGCGAAACGCACACGCTAGCGTCGACTCACGACGAATGATTGCCGCTTGCAGACTCGACTAGGCTTCGCACGGGTTACCAGCACTGCTGCCGTCATGCTAGGTTTCTCAACCCCTTATTGCAATATGCTCATCCGTCACTGGCTCGCCCGAGCCAGTTTCGGCAAAAGGCAGGCAACTAGCGCGGCTCCCGCCCAAAAAGCCAGTTCGAATATTTCATTGTCTACTCCAGCTGGAACGCGCCCGGTGGCAGCCAGCTGGAAACCTGGCAGAGCCAATCAATTGAGATCGTGAAACATGCCACTTACGCCAATCGTTACGCTCGCTGCCCATCGCCGCGCTGGCCGTAATCATCGTCCGTCGCGGTCTATAATGGGTCGGCTGGCTGCTCCGCGTCGGCGCAATCCTGAATGCCGAAGGACTAGCGCGGCCATGGACGGGCAAGCGCAGGTCCTGCTGCGATGTTTGGTGAATCCGGTTTGCTGGGCTTGCGTTCCATGGTGGCTCTATCGGCTGGAATAAGCTTCCGGCGGCAGTGTTCGTTCGAATGATGCTTTTCCGTTGCCCTGAGCGCAAGTTTTTGGTCAGCCAGCACAGCGCCTCCTCTTAAGCTCGCTGGTGGTCAAGGCCCAGCGGCCTCTAGCTGCCAGTCCCTCCCGCAACCAAGCCGCTGGGCCATACCCGCTGGAGCGAAGCGCGCTGTCTCGCACATTAGCAACCCCTTGATTAAGGCCGTACACGCTCATTTCATGAAGCGGGGAATTGGAATTGGTGACGTGGTCGCAATCACCGCGACTGTACGGAGGCGGGTCACAGAGGACCGCGTAAGCGTCTCGATTCCGAGCTATGGCTCCCCGCACTCGATCGTCGATCGCACGAAGGTGAATCGCGGCCAGCAAATTGAACTGAGTGGTGAGGTCACCCGGATCGATGACGAGAAGGTGACGATCGACCTTGGACCGCCGGTGACAGTCGACACCGACAAGGTCGGGCTGGTCGAGAAATACCGCCCGCAGAAGCGCAAGAAGCCACTGCGCGACAGGGTGGACTAAGTTATCATACCCCGCCATCTCCGTGTCCGTTCGTACTGCTATCTTCGGAACTGCTTGGCGCTATGCCGCGTTAATCTTCGGTAAGAAAGCAACATGTCTAGGCAAAAAGAAGACTATCGGACAAACAGAGCCGACTATGCGATTGCTGAGAAGGCGCGAGCGACCGTGGATGGCGATCGCAATGAGCTGCCGGCCAGAAAAAAGAAGTCCCTCTTGGTAAGCGATCGGCGATCCGCCAAATTGGCGGCAAATCCATTGGAAAGCGCGCCAGACCCGAAAGCCAAACCGCGCGGTTAGCCGGTCCCATCGTTTTGCCTATCAACAGCGCTGGCAATAGGGCACCAGATCCCGGTCAATAGAGCCGCCCTAGCCTTCGCAAAGACGGTCGATGAGGGCCCGGATATCAATCCCTATTGGGCCGCACCTAAGTTCCAGATGTCCCGATGCAGGCGCCATGTCCCGTCGTCGCCCTTTTTCCAGACGACGAGATACTTGCCCGCAACGGTGGAGAGGGCACCGCCTTTGCTCGGCACATCGAGCGTAAATGCGCCAACTTCGTAGGCGAGGTTCGCCCTCTCTTCCACTTCCAGCGACTTCAGGGTGAGATTCTTCATCCCGCCTTTGATCGCACCCTGCCAGAATTCTTCCACGCCCTTGCGGCCATCAACGCGCTTGCCGTCGGGCGGCAGCACGGCGGCATCCTCGGTATACATTTGACCCACCGCCGCCGCATTTCCGCTGTTGAAGGCGTCCGTGAATTTCGTCAGCGCCGCTTCGATGTCCTCGCGAGCCGACTGGGCGGCCGCAGACAACGCAGACGAAAGAAGCAGCACAGCAGCAAAAGCAAATGACTTAACCAGTCTCATCTCGTCCTCCCTTTGCGTGTTCGACATATTCGCCGGATGAATAGCCCCAACCCGAGTGCGCCGCCGCGTCCGCTCAATGATCGGATCATGATTTACATTAGGCTTATCTGATATGATGGCGCAAGCGCAGCGGCGCAGCCGGGACCGGCGCGCACAGCCTCACCAGCGAGCGTTTCGGCGCCGCTGTAGAAATTGGGGAAGCGGGGGCGAGGATCCTGGCAGAGCGGTTGTGCTGGCGCCGCAATGATGCTTTGCTGCGACCCAATCACTGCCACTGAAGGTGACCGACTACCTTTGGAAGGGGCAGCATGCTGAAAAGTATTCTGTCGGCGCCGCTGGGCATCGTTTTCATGCGTGGCGGGCCAATCACATATATCTTGAATGTCGTCGACATATGACAGAGTCATGCATCGGCGGTCATAAAGGTCTTGATGAACCTGGCTTAGTGCCGTGCTCGCGTTCATCTCGCCAATCAATTGATTTGTGCGGCGAGAACCGTCAATTTTCCCGCATTGTTGCGTACGGCCGACCGCGAAGCTGTAAAATCGTGGCGATATGGAAGACACGCGATGCTCTGCCCGACGATCATATCCTCCGGCTGGCCAGCAGCCTTGTGAGCCAGTCCGGATCCATTTCTGGCACGGAGGATAAAAGCCGTTCGGTATAGGGGGCATGCGGCGGCGTCAGAATTTCGCTCTTCAATCCCTGCTCGACGACTTTCCCCTGGTGCATGACCACAATTTGGTCGGCGATCGCTCGCACGGTGGCAATGTCATGGGTGATGAAAATGTAGCTCATGCCGAGCTCGCGCTGAAGCCGCATTAAGAGCTTCAGGATTTCCTCCTGCACAATCTGGTCGAGCGCAGACGTGATTTCGTCGCAGATGATGAGTTCCGGATCGGCGGCCAACGCTCGGGCGATGCAAACGCGCTGCTTCTGGCCCCCCGAGAGTTCGGCCGGCAGACGGTCCAGGTAAGTTTCGCTCATCTCGACCATGTGCATGAGTTCGCCGATCCGCCGATCCCGCTGCGCACCCTTGAGGCCACGGTAGAATTCAAGCGGCCGAGCTACGACTTCTTCGACTGTCTGGCGCGGATTTAGGGCGTTGTCGGGCATTTGATAAATCATCTGTATGCGGCGCAGAATCTCTTTTGGGCGCGTCTTAAGGGTCTTAGAAAGGGCCTGGCCGGCAAAGGAAATCGACCCCGAAAGCGGCGGCAACAGGCCGGTAACGACGCGAGCGAGCGTCGATTTCCCGGAACCGGACTCGCCCACCACAGCCACTGTTCTTCCCCGTGGAACTTTGATGGAGACATCCTGGAGCACCTGGACCGTCCGGGCGTAAGCCGCGGTGATGTTGTCTATCGTAAGCAGATATTCATCGGCCGGAACTTCGGGCTTGGCGAGCTTGCGCACGGCCCAGAGCGTTTTGGTATATTCCTGGCTGGGCGAGGCGAGCATCTGGCGTGTTTCAGCCTCCTCCACGGTAAGTCCATGACGCAAAACCATGATGCGGTCCGCCATTTGCGCCACCACCGCCAGATCATGCGTCACATAGATTGCAGCCGTGTTGAATTCCTGCACGATGTTGCGAATGGCGGCGAGAACTTCGACCTGCGTCGTCACATCGAGTGCCGTCGTTGGCTCGTCGAAGACGATGAGGTCCGGATGACAAGCCATCGCCATCGCGGTCATTGCGCGTTGCAATTGTCCGCCGGAAACCTGATGAGGATAGCGGAAGCCGATGGTCTCCGGATCTGGAAGCTGAAGACGCCGATAAAGATCGACCGCACTCCGGTTCGCTTTCTCGCGGCTGGCAATCCCATGCGCCACTACAGTTTCAACAGTCTGGTCGAGGAGTCGGTGGGCCGGATTGAAAGAGGCCGCTGCGCTTTGCGCGACATAGGCAATGCGGGAGCCTCTGAGGCGGCGGCGCCCTGTCTCGTTGAGTGCCAGAAGATCGATCCCGTCGAACAGGATCGAGCCCTGTGTGATACGGCAGCCCGGCTTGGCGTAACCCATCGCCGCAAGGCCAATGGTGGATTTGCCGGCGCCAGACTCGCCGATCAGGCCCAGAACCTCCCCCCGCTTCAGCGCCAGATCGACCCCGCGGACAATGGGATGCCACCGCTCGTCCGAGAAACCTTCCACATGCAGATTGCGGATCTGAAGTAGATCCTTGCCTTTTTCGCGCAAGCCGGGACCGCTATTTCTCATCGCGCAACCCGCTGGTTGCGTGCAGGAACCAGTCCACTACGAAATTCACGGACACCGTGAGGAGGGCGATGGCGCCGGCCGGCAGCAGCGGCGTAACATCGCCGTAGGTGATCAGGGTCGCATTCTCGCGCACCATCGACCCCCAATCAGCGGTCGGCGGCTGAATACCAACACCCAGGAAGGACAGTGCCGCGATCGTGAGGAATACGAAGCAAAATCGCAAGCCGAACTCCGCGACCAGCGGCGGCATGACATTGGGAAGGATTTCCTTGGCGATGATCCATTTCGGGCCTTCGCCGCGCAATCGCGCCACCTCGACATATTCCATCACGGCCACGTTAAGCCCGACGGCACGTGATAGCCGAAACACGCGCGTGGAATCGAGCAGCGCGATGATGATGATCAGGCTGGTGATCGACGAGCCGAAGATCGAGAGCAGCACCAGAGCGAAGATCAGACTTGGGATCGACATCAACACATCCACGGCACGCGACAGTATCTGGTCGAGCCATCCCCTGTACAATGCGGCAAGAAGGCCGAGCGAGACGCCAACCGCGAAGGACAGCAATGTGGTGGCGACCGCGATACCGATGGTGTTGCGCGCTCCGTAGATCAAGCGTGTGAGCATATCGCGGCCGAGCTGGTCGGTTCCCAATTTGAACTGCTGGCTCCACGGTGCGAAGGCTTCGCTGAAGACCTGCGTTTCGCCGTATGGGGCTATCCAGTGCGCGAACACCGCAACGATGACATAGCCGAGGATCACGAGGATGCCGAACCATGCACTGAAGGGTGCCTTCTTCAGCGCCGTCTTCGCCCGGGTGGTGCGCGAGCGCCTCAGCCTGTGAACCTGAGCGATGGGTTCGTAGCTGGTCATCGTGGATGCAAGAGCCTTGGATTGGTGGCGATCGAAATGATGTCGGCGGTCAGATTGAGCAGGATGTAGGTCGCGGCGAAAATCAGGGCGCAGGCCTGGACAACCGGAACATCCCTGGATTTCACCGCATCAACCATCAGCTGACCAATGCCCGGATAGACGAACACGACCTCGACCACGACCACTCCGACGACGAGATAAGCAAGATTGAACGCCACCACCGTGACGATCGGAGCCCATGCGTTGGGCAAGGCATGCCTGAGTACAATTGCCATGGGCGACATTCCCTTGAGACGCGCCATGTCGATATAGGGGCTTGCCAGCATGTTGATGATCGCCGCTCGTGTCATTCTCATCATGTGGGCAACGATGACGAGCGTAAGCGTGATCGCCGGCAAGGCTACTCTCCAGACATGCTCCCAAAACGGCGTCTGGTCGTTCACATTCGACAATGTCGGGAACTTGGGAACTGCGTTGAGTATCCAGTTCAGTGAGACCGCAAGCCAGTGCGGCAGGGATTGTGCGAACTCGGATCCGATGAACGTGTCGCGCGAGATGACGAGGTAGGCAAGCATATAGGCGACAAAAAACTCCGGGAACGAAATGGTTGTCAGCGTCACTGCGTTCACCAGCCGGTCGAACCAGCCATTGCGGTAGAGCGCAGCGAGGATGCCCAGTCCCAGGGCCAGCGGAACTGCTATCAGCGCGGTCATCGATGCAAGGAACATCGTATTGTAGAGGCGTGGCGCGATGATCTCGGCCACGGTGCGCCGGTACCCGGTGCGGCTCGCGAACGAAGAGCCGAAATCACCGTGGAGCATCTGCCCGACCCAGACGAAGTAGCGCTCGACAGGCGGACGGTCGATGCCAATTTCTCGCTGGAAGGCGGCGACCGTTTCGGGTGTCGCGGATTGCCCGAGCATCGCCTTGGCGAAGTCGCCCGGCAGCATTGCAATCGCAGAGAAGATAATGATGGACACGATGAACAGCGTGACCAGGCCGAGGCCAAGGCGCTGCAGAACCGTTCTTGCGACGGGGTTCATGGGTATGCTTTTCTCGTTGCTGCCGCCGCCCTGCCACACCAGTCAGGGCACGCGGTTGCAAGCCGGAGCCTAATAGCCATCGCGGGTCCGGCCCGCACTCTCACGCAGTGGCGATCCACCAGCGTTCGGCCATCTTCAGTCCATCGTTCTCCCAGTTCGGCGCCACCTCGCCATGTGCGAGCTTGCTGGATTTGGCGCTGACAAAATTGTTGAAGACCAGCACGATGCTGCCGCCATCGTCATGGGTCAGTTGCTGCATCTCGGCATACATTGCCGCCCGCTTGGCCTCGTCCGTCTCGGCGCGCGCCTGGACAAGCAACTCGTTGAAGCGGGGATTTTTCCAGAACGATTCGTTCCAGCTGGAGTCCGCGGCGAAGGCTTGCGTGAACATCCAGTCGGCCGTCGCGCGACCGCTCCAATAGGAAGCGCACCAAGGTTTCTTGAGCCAGACATTGTCCCAATAGGCGTCCTCAGCCTCACGCACGACGTTTACGTCGATGCCGCACTGGGCTGCCGTCTCGCGGATGAGGGCAGCCGCGTCCACAGCGCCTGCAAAAGCGGCATCGGCGACCGAGAGGTCCACCTTCAGCTTTTCCATTCCGGCCTTTTTCAGATAGTGCTTGGCTTTTTCGGGATCAAAACTGTGTTGCGGCTGCGGATTCGTAGCGAATTTGATCGCCGGCGCGATCGGGTTGTCGTTGGCCACAGTGGCGTGGCCGAGAAAGATCTTGTCGACGATCTCCTGACGGTTGATCGCCCATTTCAAAGCCATTCGGACGTCTGGATTGTCGAACGGCGCCACCGTGACATTCATCGGCAAGGTATAGTGGCCATAGCCGGTGACCTCTACGATCTCCACCTTGGGATTGCGTTTCAACATGCCTAGGGTCTTGAGGTCGGCGCGGCCAATATAGTCCACCTCGCCTGTCGATAACGCGGCCATGCGAGCGGCGAGATCGGTGATGGCGATGAACTCCACCTCGTCGAGATAGGGTTTGCCGTTCTTGAAGTAGTTCGGATTGCGCTTGAGTTTTGCCGAAACTCCGGGCTGGAAATTCTCAAGCACGAAAGCACCGGTGCGAACGCCCGATCCCCAATCCGCCTTGCCGTCCTTGGCCGGCATGATGACCAGATGGTAGTCACTCATGATGTAGGGGAAATCGGCGTTGCCGCTTTTCAGCGTGAAGACAACCGTTTCCGGGCCATCCGCCTTGATGCTCGCGACGGGCTCAAGCAGCGGCTTCGCCGCCGATTTGGTTTCGTCGCCCATATGATAGCGCAGCGAAGCCACGACGTCGTCCGCCGTTACATTCTTGCCGTTGTGGAAGGTTGCGCCCTTGCGCAGCTTGAAGGCCCAGGTTTTGGCCCCGTCCGATGATTCAAAGCTCTCGGCCAGGTCCGGTTGGACGTTGCCTTTCGCGTCGACCTCGGTGAGGCTGTTGGACATCGAGCCCGAGAACGCGGTTTGTGTGAACGTATCCGGGTAGCCGGCCGGATCGATCGAATCCGTTGTTGCGCCATGTGCCATGCCGAGCTTGGCGAAGCCGCCCTGCAGCGGTTCGGCCCGTGCCGTGCTGACGAAGAGCTTGTCCGCAGCGGCGACGGTCAGCCCCGTGGCCAGCCCAAGATGAATGAAGTCGCGACGAGAAACCTTGTCGCGACCAATCAGGCTTTGAGCGATACTAAGCTTGTATTCAGACTCTGACATTTGACTCTCCCATTGCGGATTTTCCGCGTTATTGTTCGTCAATCACCTGTGAAGAAATCTGCTCATTAGCCGCGATCACCTTTTCTTCTAGCTCCTCAAATCCATACCTCAATCAGGCCGTCACATAGATGCTCCCTGCCTCGACGGTGACTGGAAATGTGCGCGCTCGAACGGACGGATCGACCAAAGCCGCGCCTGATTTGATATCGAATTCCCAGCCATGCCAGGCGCACCGCACAATCTCGTTTTCGCGATGGTAGATGAATTGCGCCTGTTCAACCGGTGCCGTTGTTCCGCATTGCGGTCCCTCGCAAAGCGGAGCGCCGCGGTGCGGACAAACGTTCAGCAGCGCGTGGAATGAATCTCCGATGCGGAAAACCCCGACCGAAAGGCTGCGGATCTTGGCGATGAAGGCAGATCCGGTTTCGATCTCGTCGACACGGCAGATATATGTCTTCTCGGGCATCGTCTGCTTCCTCAGGCGGCATTCGCCGCTTGCGCGCGGGGGATGCGTTTGTAGACCTCCAGCGCATTCAGCCCCATGATCTTGCTCTTCCAGGCGGGAGGGATTTGCAGCGTGTTGGCGTCGTCGTAATCCCAATGCGGATAATCGGAGGCAAACATCAGCGTATTTTCCCCGTCCATCGCTTCGAGAGTGGACCAGAGATGCTGAATGTTTGCGGGCTGCTCCAGCGGCTGCGTGGAAAAGCGGATGTTGCGCCGGCAATATTCCGACGGCAGCATCTTCAGCCATGGCGTCTCTTTGCGCAGCGCTTTGTAATCCGCATCCAGGCGCCACAATACCGACGGCACCCAGGCCACGCCGCATTCGATGATGACGAAGTAGAGGTCCGGCCATTTTTCGAACACGCCATGCGCAATCATGCTTGCGACATGTGAAATCGCCGACATGTGCAGGATGGCGTGCGTCTCCCAGAAGAACGTCGTCGGGGCAGGAGCAATCGCGGTCGAATTCACGCCGCCATGGCCGCCCAGATGAATGGCAAAGGGCAGCCCCACTTCGGCGCATGCTTCATAGATCGGGTGGTAAAACGGGTCGCCATACGGCTTGACGGAGCCTTGCGAGGCAAGAACCTGAACCATCCGGGGATGATTGCCCAAGCGGCGTATCTCGGCGGCCGCGAGCTTCGGATCCTGTGGCGCAATGATGATCGAGCCCATGAAGCGATCGTCCTTCGGCAGCCACTGGTCGATCTGGTAGTCATTGTAGGCGCTGACGAGGGCGCTGGCATAATAGGGATTGGCGAGGGTGGAAGCCTCGATCGGCTCATCGCCGGTCAGGATCGCCACATCGACCTTGTACTTGTCGAGGTGCTTCTCTTTCATGATGAGATAGTTGTCGGCTTCCGTTTTCGGACGGACGTCCTTGCGGGAGAAGTCCTGCGGATGAAACCAGGGACGATGGCCATGCGGGAAGGCGCCAACGGGACCTGTCTTCTCGCCTTCGACGAACATGTCCTTCCATAGGCCGGAAAGGTAAGGCTCCAATACGGTGGCGCTTGACCAGTAATTGTGACAATCGCAGTCGACTATGAACACGTTGCTCAGCTCCGTAGCTTCAGCCTGGTCGATGCTGCCGGCCGAATTCTCCCATGCAGCTTCCGCCTTGAGTATTGTTTGATCAAGCTTATGATCCAGCGCAATATGATCGACTTTTTCGATTGGAGGTCACGTGCAGCTAGATCACATCGAAACCTTTCTCGACATCATCGAGTCGCGAAATTTCAATCGCACCGCCGATCGGCTGGGGTTGACCCAGTCGACGATCAGCACCCGGATCAAGAATCTGGAGAGCGCGATCGGGTCCGAGCTCTTCCAGCGCGGGCGCGCCGGTGCTGAGCCGACAGCCGCCGGACGGCGGTTCGAAGCCTACGCCAGATCCCTGCTGTCAACCTGGTCGCAAGCTCGACACGATGTGCGAGCGTTCAACCGTTTCGAGGGCACCTTGCGCATCGCCGCACAGGTAGGCATGACCCGGTCGGTCCTGCCCGGATGGGTCGAGACACTGTGCCAGGCCCTTCCAAAATCCTCGATCCATGTCGAGTCGGATTATTCGAACCAGATGGTCAGCGACCTAAGCATGGGAAATCTGGATATCGCCGTGCTTTATGCGCCTCGCTACCTGCCTGAGATCGCCTACGAACATCTGATGGTCGAGGAATATGTGATGGTTTCGACGACCGCCGGAACGCTGTCCGACGTCGACCCTGAAACCTACATTCGCCCGGGCTACACCGCCGTGCTGGAAAAGACGCACGCAGAGCTGCTGGCCGAGTTGGCGATCTGTCGGCTTTCGACGGGATCGGAAACTCTGGCGGAGATCATGCTCCGACGAACGGGCGGCACCTGCTATATGCGCAGCGACGATGCGCGCAGGTTCACTGCTGAACTCCCATCGTTCCTCGTCGAGGGAGCGCCGACGCTGCATCAGCCAGTCCACACCGCGATACTCGCGCGTCGCAAACACGAACCTATTATTCGCAAAGGCATCCGAGCTCTCCAGGTGGCTGTAATGTCACTGGAAGTTTAATCGAAATTGCCGATCATAAAGGTAGGATTGCGCGGCTGTTCAGCGAGGTTTGAAGTGGCATCTTGGCTCGACTTCAAACCCGAGTTGAATGATGAATGCACACGCGGCCTTAGGAGCCTCCGGCTTCGTCCCAACAAAGCGTCACCGGCAGTGGGCACAGACCACACCGCAGCTTGTGCTCTGCCGGCGCGTGATCGACGAAACGCACGATGTGAAAACATTCGTTCTCACACCCGCTTCTGATCGGATGTTCTGCTTCAGCGCTGGCCAGTATGTTCTGGTGCACCTGAGGATCGACGGTGCCGCGGTGACGCGCTCCTACTCTGTGTCGTCACCACCGACGCGACCGCTCGACCTTCAGATCACCGTGAAACGGACGCCGGACGGGCTCGTTTCGAATTGGCTCCATGACAATTTGAGGCCGGGCGATGGGATCGAGATCGAAGGGCCGCTCGGCTCGTTCAATCTCGACGATCTGCCGCATGGAAAGTCCCTCTTCCTTTCAGGTGGCAGCGGGATAACTCCCGTCATGTCGATGCTGCGGGCACTTACCGACCGCGCAGCCGACCAGGATATCCACTTCATTCACAGTGCGAGAACGCCGGACGACATCATCTTTCGGCTCGAACTGGACGCACTTGCTGCTCGCTTTCCCAATGTTCAAGTGACTTGCATTTGCCGTCAGGAAGACCCAGCCTGGACCGGTCCAACTGGACGCATTAACAGTCAGATGCTCCTCAATCTGGTTCCCGATCTCCACAGCCGCACCGTCTTTGCCTGTGGGCCGGAATCCTACATGAAGGCGGCACGCGGCTGCCTGGACGCGATCGCCCTCGCCCCTTCACAGTATCATGAGGAGAGCTTCGGAGGCGGCAACAGTTCGCGTTCAGTATTGGCTTCAAAGATTTCGTCTTCGGTCCGCTTCGCCCGCTCCGGCATTGCGCATCACTGCGCGCCCGGAGAGACCCTGCTGGAAGCGGCGCGCCAATGTGGCGTCTACGTCCCCACCGCCTGCCAGCAGGGAGTTTGCGGTACGTGCCGGATCGCCAAGCTGTCCGGCGAAGTCGTCATGGATGACCTAGGCGGGCTGACCTTGGAGGACAAATCGGCAGGTTACATACTGGCGTGCTGCAGCCGCCCACAAGGCGACGTTTTGCTTGATCTCTGATTGTACCGCATCGCGGGACGAAATCGGATCACCCCTTTGCGTTCCACGACCAAGCCATCCTAATGCGACCGCAAGTGGTTAGCGTTTCGGAACCTGTTGTCCAGCCTACCACTTTCACCAGCGAAATCGTCTCGTGCACAATCACTAGGAAATGAGTGCCCAATCGGCTGTCTTTGCAACCAAGACAAAGGGCAAGTGGTGGTCAGCCCAGCCAGATCCTTCGCATGTACTCGTATACAGTGGCGAACCCAGTGACTTACGGCACCAAATGATGTCTGCCCGACTCGTAATGCTGTCCGAGCCCAAAGGTGACGCTAGAGCCCTCCGAGGTTTATAAGCGCGGTGGTTGCGGGGACATGCAACCACCGATGTTCGCTGATCGTGCGATATTCGATCCCGCTGAGAGCGGTTTTTGTCCACTCCTGCCCTTTCTATCTCGCTTTGAATGAAAGGCCACGAACGGCGAACATCTATGTTTGGGTACAGGTTATGAGATGCCGGAACGATTGCGTGCCTAGAGGCACTTGACCCGCCGGTCGGCCCGGCAACAAGATTAAAATCCTATTTGCGGAAAGAACGTGCACAAGCGGCCTTGGTACTTTGAGAACGCACCGATATGCGGCACAAGGGTGGCTGCAATGCTGGGCCGGATGCTCCCGGCATGCCGCCCAGGTCGCCGGAGGATCGATAGGTCTTGACGCAGAAGGGGATCACCCTGAAAGACGTTGCCGCCGCGGCAAACGTATCGCGTGCGACGGCTGCGCGGGCGCTCAACAGCTACGGCTATGTCGGCGACGAGACTGCGCTTCGCGTCATCGAGGCAGCCGACAGGTTGGGCTATCGGGCCAACCGCGTCGCCCAGGCGCTGCGCAGCGGGCAATTGCCTCTCGTCGGCTTCGTGTCCGGCGACATTCAGAATCCGTTCTTCGCCCGCATTGCCCATGACGTCGAGGCGGAGTTGCGCAAGCACCACAAGGGGGCCGCCAGGACACGGTGCTCGAAAAGTAACGTGGCGGCCATCAACCTCTTCAAGAGAAGCTCCGCCGCCGCCGCTCCGATCGCCGAAATTGGCGTTCATCTCCTCGACACCACGCCGATCTCATTGCTCGTAAAGACCAGACCGATCAAGATCGCTCTCCGCGCGGTGCTGAACACGCCGCGCGTGGCCGTGCGTCCAACGCCCGACGGCGCACTGGTCTTGGACTCGGCCGTCCTAAGGCTATTCGACGAAGCCAGTGCCGTGCTCGATGGGAATCCCGGCTCCAACTCAACGGCTATGCCGTCGGCCCGAAGCCGATCCCCGGCGATGGCGAGCCTGTGCTTGGCGCCGTCGAGGCTGTCACCGGCGTATACGTGGCCTTCAGCCACAGCGGCGCCACGTTCGGACTCATCGCTGGTGAGTTGCTTGCGAGGGAGATCGCCTCCAGCAACCCGCACCCCATGCTTACAAGCTTCCGCGTGAACCGTTTCGGCTGAAAAGCCGATCTGAAGGCCGACAGCCGTAATGTCGCGCCCCGCCCTGGCGTCCGTTGATTGATGTCCTGGGAGCCACGCGTGCCTCCGGTGGCCACTCCAAGATTCAATCACGGACACGCAGCCAATGGTGCCGGCATTTGTTGAGCGTGGAGTTTTGACAATCTGCAATTGTCGGCCAAGGCGGCGACTGACTCTCCCTAATCGAGCACTGTCTACAAATGCGAGCATCAGAAATACAAGCCCCGCCTTTTCGTACGCCAGCCTATCTAATGCTACTTCGGTTTTCGTCCGCATCTTACGCCCGCAAGAGCTGTTCGTATCGTGCGATCAGGCTGCTTTGGGACCTGCGGCGCGGTACAGTCCATAGCCCGCCCTCATGAGCAAACCTTCCTCGCACATCCTGGCGAGGCAGCAGCGAGGAACGCCGATGTCGGTCAGATCTTTTGTCCGGACTTCACCCTTCTCAACAGCCAGCGAGCCGGCCCGCTCCCTCAATGTCGGCTTCGGGCCACCGGCAAGCGGAATCCGCTCGGCGCGGTCGCGATCACGCTTCCGCAACCTGACAATGGGCTCTGGCGTAGTACTGAGGGGAATCGGCAGCTCGGAGTTCGCAGTTTCGTTCGGCCGGGGAGCCATCGCCTTTTCTACGCCATGGCGCGATGATGCTCGCCAGCACCCATGTTTCCCGAAGCTGCGATCCTGCTGGGATGGCTGCAAACCGCGGAGAAGCCGATCGAAGTCAGTGAGAAGCTAGCGTATTGCTCTGCCCTCGACTAGGCCTGCAAAGTCCTCATATGGATTCGGCGGCCGCATAGTGAAAAGACCTGCACACGGCGGGATTGCGCAGCAAAGCGGACGCTTAGCGGCAATGCGCCGAACGTCTTGATCGGGCCATTAGCGGAATGGCGGCTTCTGGTGTTCGAACCTAGTTATAGAGACACCTGGGCCAGCGCGAGCATCGTCGTGACATGACCCAAAGGCGACAAGACGACCAAAAAGGTGGGAAGCGCAGCGAACCCGTCTATATCGACAGCCATGGATGCATCGAGCGACCACCCGCAGAACGACGAGCTTCTCTCGGACATCCAGCGCCTGTCCTTCGACTATTTTCTCAAAGAGGCCAACCCGGCGAATGGCCTGATCGCCGACCGCAACACCCCGGGGTCACCGGCCAGCATCGCCGCCGTCGGGCTCGCCCTGTCGGCCTATCCCGTCGGTGTCGAGCGCGGTTTCATGACGCGCGCCGCCGCCGCTGAACGGACGCTCGCCACGCTTCGCTTCTTCTGGAACGCGCCGCAAGGGCCCGAAGCCGACGCAACGGGCCACAAGGGCTTCTACTACCATTTCCTCGACATGGAGACCGGCCGCCGCGTCTGGAAGTGTGAGCTGTCCACGGTCGATACGGCACTTCTGCTTGCCGGTGCGCTGGCCGCCGGCGCCTATTTTGGCGAGGACGATGAATCCGAACTGCAAATCCGGCGGCTTGCCGATGCGCTCTACCGGCGCGCCGACTGGCGATGGGCGCAGAACGGCGGCGCCACCCTCACCCATGGCTGGCGGCCTGGAAAAGGCTTCCTGCGCTATCGCTGGCAAGGCTACGACGAAGCGGTGATCCTTTATGTGTTGGGCCTCGGCTCGCCAACCCATCCGCTGCCGCCCGAGAGCTACGCGGCCTGGCTATCCACCTACAAGTGGAAAAAGCTCTATGGCCGGGAACTGGTTTACGCCGGTCCACTTTTCATCCACCAGCTCTCGCATATCTGGATCGATTTTCGCGGCATCCGCGATGCTTCCATGCGCAACCACGACTGCGACTATTTCGAGAACAGCCGCGAGGCAACCTACCTGCAACGCGACTACGCCATTCGCAATCCGAAGGGCTTCAGCGGTTATGGCGAGAATTGCTGGGGCATCACCGCCAGCGACGGCCCAAGCCCGACAAAACGCCAAATCACGGTCGGTGGCCGCCGCTTCTTCGGCTATCTGGCGCGCGGTGCGCCATTCGGCCCTGATGATGGGACGTTGTCGCCGTGGGCAGCGATTACCTCATTGCCCTTCGCGCCAGAGATCGTTCTGCCGGCACTGCGCTATTTCCACGAGATCGACCTGCAAGAGGGCAACCCTTACGGCTTCACCGCAAGCTTCAATCCGACAATAGCAGCCGCCGACGGCCGGCCCTGCGGTTGGGTATCGCCGGACCATGTCGGCATCAATCAGGGGCCGATCACTCTGATGATAGAGAACTACCGCTCGGGCTTCGTGTGGCGCCTGATGCGCCGCGTGCCGGCCATCATCGCGGGACTGCACCGAGCCGGTTTTTCGGGCGGTTGGCTATAACAAGTCGATATGACAAAGCTCCACGACTGATACCGGAACTCTTGACTGCTAGCGCATGCCGCATTTGCTGCAAATGTCGGCTTAGCGGCGCATTGCTTCTCGGCAGCATAGGGGCCGGGAGCCGTCGGTCTGCTTCGGATCAGCGGCTGGCGAACGCGGACATAGCTTGTCGGAAGCTCCCGAGCAAATGCCGGCTTCCTAATTTCTACGCCCG
>NZ_JAMYQT010000083.1:0-16199 GCF_040320985.1 Mesorhizobium sp. M0571
CGGGCGTAGAAATTAGGAAGCCGGCATTTGCTCGGGAGCTTCCGACAAGCTATGTCCGCGTTCGCCAGCCGCTGATCCGAAGCAGACCGACGGCTCCCGGCCCATGATGTCGGAGAGGTTTTGGAGCTCGGCCGACCAATGATCCACTCAACTCCTTCGTCGGCTGCCGAGTGCATCAAGCGACTCATCCACCAAAACAATTCATAAACCGCGACGCTTCGGGCCTTCACATTTGACCGGCTCAATAACAGTTATCTGCCGCCGCAAGTGCTTCGGCGCGGTGAGCTTCGTCTAGTGCGCCAATCCGTCGAACCGACGCGTAGAACCGTGCATAGTCGCCCGAACACAGGTCGAACAAGCGGAGAAACGCTGGAACCCGATCGCTATAAACGGAAGTCGCGGCGAGCTTGGCGTTGTTGATTGGGGAAGCGAACCAAGCATTGTATCCCCGGTATCCACCCCAGCGCCTGTCGCGCATCTGCCGGTAGCGCATTCGCAGCCGTTCGATCGCGGCTGCTTTCGCCGCCCACTTCTGCTCCGAGGTACCGGCGTCGTCGTAGACGTGACGTAACTCGTCCCGGGTCTGCGACACAAGCGCCAGAAATTCGGCGCTGCGCCTCCGGACGGCTTCGTAACGGCGCAATTCGGCAGTATCGCCAGCCGCGCGCAGCCATTTTTTCACGCCGGTTGTTTCGACGGCGACAGCGAACGCCTCGTTGAATGCGGAATCGTCGTGCACGTAGACGCGCTGGTGGGCCAGTTCATGGAAAACCAGCCCTGCAAGATACGTTTCATCCTGGCTGAGCATCGTGCTTAGCAGCGGGTCACTTGACCAGCCAAGCGTGGAATATGCAGTGATGCCCGTCACATAGACGTCCATGCCCTGTCCTTGAAGTTCGACAGCGGTTTCAGTCGCAGACTTCTTGGAGAAATATCCCCGGTAGGGGACGCAGCCGAAAACGGGAAAACACCATGTTCGTGGCGTCAGCGAGAATTCCGGCGCGGCGAAGACGGCCCATGTCACCGAGTCCCGACCGATATCAACATAGCTGCGGTAGCTATTGTTGTCGGGCAGCGCTAGTTCATCTGTTGCAAACTGTCGTATGGCGCTCGCCGATGCCATTCGGGCGCGCAATGCGTTCGGCGTCGAAGGATCCCCGATCAGTTTTCCGACATCCTTGCGCGCCGTCATGATCTGCAGATGACCCTTCACGGACTGCGCGTAGTAGGAAATACTAGTGCAACCGGTCACGCCGGACACCACGATCATAACGGCAACCAATCGAAAGAATGCGCGCATCCCGATTTGCCCATAGCACTGCTCACACGTTCCGATAGGGCAATTGTCGCGATTGCCCCAAGTCTCAAGCAGTCGCATTAATTTGATCGAGGTCAGGGACTACAAGAGTGGCGCAATGCGATCATTCGCTGCTGCATTGCCGGATGTCCTCTCAAAGCTGGGCCTGGCGGCATTCAGACTATCAGACTATCCGACTGGGAGACCATTTTACTTCCGTGCGTCTTCCTGCCCCATCTTGAAGCCCCATTGGGTAAATCCGACCGGGATTTTCATACCCGTCCCCTCAACTGAAAGTAGTTCAGGCTAGATGGGGAGACGGCGCGAAACAAGGGAGCGCGCCTCTTCTTTGGTAGGGCCGATCGCTTCTAGGCAACAGCGCGGGCCAGCCGCATCGCCTTCAAAGCCAAATCGCAGGGGATAGGCTGGTCGCGCAGCCATGGGCCGAACTCGCCTTGCGGCAATGACGCCTCTACCGCGAGCATCCTCTTGCCGAGCGCGGTCAGTTCCTCGCGCCGGCGCTGGCGCTTGGTGAATCCTTGGCGGCCCTTTTTAGCCTCGCTGGCGTCAGCCTTGGCCATGCGGGACCGAATCGTCTCCTTTGCCATTAGCGAGCTCTCCCTGAGGCGCCGAAGGTGCACATAGACGATACCGGCCAGGGCATGCCCCTGATGAAGGCGGCCGCGCAGCTCATTCACGATGGCCATGTATGCGCCGAGCGGTATCGCGTCGAAACCTCGAGCACGGCAGCCATGCCTTGCTCCACCAGATCCGGACAGGCCAGCAGCTAGTCCGAGACGGCCGTCAAGCTGCTTTCCTCAATCAGGGCATGGTTGCCGCGGCCCTCAGCCGGGCATGCTCGGTGCCATGATGGTCGATCAGCCGGCGGACTGAGCCGACGGCGCGGGTTTGGCCATCCTTCGGATAGCGGCTCTTGGAGATGATCTCTATTTCGAACTCGCCGCAGAGTGCAGCAACCCGCGGATCGACTCCGGCGCCTCAGACCGCGCAGCAACATGTGAGGGCCGGCCTCTCATTCGTCACGGCCCTCCGGCCAGCTCTTTGCGAGCGTAAGGTCGGACAGCGGAACGAAAGGCGGATTCGCGAATTCTACCGCTAGACAATTGGAATTGTCGCCCATGAGGCTCGCGACCCTCCACCTTGAAACTGCGAGATACGGCGATGTATATCGCGCCGCCAGGCTCGCGCGACTGACGCGGCAAATGATCCGGCACATCAAGCGCACTGACACCTCGGCTCAAAAAGTCGAGCAAGCGCTGGCTAGGTTGGCCGAAGTAAACGCGCCCATGGACCGGCTCATGCTGCATCAGTAAGGCCGCCACGCTCATGCCCGCCTCCGCATCGGCATGATATGCGGCGGGTTGTTCGGTTACTGCATGTGGCGTTCCCTCCACATCCGTTTCGCGATGCGGGATGGCGCTGATGATCTTGGCGATCGGGCGCTCGCTGCCCAGTCGAGTAGATCGAGCTGCGCTGGGTCACGATTTCGCTTCTTCGTGCTGCATCACTCCGCTTGTCCTTAATCGGTTGTTCTTTGCGAGACTTATGTAACATCGTGCCAGCGCCGTTCAGCGCATCGTTGCCGCCACGGCCTCGGATGATGTCGGCGACATCGAAAGAGCCGAGCCCTTGATGCAGCCCAGTTCGCTGCTACAGTCAATGATCCTGGTCGGCGGCAAATTTAAAACCGCTGAAGGGTGGCCAGAATGTATCACGTCCACCGATATGCCTACGAGAACGTCTTCCCCTTCCCGGGTGACTTTACGCGGCTTCCTCACCATCGTCCGACTCGTACTTTCGAGCTCGTCACGCTGGATCCCGGTGCTGTCAGGCCGCATGCCGACGATAGCAGAAGAACACCCCCTCAATAGTGGGTCTTGCAATGTAGCGGTCTAGCGACTTGAACCCCCGGCCGGCTTACGTCGCGCCCACCCTTTGCACGCGCCGCCCCCCTGCCCGGCCGTTGAACCCGTTGGGCGGTTGGCTAGTCTGCCAAGCTCCTAACAGGGGATAGCAACCTGGAATGAACACTGCACTGCTTTTGATGACTCAGTATGGAGGCAAGGCCATCATCCCGATCGATGACGTCTGCGAGACTATTTCTTCCACCTGACGCCAACGAAGTTGGTCCGAAAGATTTTCATGGGAGAATTGCCCTTCCGCTCGTGAGGATCGAGGACAGTCAAAAGTGTGCCAAGGGCTCCATCTCGCCGATTTGGCCAAGTACCTTGAGTTCCGTACTGAGGCAGCAAGAAAGGAAATGAGGGGTCTCATGGAGTAGCGAGGGAACGTGAATGAGTTTCGTTCAGCCCCTGCCGTACAAGGCCGCCCGCGGCTTATGGCTGATCAGCGACGAACTGCATCAATCGTTTCAGGTTCCGGTACTGCATTTGGTACGGCGCGACTTTAACAAAGACGCGTAATCGACTGTCTGAACTGCATGTTTGTTGAGACTGCATCCAATCTGATGTTGGGCACAATTGTACAGCTTTGCAGTATCAAACGGGGCGTTTCGCGAAACGATTTCCTACCGAATACGAGCGTTTATACGGATCAGACTGGCCCCAGCGAGATCGATCCGTCCCATCTGATATTTGTCCGCCATCAACCCGTCGAAAAGGCGTGGATACGCCAAAAGCTGACGTCCGGCCGTCTGCAAAAATGTGAACGTGCATCGGCTGCAGCTAGCGCAGCGTCGCCAATAGGCGCCCGGCGGCCTTCAAATCTGCTGTACTCAGGCCTTCCACGAATTGCTCGAATACCGGCTGTAACAACGCGCAAGCGCTGTCGACTTCTCCTCGCCCGGCCATCAGCGTCGCCATGTCGATTGCGGTTCGCAGCTCCCATGCTCGCGCACCCTGACTGCGGCTCAATTCCAGCGCCTGCAACAGGCATGTCTCGGCTTCGGCGCGATTGCGTTCCGACAGCTGGAGAACAAGGTTTCCCTTCATCCGCAGCAACTCCGGAAGGTACAATAGGTCGCCGTTCTTTTCGACTTGACCAAGTGAATCGTCGACCAGCACCATTGCTTCATCGACCTGACCGATCGCGGACAACCCCCTGACCAGCGAGAGGTTGAGTGCAGTTGTGAGCAATTCGTAAGGCGCCGCGTGGAGCTTCTGGAGAGAAGTTCGCAGTCCCTCTACGCCACCTTTCGCGTCGCCTTGACCGATCGCGACGTCGCTTTTGAATCCTCGACCAACCAGCAGGTAGGGAGCCATGGAATGGGATTCGGCGCGGGAAATGAGCATGTCTATGTATGCCTCAGCACTCTCCAGTTCGCCGGCCCACAGGAATACCGATATTCCCCAGATCAAGGCTATCGCCAGCGTCAGCGAATGATCCATGGCGGCAGCCTCATCGATGGCCTGCCGGGCGCGTTCCATGGCTTGATCCGGGTGGCCTTGCAGCCAAAGGTTCCTGGCCAGAATAGCCTTGGCCAGGATTTTGCCTTCGAAACCGAGATAGATCGTCGTGGTTCGCTGAGCGCGCGGTCCGCGATCCAGCGCCGCCTCGAGTTCGGCGCGGGCTTCGGCAAGGTCGCCGCGAAGGTGCAGCGATATCCCCAAAACGGAATGAGCCAAAGCGATCGCGACCGAATCCTCCAGCGTCGCGGCTGTGGCTGAGCATTGTTTCGCGAAATGGAGGGCGGTTTTAAAGTTGCCGGTCCGCAGATGGAACATGTTGAGCGGGCCCAACAGATGCAACTGATCGAGCTTATCGCCGCGTTCTTCCGCGATCGTGAAGCTTCGCTCCAGGGCGACGCGCGCCGCGTCGCGCCCTCCCCGCGTGAACATCAAGGACACACCGAGCGCAGCTTGGAGATGCATCTCATCGAGCCCACCAAGAGCAGCAGCGTCAAGCGCGAATATCGCGCGCTCGGACCAGCGATGACATTCCGGCAGCAACGACATCGCCAAGAAAACCGGCGCGGCAGCGGCGGCAAGCCCGACGCCGATGTCCGTGTTTCCGTCGGTGCCGAAGCACCATTCCAAGGCGGCTCGAACATTGTTGATGGCGGCGAAGTGAGGGGTCCGTTCCTCGCCGGTCGCCAAGCTTGGCCATTCGAGCCCGGTCTGCTCCAGCCATCTTCGATAATAGGCGGCGTGGCGCACCGCCAGATCGGCGATCTCGGCGTCGTCGAGCTTGATGTCGAGGACATAGGCGCGCGTGGTGTCTAGGAGCCGGTAGCGCATCATCGCTCCGATCGGACGCGTCGCCACGATCGACTTGGCAACGAGACTGTCCATGGAGGCAAGGACGGTTGATCTGTCGAGACTAGCGCTTGTGACGACTTCCAGCGCCGCATCGAGTGTGAAATGCCCCACGAACACGGCGAGCCTGCGAAGCACCACGCGTTCAAGTTCGGTAAGCAGCCCAAAGCTCCAGTCCAGCGTTGCCTGCAGGGTCTTCTGACGCGGTGGCGCTATTCGCGACCCGAGCCACAGCAGCGTCAGACGTTGATCGAGAAGCGCGGCCGTTTGTTGCAGTCCATAGGACTCGACGCGTCTGGCCGCCAGCTCAATCGCGAGCGCCACTCCGTCAAGCTTTCGACAGATGCTTGCGACGAGCAAGGCCTCCGCATCGCTGACCTCCAAACGCGCGCCACCTGCCACAGCGCGCTCGACAAATAGCTGAATGGCTGGAAACGTCTGGACAACCGCCGCCGACAGCCTCGGATCGTCGGGCGGACAGGCAAGCGCATCCAACCGGTATATATGCTCGCTCTCGACCCTGAGCGCCTCGCGACTTGTCGCCAGAATGTGAACCTGTGATGCCGCGTCGATGATGCTTGCGGCCAGCGTCGCCACGGCTTCGACGAGATGCTCGCACGTATCGAGGATCAGGAGAATCCGCTTGTTGCGCAGATAGGCGATCAGATTGGGCGTCGCGTCACTCGATTGAACCGACAGCCCAAGCATGGAGGCAACGGCTGTCGTCACCAGGTCGGGATCGCCAAGCATGCCCAGGTCGACGAACAGCACCGCGCCTGAGAATGCTTCGATCAAATGATGCCCGACCGCGATTGCGACGGTGGTTTTGCCGACGCCGCCGGCGCCGACGATAGTGACGAAACGCGAAGCGTTCAGCCGAGCCGACAGCTTGAGAACGTCCTCATCTCGGCCGACCATCCGACTCAAGCGGCTAGGGAGATTCGCATGCGGAAACCTGGCGGCAATGACAGGCGCATCGTCGCTGGGACCGCCCGAGCGCGAGACGGGTGCAACGAAGCAGTAGCCCCGCCCCGGAAGAGTCGCGATATATCGCGCGCCGTCCTTTCCATCGCCCAGCGTCTTGCGAAGCCTGGTTATGTGAAACCGCAGGCTGCCTTCCTCGACTGTGACATCGGGCCAAACCTGCGACATCAGATCTTTCTTGCCGACGATTTCATTCGGCGTGGAAATCAGGGCGATGAGAATGTCGAGGGCACGCGAGCCTAGCTCTACGGGAGCGCCCTCTCTTGTGAGGAGCCTTTTACCCGCAGCCAAATGGAAAGGACCAAACGACAATCCGTCTTTGGTCTGATCTGCCGTTGCAGTCATGGCGTCTTCTTTCGGAGCCGCCTGCCCTCAAAGCCCATAGTTTAAATCAAGGATCGCCTGCACACCATAGGGACGTCGGCTGCAACGGCCGATTTGCTCGGGAAACAACGGCGCTTGCAGCGACTAACAAGGGCTCACAACGCATAACGGGCGATTCCCTTCTTCTGGGCGTAGGTATCGGGAAGCACACAAGCACCTCGAGCAAATGCACGACCTTAAGGAGAGACCCATGGATACGACCAACACTCCCGAAGTAATCGACCAAGATCGTCGCCGGGTTTTGGGTACTGCCGCGGTCGGCATCGCCGCAGGTGCCGCAAGCCTGCTCCCGTCACGATTGGCCGCCGCATCCACGAGCGATTCCATCCGTCCCTTCACCGTCAGCTTCCCGCAGGAGGAGATCGACGAGCTACGCCGGCGCGTCGCCGCCACGCGTTGGCCCGAGCGCGAACTGGTCACCGATGCAGCTTCTCGGCGGACTTCGGCGACGTTGGCGGCAGGCGACACACAAGGCGTGCAACTCGCCACGATGCAGAAGCTCATCCAGTACTGGGGAGCCGAATACGATTGGAGCAAGTGCGAGGCGCATCTGAAGTCGCTGCCGCATTTCATCACCGAGATCGACGGCCTCGACATCCACTTCATCCACGTGAAGTCCAAGCATCAGGGTGCGCTGCCGGTCATCATCACACACGGCTGGCCCGGTTCGGTCATCGAGCTGCTGAAGGTCATCGATCCGCTCACGAACCCCACGGCGCATGACGGAACCCCGGCCGACGCGTTCGACGTGGTGATCCCGTCGATGCCGGGCTACGGCTTTTCCGCCAAGCCGACCGAACCCGGCTGGGGTCCGGAGCGCATCGCGAAAGCGTGGACCGTGCTGATGAAGCGCCTCGGCTACAACCGGTTTGTCGCACAGGGCGGCGATTGGGGAGCCCTCATCACCGAACAGATGGCGCTGATGGCGCCTCCCGAGTTGATCGCCATCCACACAAACATGCCGGGGACCATTCCGCCCGAGATTGTGAAGGCGCTTGCTGCCGGCAGTCCGCCTCCCGCCGATCTCGGGCCGGACGAAAAACGCGCCTACGAGCAGGTCGCCTTTTTCTACAAGTTCGGCCTGGGATACGCCAACGAGATGGCGCTTCGCCCGCAAACGCTCTACGGGCTCGTCGATTCACCGGCCGGTTTGGCGTCATGGATTCTTGACCACGACGCGGACAGCTATGCACTGATCGCCCGCTCCTTCGATGGGGAGCCGGAGGGCCTTACCCGCGACGACATCCTCGACAATATCACGTTGTACTGGCTGACGAACACGGCCATCTCGTCAGCCCGGCTCTATTGGGAATTCCGGCAAACGGCGAAGGCGGGCTTCTTTGACGCCAAAGGCATCACCATTCCCGTCGGCGTGAGTGCGAACCCCAGTGAAATCTACACCGCACCGAAGAGTTGGACCGAGCGCGCGTTCCCGAAGCTTCTGCATTACGGCCGCCCGCCCAAGGGTTGCCATTTTGCGGCATGGGAACAGCCGAAGTACTTCACCGATGAGCTGCGCGCCTCGTTCAAGACGTTGCAGACGTGAAGTATTGGGCGGGGATGGCGCGCCGGACGTGCACGTCATCCGCCGCCTCGCGATACCTGCGCGTAGCGAATCTCCAAAGGGAGAGACTGCAATGGACCTCCTCATCAAGACGCTTGCCACGGTCGCGGCCTGCACGGTGTTCGCCAGCGGCGCGTTCGCCCAGAGCACGGTTGTTCCCGTCGACAAGGAACCCCCGCCCAAGCTGATCGTGGAGCCGCCGCTTCCGGGGCGGTTGGCCGGAGGCGTCGTGTTCATCCCGTACCGGGTGGAGAACTTGCGCATCCTGCCTGTCGGAGGGCCGGCCGCGCGCAACGTGTCCCCGCGGGTCGGGCACCTTCACATCACCGTCGACGACCTGCCCTGGGCGTGGGCGGATTACGGTCAGAGCAACACCATTATTTTGGTGGGCATGCTGCGCGGCCAGCACAAGGTGCTGATCGAGGTGGTGGACGCCGAAGGCAACGTCTTCACCGAGCAAACGGTGACGTTCCATTCGCCGGGCAAGGAGGTTCTACCATGAAGCTCTTCAAGTTGGCGACCGCGCTGGCATTCGGGCTTTGCGTCCTTTCCGCCCTGGCCAACGCCAATGCGGCCGAAGATCGCTCGATCCGGCCCTTCAAAGCTCAGGTGCCGCAAGCGGCGCTCGAGGACCTTCGCCGGCGCATCGCGGAAACACGGTGGCCGGATCGCGAGACGGTCGATGACCAGTCGCAGGGCATACAGCTGGCGAAGATCAAGCCGCTCGTCGAGTATTGGGGCGCCAGCTACGACTGGCGAAAGGTCGAGGCCAAGCTCAACGCCCTGCCTCAATTCATGACAACGATCGATGGCGTAGACATTCACTTCATCCACGTCCGCTCACATTATCCGAACGCCTTGCCGCTGATCATGACGCATGGCTGGCCCGGCTCGGTGTTCGAACTGCTCAAGACCGTCGGTCCGCTCACGGACCCGACCGCCCATGGCGGACGCGCCGAGGACGCCTTCGACCTCGTTCTGCCCTCGCTGCCGGGCTTCGGCTTCTCCGGCAAGCCGACCGACACCGGCTGGGGCCCCGACCGCATCGCGCGAACTTGGGCGGAGCTGATGAAGCGCCTCGGCTACACACGCTACCTCGCGCAGGGCGGCGACTGGGGGTCCCCTGTCTCGAACGCGATGGGCCGCCTCGCGCCGGCAGGTTTGCTCGGCATCCACATCAACCTGCCGGCGATCGTACCGCCCGAGATTGCCGCGGTGCTCGCCGCCGGCGGCCCAGCGCCTGCGGGACTGACCGAGAAGGAACGCGCGACGTTCGACGCGCTCAGCGCGTCCGCCAAAATGGGGAACAGGTCCTACGCCGTGATGATGGGCACCCGACCGCAGACCATCGGCTACGGCCTGATGGACTCGCCGGTCGGCCTCGCCGCATGGATGCTCGGGCATCCGGGCTTCTCGCGCTGGACATACAGCGAGAGCGATCCCGAAAAGTCGCCGGATGAGGTGCTCGACGACATCACGCTGTACTGGCTGACGGACACCGCGACCTCAGCGAGCCGAATCTACTGGGAGTATGGCGGACGCAGTCCTGCTTTTGCCGGTCCGGAGATGACCTCCGAGATCTCGCTTCCTGTGGCCATCACTGTCTTTCCAGGGGAGAGCTATCGCGCCCCGGAGACATGGGCCAGGCGCGCCTACCGCAACCTGATCTATTTCCACGAGGTCGACAAGGGCGGCCATTTTGCTGCGTGGGAGCAGCCGGAGCTCTTCTCCGCCGAGCTTCGAGCTGCGTTCAAGCCGCTGCGGCAAGATAAGTGAAGAGAGCGGGGCGGCTCGCCCCTTTCCCGCCCAAAACGCGGATCGGGACATTGGGGCCGGTCCGCCATGGATGAACTCAGCAAGGCATTCAAACCCAAGGAGCCCCACATGACCGATACTCAAGCGCGCAGCGAAACTGCAGTCGAGACCCCCGGATCGCGGACGGTCGACATGAAACTCGAAGTTGCCGTCATCCCTGTGTCGGACGTCGACCGCGCCAAGCGATTCTACGACGGCCTGGGCTGGAGGCTCGATGCCGACTTCGTCAGGAGCGACGGGTCGCGGGCCGTGCAGTTCACGCCTCCAGGTTCGCCGGGCTCTATCCACTTGGGTACCACGCCGGCGCTCTGGCTCATCGTATCCGACATCGTGGCGGCGCGTGCCGAGCTCGTAGAACACGGTGTCGACGTGAGTGAAGTATTCCACCCCGGCGCCGGACCGGGCGACCGTCTCAGCGGTCCGGATCCGGAGCGGCGCAGCTACGCCTCGTTCGCCTCGTTCAGCGATCCGGACGGCAATAGCTGGCTGCTCCAGGAAATTACCGCGCGATTGCCCGGACGCGTGGACAGTGACGTGACGACATTCACCTCGTCGACCGAGCTCGCCGCCGCGCTGTGGCGTGCGGCGCTAGCGCACGGCGAGCACGAGAAGCGGACGGGCGGCCAGCGTGATGAGAACTGGCCGGACTGGTATGCCGAATACATGGTGGCGGAACACGCCGGCAAGCCGCTGCCGCTTTGAAAGTTCGGCGCGCGCGTTGCGCGCCGTATCCTGTACGCGCCGCAACCTCGATCGTACACAGAGGCGTCACGATGAAAACAAACAGGCTGTGGATAGCCGCGGCACTCGCGATGGCAATCGGGACACCGATTGCCGGTTTTCTAGGAGATACGAATATGGGGCGGCCGATAACATCCAAACAGACAGAGGTTCCGTTCCTTCACGGGTTTTCCGCTGGCGCGGTTGCGGGTCAATCCGAGCTTGCCTCTCTCGAGAGTGCGGACGAGTGGATCAATTCACCGCCCCTGACGGCATCGGCTTTGGGCGGCAAGGTCGTCCTTATCGATTTCTGGACCTATACCTGCATTAACTGGCTGCGCACGCTGCCCTATGTCCGAGCGTGGGAGGAGAAGTATCGCGATCAAGGTTTGGTGGTGATCGGCGTCCACTCACCGGAGTTCTCTTTTGAGAAAGACCTGAACAACGTACGTCGGGCCGCGGCGGATTTGGGAGTCGATTATCCGATCGCCGTCGACAGCGGGCACGCCATATGGCGTGCCTTTAACAACCACTATTGGCCAGCGCTGTATTTCATCGATTCACAAGGGCGTGTTCGGCATCATCATTTTGGCGAGGGCTCATACGAACAATCGGAAAAGATCATCCAGGAATTGCTGGCCGAGACTGGAGCCGGCGGATTCGACAGTGAGCCCGTGTCGGCAGTTGCCCGCGGCATCGAAGTGGCGGCCGATTGGGACAGCCTCAAATCCCCAGAAAACTATCTCGGCTATGAACGCACCCAGAACTTTGCCTCCGGCGGCGAACCGGTTTTGGACGAGCCGCGCATCTACGAAGTGCCGGCGCGACTACGCCTGAATGAATGGGGGCTGTCTGGGGATTGGACGGTAAGGCAGGAGAGCGCCGTGCTGAACAAGCCCAATGGCCGCGTCGCGTATCGTTTTCACGCCCGCGATCTTCATCTCGTCATGGGGCCCACAGCTAGGGGAACTTCCGTGAGATTTCGCGTGCTGATCGACGGACAGCCGCCAGGCGCGGCTCGCGGAATTGACGTTGACGAAAATGGCGAAAGCATGGTGGCGGAGCAGCGTCTGTATCAACTCATCCGACAACCAAAACCCATTGTCGATCGCCAGTTCGAGATCGAATTTTTCGGCCCGGGCGTGGAGGTGTTTGCGTTCACGTTCGGCTGATCGTTTGTGCAACGATAGAGGTTCCCAAATGCATTCGCTCAATATCCCGGATGAGATCGACCAAGATCGCCGCCGGTTCTTTGGTGCCGCCGCAATGGCCGTCGCCGCCACTCAACTCGGTCTGATCGCTTCGGCAGCAGCACAGCAGGCGACCGAAGCGCCTGCAACGTCCTTCGGACCCTTGAAGCAGATCGACGCCGGCGCGTTGAGCGTCGGCTATGCCGACGTGGGACCTGCCGGCGGCCCGCCCGTCATCCTGCTGCATGGCTGGCCGTACGACATCCATACTTACGTCGACGTCGCGCCCTTGCTGGCGGCCAAAGGCCACCGCGTGATCGTGCCTTACCTGCGCGGAAACGGCACGACGCGGTTCCTGTCGGAAGAGACGATGCGCAATGGTCAGCAGTCTGCTATCGCCGCCGACATTGTCGCCTTGATGGACGCACTCGGCGTCGAAAAGGCGACCATCGGCGGCTGCGACTGGGGCGCGCGGACGGCGAACATCATTGCCGGACTATGGCCGGAACGCTGCAAGGCGATGGTCTCGGTGAGCGGCTACCTCATCGGCAACCAGCAAGCCGGCAAGCTGCCGCTGCCGCCGAAGGCCGAGCTGCAATGGTGGTACCAATATTACTTCGCCACCGATCGCGGCCGTGCCGGTTACGAGAAATACACGCGGGATTTCGCCAGGCTCATCTGGCAGCTCGCTTCGCCACAGTGGAGTTTCGACGATGCCACCTTCGGACGCAGCGCCGCCGCCTTCGACAATCCCGATCATGTCGACATCGTGATGCATAACTATCGTTGGCGGCTCGGATTGGCTGAAGGCGAGTCGCAGTATGACGAATTGGAAAAGCGCCTCGCACAGGCACCGGTCATCAGCGTGCCTACGATCACGCTCGAGGGCGACGCTAATGGCGCGCCACATCCGGACGCCAGCGCCTATGCCAAGATGTTCTCAGGCAAATATGCGCACCGGGTCGTCACGGGCGGCATCGGGCACAACCTGCCCCAGGAAGCGCCGCAGGCCTTTGCCGATGCCGTTGTCGAGGTCGACGCGTGATCGGGTTCGCAGCGCCGCCCCTGCGGCAGGTACCGCAACTACCAAAAAAATGCCCGTGAGCCGGATCGCAAGAGTTGTTTACACGGCTAGGACCGCAACCACGGGCGGCCGCGAAAATGGCGCCTCGCGCAGTTCCGACGGCCTTCTGGACATCTGGCTTTCGATGCCCGGATCGGCGCGCATCGGCACCAACCCTGAGCAACTCATCGCGGCCGGCTGGTCGGCCAGCTTCGCAAGCGCGATCGCATCTGTGGCCCACAAACGAAAAATCGCGCTGTCGTCGGGAGTGAGCATCGATGCCTCGGTCGATCTGAACCTCGGGGACGACGGCTACTTTCTCAGCACTCGGCTCAACGTCAGACTGCCAGGTGTGGAGTGCAATGCCGCGAAAGCCCTGGTAGGCGAAGCACATAAGATTTGTGCATACTCGAAAGCGACACGCGGCAACATTGAGGTCAAGATCAAGCTGATCTGAGCTGACGGCGGCCTGGCCCAGTGCTGTGACTTCGCAGTATCACGATGATCTGATCGGGCGGCGCGTGGTTTCCTCTCGGCCTCGAGGCGCAATAGGATGTTTAGCGCCGACGCCGCGACTTGGATCAGAGTCGCCTAAATCGCAACAACGCAGGGTCGCATTCGCTGAAATTGGGTGGGAGGCAACCCGCGACTGACAAAGCACTCGTCAGCAGATTCCGGTACTGCATTTCGTACAGCAAGGTCTTCAACAAACGGACGTAAGTTGTAGAATCAGGAAAGCCCGATTCAGGAATCCGTCCCATCTGATGTTGGCCGAACCGGTTGATCAGCCGTGCGAGGTCGTAGATGCGCCAATGGCGGACCAAATCTGAAGACCTCACGCAAGCCTAGAGCGCGGCCGATCGGCGTCTCGATCTCAGGATATCAGCACCTTTTTCAGCTATCATGATGACAGGCGCATTGATGTTGCCGCTAACCATTGACGGCATCACTGACGCATCGCAGACGCTGAGCCCCTCTAGTCCCTTCACGCGCAGGTCGGGGCCTACGACGGCGCGGTCATCGATCCCCATCCGGCAAGAGCTGGTCGGGTGCCAGGTGGTCGACGCGTTTTGACGGATAAAGGTGGCGATCTCTTTCGGATCGTCGGTGTCAGGCGTCGCGTTGCCCAGCCGGATGTCGTCGAACGGCGCCGCGTTCAGGATTTCACGGTCTTTCCGGACTAGCTCGATTGACCGGCGCAGGTCGTTCGGATCGGAAAAGTAGTTTGGATCGATAATCGGTGGATCGAGCGGGCTGCCGGAAGCAAGCGTCACACTGCCACGGCTGCCCGGTCTGCAGCCGTAGCCGCCTATGCCAAACCTCCGTCGATCCGGTACGCCATCCGTGCGGAAAAATTCGGAGATCCCCGGATAGAAGAAAGTCTGCAAAGACGGGTAAGCCTCGCCGGGGTCAACCGACATAAAAGCACCCACATCAAGATAGTGGGTTGCCAGTAGGCCACCCCCGGTTTCCTCGAACTCGGTTACGGCATCATCGAACTTCAAGGCAACCTGACTATAAACGGCATCCGGATCCTTGACCCAGCCGGTTATGGAGCCCGGGCTGATGTGATCCTGGAGGTCCTGTCCAACACCCGGCAGTCTGCGACAACCTCCACACCCTTCGCCTTTAGATGATCGGCGGGTCCTAGGCCCGAGAGCATCAAGAGATGTGGAGAACCGATTGCGCCGGCTGCCAGGATGACCTCGCCGTCCGTGCGTGCGATCTCGAGGCGGCGGCCGCCTGCGAAGTATTCGACGCCTTGGGCACGGCCCTTCTCGACGATGATTCGGGTAACGAGCGCCTCCTTTACAATTGTCAGGTTTGGACGGGCAAGGGCTGGGTCGAGATAAGCCAGGGCGGTGCTGCACCGCCGGCCATTTCGCAACGTAGCCTGATAGTAGCCACAACCGGCCTGAACCGCGCCGTTGAAGTCGGGATTGAATCGATGGCCGACTGAGACCGCGGCCTCGATAAATTTCTCGCAGAGTGGGTGCCGGTACGCATTGGTCTCGACGCTGAGCGGGCCGCCCGTCCCATGGTACATATCGTCAATTGCGGTGTTGGCTTCTGCGCGTATGAAATAGGGCAAGACGTCGTCGTAGGACCAGCCGTGATTTCCGAGCTGGGCCCACTGGTCATAGTCGCCCGAGTTTCCGCGAATGTAGACCATGTAGTTGAGGATGCTTGAACCGCCGACAACGCGGCCTCTAGGGTAGGCGATGCGCCTGTCGAACAGTTCAGGCTGGTGGGTGGTGGAAAAGGCCCAATCGGACTTGGAGTTCTGCATCCACGAAGCGGCTCCGGGGATGTTGGAGAGCCGGGTGTCTGCCTCGCCGCCCGCCTCGATCAGCAGGACCCTGCAATCCGCATCCTCGGTCAACCGGTTGGCCAGAACGCAGCCGGCTGATCCGGCTCCGACGATGATGTAGTCGAACGACATCAGGTCGACCTCCACGAAGCTGAATTGCCCTTCTATGTTTCAGTCATATCACAATCCAACGACCGCAAAGCGCCCAGTACCGGACATTCGGCTCGTCGACGGCCAACGTCTAGATTCGTAACACATTCGTTCAGCGTCTTGCTCAGTGTCCCGCCCGTTTTACCTCGTTCGCAAGTCTATTGGGCCACTTGGGACACGGCTGACATCAGCTCCTGCGGGTTCGCCGCCCCAAACATGTATCGCCCACCCTCTGGAACCTCCGTGAAGCTCCAACGGACGATCCCCTGCCGGTCCAGCAAGAACTGACCGACCAGTTGACCATGTCCCGTTGCCATCATCTGCTCGTCGGCTTCGGTCAGTTCGTAATGGTCCTTCTTATTGAGGAATTCGGTGGCCGCAAAAGGATCCATAGGACCGGGCAACTCGCTTGGTATGTCGACCCGCATATCCTTTACCGCTGCCATCGAGACCTTGTACGGCCAATTCGTCTCGTTTTCGGTGAAT
>NZ_JAMYQT010000084.1:0-14569 GCF_040320985.1 Mesorhizobium sp. M0571
ACCCTCCTTAAGTCGCCTAACGCGACACCCTCAACCAATCGAAGCCATCATCATCTTGCAGAGTCCAACAACGTCGTAGATCGGCAACTTTGTTGTGCGACGCATCGCGTGAGATACGGTTGGGAAGCCTGTGCATTCAAAGAGAATGGCTGCGATTTCAGGATGCTCGGCGCGGATTCGTGTGATGCATCCGGCGACATCAGTCTCAATATCGGCAACGTCGGTTGGCACAGGCGGGCGCCTCATCTCGTTCTGCAACAACTTTCCTCCTTCGACCCCGCCGATGACCAACCTTGACCTTTGCACTGGATCATCAACGCCTAGCAACTCGAAGCCGCAGACCCTTGAGTCAGCGGTTATGATGGCCAACTTGGAAGACGACGGCAATTGACGGAGCAAGGCTGGCACCAGAAGCAGGCTTGACGTCGCGACAGGAACGTTCACCGAATTGGCCACAGCTGTTTGATGGCGGATCGAAAAACCACAGTCCGAGGTTATTGCGACCGCGCCTCTTTCAACAAGGCGCTGGGCAGCTTCGATATAGGCCGGCTCAAGTGCCGGATTGCCACGAACAACATCAGTCGCCCAAGCTCCACGAATCGTTTCCTTGATTATCGGGAAGTCATAGGTTGCTGGATTTAGCATCGAGCCGGATACAACTGGAGGCGGACTACCATCTGGCCCTACCCATTCGATGCACATAATTCCGAGAGAACGCGGACGCGCTATCATAAGAACTCACTTCTTTCTATCGAGAGTGGATGGGCGCGTCAAAAGGCGTCACCGCTTGACGTAGGTTGTTGCTAGAAAATCATGCGCGAAACAGAGTATGCGGTGTGCTGCTCATGATATCGGCGCCGTGATCCGTGACAAGAATTTGCTCGCTGGTCCCGACCATGTACCCGCTTTCGCTGTACAGAATCACTAGAACGTGCAGGGTCATTCCGGGTTTGAGAATATCCGACGCTTCGGGCTCGAGACTCAGCGCGCCACGGTCCGACCAATTGATCCCGGTTTGATAGCCAGTGCGGTTTCGAAGGACCCTAGGACGTCCATCGCTGTCGATCACCTTTCGCGCCGCCGCGTTCACCTCTCCCGCTGTTACACCGGGCTTGATGGCAGCAATTGCTGCTTCAAGCACCGCCTCCGCCAAACGGTGGAGCGATTCGGTCCCAGCATTGCGGCCAAGTACAGCACTACGAAACACCCCCGCGACATACCCTTTTCTAATGCCGCCAACTTCAACCGTTGCAGGCTCATCGTTTCGGATCGCATGACGCCGCGGCTCTCCGTGCGGCAATTTCGTTCGCTCTCCAAAGTTCAAGGAGTTTAGCATAACTCCCTCACCGCCGGATCTTTCCACTTCATCACGGATGGCTGCAGCAACTTCGGTTTCGGTTATGCCCTCCTTCAATGAATTCTGAAATGTGACTATTGCAAGATCCGTCATGGTCATAGAATCGCGCATCGCCTCAAGTTCCAGCTCGCTTTTCACGGCCGAAATCGATGGAACAATCCGAGTCGCGTCAGCAACCCTAATACCTGGAAGCTCCGCCTCAATGGCGCTCAAATCGGCTGGCGCGAGACCCCAGCAGCCAAGCTCAAATCCAACCGCTTTGTTCTGCAATCCGTACCGGCGTAGAACCTGTCCACATACCTTGGCGAAGTCCGCCTGATGAGTATACGGAACGATTTCATCGACGCAGCTGTATGCATGGACCGTCTGCTCGTCATACTCGCGAACCACAAATGTCGGGGTCCGGCCTGGCACAAGTATCAGGGGAAAAGGTCTGAAATACCCACCCTTCCCGTCATATCCGGTAAGATATTGAAGATGACTGTGGGCGGTCACTAACAGTGCGTCGAGTTCGGCTCTCTCCACCGCCTCAAGCACCTCTGTCTGCCGACGATCATATTCCGATTTGGGAAATGGAATACCAGAAGCCAGGCCTGCTGTAGGCGTAGAGGTCATGCATCACCAGGGTTTGTTGCCATCGTTTGGTCCAACACGCGCGCGCTCGGCTGTGCCCGCCACCATGCGAAATACAGAATGACCAACCAGAGAACTGGGAGGAGCATCAATAATGACGCCACTGCTGCGATAGTTGGATCAATCTGATTCCGTATATTCTCCCACATCTTCAGCGGAAGCGTTCGGATCGCGAACCCGCTAACCAATGACGTGATCACAACCTCGTCAAAGGAGTGTAGAAACGCAAAGAAGGCGCCGCCGATAATTCCTGGTCTTATTATTGGCAGTGTTACCCTCCAGAAGGTTCGCGCCGGTCCCGCGCGCATGCTCATAGCTGCCTGCTCTAACCGTCTGTCAAAGTTTGTGAAGGTTGCCGATACGATCACTACAACGTAACTGATTGCGCCAAGACTGTGGGCTAACACAATGCCTGCCTTTGAACCGATTAGTCCAAAATCTGAGAGCCCAAGATAGGCTGCGATGCCGACCACGATAACCGGGATGGTGATCGGGGTGAGAATGACCATGTTGAGCAAACCGCGTGCACGCGGTTGTACGCGGCTGAGACCATATGCGGCGACCGTTCCTACGAAGGTCGCAAAGACGGCGACAACAATGCCAAATTGAATACTGATCAAGGCGGCGCCGTTCCACGAAGGGTCACCAAAAAAATTTCTATACCACTGCAGAGAAAGCCCTGAAGGCGGAAATTCAAGGAAACTACCAGCGCCAAACGACATTACTACAACGAGAATTTCCGGAAAAAGCAGGTAAGACAAGACAAGTATTACGAATACCAAGCCAACGATTTTTGCCAGACGGTTAGGACCTTCTGAACGATACAGCCCGGCCCCCCATCGGGACGCGCGGCGTCGAGTGCCAATCTTGTCAAAGTACCGCTTCAGGCTATCGAATACGGGGAGCCGCGCAAAATAGGACTTCCACCCTGGCTTGGCGCCTGAGCCTTGCGCACCGGAAAGATCGAGTCCAACGAAGGATAGCACCACTGCGGCAACGGCCAGAAGGATGAAGGAGGCAGTAGCAGCCGGCGCAAAGTTAAAGGACGTCGCCATTTGTGAAGAAATAAAGTTTGACAACATTGCGTCGCCCAGACCGCCCAGAGCGGCTGGAGTAATGTAGAAGCCCAAGCAAACAACGAAGACCAACAGACAACCACTGCGAATGCCTGGCAGGGTGAGTGGCAGGAACACACGCCGAAAGGCAGTGAACGGCGTTGCTCCCATGCTGCGCGCCGCTGCCACTAGCGACTTGTCAACACCGATCATTGCACTGACCAGCGGCAGTATCATCATAGGGAGCATAATGTGAACCATGCCGATGTAAACGGCGGCACGGTTGTATATTAACGGAAGCGGACTGGATATAATACCAAGACTGAGAAACAGGTTGTTGATTAGACCGCGATCGCCGAGGATCGCTATCCATGCATAGGTGCGGACCAACCCACTAGTGAGATAGGGGATGATGACCAGTGCAATCAGCGTTATGCGAAGTTGCTTTGAGCCGGCCAGGATCAGATAGGCCATTGGGTAGCCTATGATAAGGCAGATGGCAGTAGCCACGACGCTTATCTCGACAGTTTGGAATAGCACGCGAACATACGCCGGTCGGCCAAAAAACGCCTGATAGTTGGCTAGCGAGAAGGCCGGCACATTGAGGCTGGTTAGGAAGAGCTGAATGAGCGGCATGGAGAAGACGACGAGCAGGACAGCCAAAGCCGGCACGGTGAGCCATATCGGGCTTCGCCCTAACATACGCTTTTTCATCAGTCTCTGCCTTCTCAGCACCCTACAACGCGACGAAGCGGACATCGGACCGCAACCAGTCCAGCCGCACCTCGTCGCCGGGCCAAAAGACCTGCTGGTCTGCCGCGACATGTTCCCGAACGATGAGCATGCTACGCGCGGCGCGCACATGGTACTTCCGCACCGGACCGGCAAAAATCATGTCGTCGACGATACCCGTGACGAACTGACGCTGGTCCGAGTTCGCGCGCTTCGGTCTGGTAGGGGCGGCAATGCATATACGTTCCGGTCGTATCATCGCCACGCTCCCCGGACGCTGCAATGCCTCGATCTCCAAATCCGCGATCTCAAGGATATTGGCTTCTCCGAGAAATTTTGCCACGAAGCGTGTCGCCGGCCTGTCGTAGAGGGCCTCCGGCGTGTCGATCTGCTCAATCTGTCCGGCGCGCATGACCACGATGCGATCCGAAAGAGTTAGCGCCTCCTCTTGATCGTGCGTAACGCATAGGGTGGTGATCCCAAATTCTTTGTGCAGATTCTTCATCTCGATCTGCATTTGCTCGCGAAGATTGCGATCGAGCGCGCCGAGCGGCTCGTCGAGCAGCAGGAATGGCGGATCGGCAATCAGCGCACGGGCAAGGGCCACCCGTTGCTGTTGGCCGCCGCTCAGTTGAGATGGCATGCGGCCGCCAAGATCCCCAAGATGCACGCGCTCAAGCATGCGCTCGACCCGAGCCGCCCTCTCGGCGGCCTTTATACCTCGCATTTCGAGCGGAAATTCAAGGTTCCGTCGCACGGTCAGGTGCGGAAACAGCGCGTAGCTCTGAAAGACGATCCCCTGGTCGCGCCGATAGGACGGCACTGCGGCGACCGACTGTCCAGCAATCAAAACGTCGCCACGGGTTGGCGCCTCGAAGCCCGCAAGCAGCATCAACGCTGTGGTCTTGCCCGAACCGCTCGGGCCAAGAACGGTCAAGAACTCGCCGCGACGAACCGATAACGACAAATCTCTAACCGCAGTGACCTTCCCATACATTTTGGTGACGTTGCGAAATTCGATCTGCGGCGGGGCAAGACGGTCGCTATCCGGTCCGATATTTGGCTGAGCGAAGGCTAAGGGCACGCGCTGTTGATGAACGGTGACATCCGACATTATGGCTCCATACGGATAAAGGGCGCAAGGCGGCAATAGGCCGCCTTGCCGAGTATACCGGGCGTGAGCGCTAAAGGGACCACTCCTTCCAGCGTTCCGCAAATCGCTGCTGATTAGTCAGGCCGTCCGTACCAACCTCACTGTACCACTGTGCATTACGAGGGATGCTATTGGCCTTATAGTCAGGATGACTCGCAAGCTTGCGAGCGATGTCGTCGGGAATGAGTTTAAATGCATTTAGATTGCTCGGGCCGAGGGAAAAGAGCTGCGAAAATTTCGCCTGATTCTTGGCCCGAGTGGCAAACTCAAGAAACTTCTGGGCATTCTCAGCATTCGGACTACCCTTTGAAATCACCCAATAATCAAAGGTCAACTTGGCTTGATTTCGATTAATCTCTACCGGCGCCCCTTGATCAATCAGCAACTGGGCGCGGCCATCGAACGAATGCGCAAGATCTGCTGCCCCGTCGTGCAGTATCTGCTGAATCTCTGATCCTGCCGCCCACCACTTTCGCACATGAGGCTTTATCTTATCCAGGCTTGCAAAAACACGGTCGATGTCGAGCGGGTACAGCTTATCAGCAGGAACGCCGTCCGCCAGCAGCGCCTCCTCCCAAGGCCCTTCGCCGGAATCCCCCGACCGCATCACCCGCAGCCCAGGGAACTTCTCGGTGTCCCAGAACTCTGACCAGGAGGTCGGCCTTGGCTTATTCGGCGGATATGCCTTCGTATTATAGACCATATTGAAAGAATAGACTGAGGAGGCAATCGCATAATGGTGTTTAAATGCGGCAGAGATACCGTCAAGTTCATCCTTCTTATAGATTGAATAATCGATCTTTTCGACGAGTTCTTTGCGAACTGCGGCGCCGATATCACCTATGCCGATAACAACAACGTCGACAGTGGCATTTTTTGTTTGTGCCATTAGCTCCATTTGAGCGAGAAGAATATCGTCGGTGATCGTCTGAACCTTGATGCCGGTTTCGGCCTCGAACGGTTTTACATAGGCTTCGATATTGGCTTTCCCCCAATCGCCGCCGCCCACCATTACTCGCAGCTCCCCCGGTAATTGCGCCGAAGCTCGACCAGCTACGGAAGACAGCGCCCCGACTGCCAGAGCGGACGAGGTCGACTGCATGAAACGTCTGCGGTTCATCCGAAAACTCATTTTTGTTCTCCCCTATTGCTCCCATTGACCGCCATTGGCCGGGATTTCTTAGTAACGTAACCAGGCTCTACCTCGAACGGCAACTTGCACCCTCCGCCGCCCGTGAAGAGGTGAGCCTTGCCATGTCTTATAATCGAACAATCAAAACATTGCAATAGGACATTTAGAAGGAACATATGTCAAAACCTCATGCCTAAAATCGTGCGGCTGCAAAGGTACACACATCGGACCCAGTGCTGTTTTCCCACAAGAGCTTGTTTCAATTTGAAAATTCTGGAACGAAGCCGCAAATCAGCGACTGACGCGTCCTGGTACAATTCCTATGACCCTGTGAGACAGTGCCGATAGAGCGTCACCTTCAGCGAACCGCGCACGCATCCCTGATGGCGCGGATCGCCGCAAGCGTCTCGACGTAACGATCCATCTCCGCATCGGGCCAAGAAGATAGCTTCACCGCCGCGAAGTCGGTTTCCGGGTCGATATAGATCCACTGGCCACCGTGTCCAACGCACATAAACCCTCGTCGCTCAGGATCCTCGATCCAGAATTGGTTGTGATAAGCACCTCTGGGAAGCTCAACGCGATCACCGCCCTGGAGCAAGTCATGATTGCCCTTTCGCGTCTCCTCGATCCATTCTGAGGGAACGATCTGCGCCCCGTGGAGCCGTCCGCCGCGCAGGTGTAGCAGAGCGAACCGAGCATAGTCACGAAGGGTGGCATTGAACCCCGCATCGGCGCTGGGAAAGCCGCCAGGATCGACGGTGATGTACGCATCGCGCTCCGCCCCCATCGGCGCCCACAGTTCGGTGCTGATGAGATCCGCGAGCGGCATCCCGGTCACACGCTGGAGGATGAAGCCGAGCACATTGCTCTCAGCCGACCGGTATTCGAATAATGCGCCATGGGGGCGCTGTAGCTCCGTTAGCATTAGGATGAGCTGCCACGTGGTCTGAGGATGCTCGGGATAATCTAACGGTCTCCAACCCGCAGCCTGGAAGAGCATGTAGGCATGGGTACCGGGCTCGGTGTAAGGCTTGGTAATCATCACGCCAGTGCTCATGTCCAGAACCTGCTGGACCGTAGCGCCACGATAGGCCGTCGTTTCGAGCTCAGGCAGATACTGGGTCACCGGGCTGCCGGTGTCTATGAGTCCCCTGTGCACAAGTATGCCGCACACCGCGCCCACAATCGACTTTGACATTGACATAGCAAGGTGGTGGCGGTGCGGCTTCAGACCGTTCATGTACGTTTCCGCTATGACCTCGCCGCGGGACAGTATAAGGAATCCGTCAGTGAAGCTGCTGTCTAAGAATTCGCGAACGGTAGAGCGCCGTCCGGCCAGCTCGAATTCGATCCCACCAATATCCGTTATCCGCTCCGGAAGCGGCAGGACTGGGCCCGATCCGCGCCAGATGGGTGTGGTCGGCGTCATCTCGCTAACATGCTGAAATGTCCAACGGTTGTACGGCGGGAGGTACCACTCAGCCTGTGGAATGATCGGGGTCCCGGGCTTCATCGGATCGGGCTGCCAGTCGGGGCGTGTCTCGTCCAAGTTCCTTGCTCCGTATTGACACTCTCAGGGTGGACCGGACATTCAAATTTGGCATCACAGCAAGCGCGCCAGTCGTGCCCTGAGGAGTTATGATTGAACCGTGAAATGCTCTCGGATTAGTCGGCGCGAGCCATAGCCGAAACCGCGAATGACACTTCGTTGGGGCCTGCAAACTCATTTGCGCTCCCATATCCGCTGCCGCGGAGTTTCGCCGAGACTCTAGCGGGCTCACATGACGGAGAGTTCGGTGACAAATTTGGTTCGTTGAAACGCTTCGAGGCCTTCCACACCGCTTTCCGAGTTAAAGCCGCTTTCGTTCACGCCTCCGAACGGGGTTTCCGGGGTGGACACCATCATGTGATTAACGCCTACCAACCCAGCGTCCAGGCCTTCTTCAGTTTTCGCAGCCAATGCGTTGCTCTGCGTGAAGCAAAACGAGGCCAAGCCGTAGGGAAGGCTGTTTGCCCGTTCGATGACCTCGTCGAAGGACGAGAACGGCATTACGGGAGCAAGCGGGCCGAACGGCTCTTCGCTCAGGATTCGAGCATTCGCAGGTACATCCGCAAGGACGGTTGGTTCGAAGAAGTAGCCGCAATTGCTGCTGCGCTTGCCGCCGGTCATCAGCCGCGCCCCCGCCGCGACGGCATCCTGAACCAAGCTTTCCATCACACCCAGGCGACGCTCGGCGATCATCGGTCCCATCTGGGTGGTCGGGTTCAGGCCATTGCCCAGAACCAAGGCGCTGGCGCGAGCGGCGAAAGCCTCAACGAATTCGCCGTACAGGCTCTCGTGGACGAAGAAGCGCGTTGGCGACGTGCACACCTGTCCGGCGTTGCGGAACTTGGCGGCGATAAGAGTTTTCAGCGTGTGCTCGACGTTGGCATCGGCGTGTACAATCACAGGCGCATGTCCGCCCAGTTCCAATGTGGAGCGTTTCAACGTATCGGCCGCGCGCTTCTGGAGGAGTTTGCCCACAGGGGTTGAGCCGGTCAGCGTCAGCATCTTCGGAATTGGCGATGCCAACAATTGGCTGGAAACGTCATCCGGCACACCGAAGACGACGTTAAGTACACCGGCCGGCAGCCCCGCTTCCTGGAAACAGCGGGCCATGGCAACAGCAGTCCCCGGAGTTTCCTCTGCCGGCTTGACGATCACGGAACAGCCTGCGCCCATCGCGCCAGCGATCTTGCGGATCACGTTGCTCGCTGGGAAGTTCCAGGCCGCGAATGCCACCACTGGACCAACTGGTTCCTTGAACACCATCTGGCGTACACCGGGCAAACGGGCGGGAACGATGCGGCCATACGCACGCTTGCCTTCCTCGGCATACCAGCGGGTTACATCAGCGGAAAAACGGACTTCGGGAACAGACTCGGCCAGCGGTTTGCCGTTTTCCAGCGTTAGGATTCTGCCGATCTGCTGCTCGCGTTCCTGTATCAGGTCCGCGGCCTTCATCATGATCTGGTAGCGTTGCTGTGCTGTCATCGCCCGCCAGAGCTTGAAGCCTGCGGCGGCGGCCGCGAGCGCTTCTTCGATGTCAGCTTGGCTGGCCAAGGGCACTTTGGCCAGCACTTGCTCAGTTGCGGGGTTTATTAGATCCTGCTCTCGACCATCGCTCGCACGACGCCAGACACCACCGATCAGCAGCTCGATTTTCTCATCATACATTTCGGTCTTCTTTCAGTGCTTCATTTCAGAGTGTCGCGGATGCAATCAGAGGAAGCGCGGCACAGAACGCTAGACGTCATGCCTTAGAGGTGCAGGGCAGAACTGATGCTTTATTTCACGGAAGCGATGACGCCAGGCACGTCCGCTGAGGCCAATATTGAACGCACGGTTTCCACCTGGGTCTCGGAATAGGGAAGCAAAGGCTCGCGCGGAGGTCCGACTGGCCGGCCGAGGATTGCCATGACGGTCTTGATACCGGCGTAGAAACTTCCCGCTTTGAAGCACCGATAGATCGCGAACAACGCAGGCTCGAGCCGATCGATCGTCAGTATGTCATCGGCAACGCACGCGTCATAGTAGCTGCGTACCAGCTTGCCTGATAGCTGGTGTGCCATGGCGACAACACCGACGCAGCCCACAGGCAGGGCGGCGCGAATCATTGTTTCATACCCGACAAATACGGCCAGACGATCCTTCACTTTCGCGCACAACTCGGTCACCTGCTGAATGTCAGCGGAGGAGTCCTTAATGGCGACCACATTTTCGATATCAGCCAATTTGCTGACCAGATCAGGGGTCATGTTCACCCCAATCCTCGCCGGGCTGTTGTACAGCATAATTGGCAGTCTCGTTGCTGCGGCAACGCGCTTGTAGAAGAGCTCCGTCTCCCTTAGGTCCGGCTTTGCGTATATTGGGGGCAGCGCGAGAATACCGTCGCAGCCGACGGCTTCGGCGGCTGCGCACAATCCCATAACCACGTCGTTGCGAAGATCCGACACACCGGCAATTACCGGAACCTTTCCTGCTGCGGCCTCCACGGTTGCTTTGAATAGGGAGACGCGTTCCTCGACCGTCATTGTGTAAAACTCGCCGGTGCTGCCGCAAGCAATGAGGCCGTCGGCGCCGTTGGCAATATTTTCGAGCGCAAGTTCCTTAAAACGTTCGAAATCGATTCTTCCATCTGGCGTAAATGGCGTCACTAGGACGCTATGTATGCCTTTCCAGCTCGTCTTGCTCATTTGATTTATCTCATCTGAAGATTGGAATAGGATGTTTTTTCTGGCGCACCGCAGAAAGCCGGAGGCCTGTCAGTACTACCCGCTATTAACGTTGCCGATTAGGCGGGGAGCTGCCTTGAGCAATCCAGGTCCGCTTCGTTCAGCTTATAGATATCGATGGCACGTTCCCGACTTACCTTACCGTCGAAGACGTCTTGTGTGAGCAATTTTCGATCACGTTGCTCCGGCTTTCCAAAGCCACCCCCTCCCGCTGTCTGAAATACAAGTCGGTCACCCTTGTTCATCTTGGTGACTATTTTGGACTTGATGATTTCCTTCGACTGGTCAGCGCGGATTATATAGGCGAAACTCTTCTCTCCCGGCAACCCGCCATCGGCACCTGCAGGCGCATGGAAGTGGCGTTCCCCGCGATAAGAGAGCGTCACCTCGCCTTCCAGAAGCTCAATATCTTCATAGCATCCGAGTCCGCCGCGCTGCTTGCCCGCGCCACCACTGTCGGGCGCTATGCCTAGACGATGGATTCGGAGGGGCGACTCCATCTCCACCGATTCGACCGGGACATTGCCTGTGTTGGTGGCATCAGTCTCGATCACGTCCACGCCATCAGTACCCATGCTTGCTCCCGAACCGCTTACGAGCACCTGCGTCATCACAAAACGCCCATGGCTCGGCACGGAGCCGCCATAGTCAATATTGACGAGCTGGGCTGCCGAATCGGCCGGGATTTTCTTCGGGGCTGCCTGACGTACGGCTCCCAGAATCACTCCAGTCAGGCGCTTGATCGTTGCGGTGCGGCATCCGAGAGGTGCAGGTTCCAGTGGATTGACCAGCGAGCCTACCGGAAGCACCATCTGTATGGGACGGAAGCAACCGCCATTTGTAGGAATGTCGGATCCGCCGATGGCGCGGACTGCAAAACAGGCACCACACAGCGCGCCTGATGGCATACAGTTGAACGGGCCACGAACTTGTCCGTTCGTGCCGGTAAAATCAAAAGTTATGCTGTCTCCCTTAATCACAGCCTTTACCTCGATGCGGATCGGGGCGTCCAAATCGATGCCGTCATTGTCCAGATAGTCGACGTACTGGTATTCTCCGTCTGGGAGCGCGGAGATCGCTGCGCGAGTTAGGCGCTCGGAGCGGTCCAGAAGATCGGCGAAGATCGTCTTTGTCATCTTCGCACCGAGCTTGTCGGCCAGCTCCTGGATGCGGCGCTGGCCAATTTTGCAAGCCGCCAACTGAGCGTTCAGGTCTCCATTAAAGATATCTGGGAGACGTACATTGAGGCGAAGTGTGCGAACCAGCCTGTGATCGTAGTTTCCGGCGTCAACAAGCCTCATGGGTGCGACGCGGATACCTTCCTGGTAAATCTCTGTTGCATTCGTTGGGGTCGATCCCGGCGTCATTCCGCCGACGTCCTGATGGTGCGCCAGCGCGGCCGCCAAAGCGATGACTTCGCCATCGTGGAAAATAGGAGTCACCACCGCGAAGTCGGGCAGGTGTGTGCCACCTGCCGTGTACGGGTCGTTCAGGATGTAAGCGTCGCCATCACGCATTTCCTCGCGCGGAAAGCTCTCCAGCACCGCTTTAACCATCGGTATCAGCGTGGTCAGATGAATGGGGATCGCAATCGCCTGCGCCAGCGTTTCGCCTTCAACCGTGAAGAGGCTCGCCGACGCATCCCGCGCTTCTTTCACGATCGTCGAGAAGGCGCTGCGAAACAATGTCGCCTCCATCTCGTTGGCTATGCCGTCCAATTTATGCCTCACGACCTCGACCGTGATCGGATCCAGGCTTTTTGGGTCGGGCTGGTCCACGGATTGCCTCCATCAGTTGCTTGCAGTCCGCGATGTTACGGCAAGCGTCGCTTACATGCAAGAGATTTGTCACAGTACATTCAGCCCTATGTGTTCTTTTGTAAGCCGTTGTTTTAACCTAGGAAAACCCATTCCACCGGCGATTTTTTAGCTGTTATTGTGATTGAATATGGACAAACGACCTAGTGCAATGATATGCGTTGTTCACAAGCCCTGCGCCGGCCATATGACGCGCCCCCTTGATCGAGCTAGGAGAATTCAGGAGTTATGGTGAGCATGCCCCAGACTACCGGATCGTCAGACGTTACAATCGGTGTCGACGTGGGCGGCACCTTTACCGATGTGGTGTGTTACGGACCGGGCAACGCAATCCGGGTGGTGAAAATTCCCACTACCAAGGCAGATCCGAGCAGGGCAATTCTCAGTGCCGTGGATTTCGCCAGGGAGAACTGGGATGTTCCCGCCGAGGCAATAAAACGCTTCATGCACGGCACCACCACCGCCACCAACGCAGTTCTGGAACGCAAGGGGGCCCGCACGGGCATTCTGGTTACGAAGGGCTTCCGTGACATTCTCGAGATCGGGCGTCAGCTGCGAGAGGATATGTATAGCGTAATTCTCCACCCTGAGACGCCGGTCTTCCTTGCGAGCCGCGGCCTGCGCCTTGAGGTCGATGAGAGGCTGGATGCGGCAGGCAAGGTGGTTACCCCGCTCGACCCTCAGTCTGTGATCGATGCTGCCGAGCGCCTGGTTGCGGCGGGGGTCGAGGCTATCGGCATATGCTTCCTTTTTTCCTTCCTAGATCCGACTCACGAAATCGAGGCCCGTCGCATTATTGGAGAAAGTTATCCGCATCTTGCAGTCTCGATTTCTTCAGAGGTCGATCCGCTTTTCCGTGAATATGAGCGCACGGTGGTCACCGCGTTCGATGCCTACGTCAAGCCGGTCGTGAATACCTATCTCAAGCGATTGGAAGATAACTTGAAGGCTGCCGGTGTTGCTGCGCCGTTGCAGATTATGCAGTCGCGTGGTGGCCTGGCCGCGGCGTCCGTCGTTCGTCAGCGGCCCGTACGTCTGTTTCTATCCGGACCTGCGGCGGGAATGATCGGCGGTTGTGAGGTCGCCAGCGGTGCGGGCATCGGCGACATCATCACTGTGGACGTCGGCGGCACGAGCTGTGATATCGCCGTCGTCGAGAACAGCCAGCCGAAAATCCGTTCAGAAACCCAGATCGCCGGCTATCCTGTGCGCGTGTCCATGGTGGATGTGAGCACGATCGGCTCCGGTGGGGGTTCTGTAGCCTGGATCGACGGGGCTGGTACGCTGAAGATTGGCCCCGAATCGGCGGGTTCCGAGCCTGGTCCGGCGTGTTATGGAAGGGGCGGCGATCGGCCGGCCGTAACGGACGCGTCTATAGTTCTGAATTACCTTGACCCCGAATATTTTGCGGGGGGACGATTGCGCTTGCAGCCTTCCCTGTCGCACGAAGCCATCGAGCGGCATCTTGCTCGTCCCCTGGGTGTCAGCGTCGAGGAAGCGGCGCTTGGCATGCACCGTGTCGTCAACGCGCAGATGGCCGAGGGAGTTCGTCGTGTTTCGACTCGTCAGGGCATTGACCCTCGGGGCTTCACCCTCGTACCTCTGGGCGGTGCGGGGGGGATCCACGCAACGGCTCTCGCCGAGGATCTCGGCATGACCAAGATATTGGTTCCGCGCTTCCCAGGCGTTCTGGCTGCTTCGGGTCTGCTGGCTGCGCCTGTCGAGCATGAAGCATCTAGCACCTTCATAACGAATATTTCTGGGGCCGAGGCTTCCGCAATTCGCAGTGTTCTCGATCGACTTGATACTCAATGTCGAGCTCTTCTTGCGGCGGAGCAGATTAGCGAAAGCAACGTCTCTGTCTCATACTACGCCGACGTGTGCTACGTGGGACAGTCATTCTACGTCCAAATACCATTCCATGTGAACGAGCAGGACCCGCTCGGACGACTTTACAACGACTTCGTGCGCGAACACGAGCGTCTGTACGGCTACAGCAATGACGGAGCTGCGCGCATCGTCAATCTGCGAAGCAGCCACAAGGCTGCGCAACCGAAAAGCGCGTTGTCGTTGGCCTATGAACCGTCTGGCGGGCATGTAGAGAGGCCGAAACGCACAGTGCGTTTTCCCGGCCATGAGCGTATGGAGGTGAGCATCTATCAGCGTGAGACATTGCCCATAGGCTTCGCGTTCCGGGGTGGAGCGATCCTGGAGCAGGCCGATACGACCACGCTGCTGGGACCGGGCTGGACAGGTTCGGTGCTAAAGACCGGCGATATCCTGCTCGTCCACACTCCATGAAAGTGCCTTCCGTTGCGTTCGATCCTTAATTCCCTGTCCGTCCAATGCGGTCATTTTCTATGGGGCGGCCGGGTTCCTGAACGCCTTCGAACATTGTCCGCAACTCAGCCA
>NZ_JAMYQT010000085.1:0-14100 GCF_040320985.1 Mesorhizobium sp. M0571
TTTGCCGTCTGCTCCCACGTAGGCCCTCCGTCTCTCGCGATCGGGGGGATTCTTCGCACAGTCACCTCATGCCCCGCACGAGGGGAGCGGCGTGGCGCTTACGTTAGAGATTCCGCTTTCGAATTTGATGGTGCGGTCGAGATGCAATGCCGCACCGCCTAGCGAGTTGATTTTAAAGGATTTTTTCTAGAATTCCATAGCGATTTGTATCACAGTTTGTATCTCAGTGCGTATCGCACGACGCGGACTTGGCCACTTTGTAAGTGGCCCTTCTTACGGGGAACCGAAACGACTTCAGCGTTGTCGTGCTTGCGCCAAGAGCTGTTCTCGCCGAGCCAAACGTCCAAGTGTCGCCTTTGGGCCGCGCGCGGAATGGCGGCTTTTGGTGTCCGAAGAACGATAGCGGACGTTCAGCCCGGTGAGACCAGGGTCTGAAGCTGACCCGATGCAGGCCGCAGTGAACTCGAAGTGGCCATTCGCAATCGCGCAAACAGTCTCCCTGACAGCGAGGTGCTGGCGGGACGTTTGGCGTAGTAAGCTTTGCGCTCGCAACCTACGCAAATTGGGCGTATCGTTGGCATATCGTCGGCTGCTAATAAATGAGCCGGCGACTGAGAGCGCAAGACTCCCGCAGCGGACTGGGCGCGCTAGAATCCACAACTACTCGTTGCGCTCACGAGACAATCTGCCTCTGCCGAAACCTCTTTTGCTCGGTTCCGGCCAGAATTGCCTTTTGCAAATCGGAAGAGGAGCGCTTGATGCAGATTCTGCAAACCCGCCGCCGATTCCTGACCGGCGCTGCAATGGCAGGCGCTGCCGGTATCGTCGGTCTTCCGGAGTCACTCCACGCCGAGCCGCTGGAAACGACCACGGTTCGTCTGCCGCGGTGGGTTGGTGGTTCCTATTGCTGGGCAGGCGCGTACATCGCCGGAGAACTGATGCGCGCAGAGGGCTTCACCGACGTTCGCTACATAGAAGCCGACAGAAGCGTCGACCAATCGGAATGGATCGCACGCGGTGAGACCGATTTCTCTGTGAACTTTCCGCCGAATCAGATCGCGTCGATCGACGCTGGCGTGCCGATCAAGGTGCTAACCGGGTTGCACTCGGGATGCCTCGAACTGATCGCCAACGAGAGCATCCGCAGCGTCACGGATCTGCGGGGCAAGAGGGTGGGCGTGGATGGTTTCAATAACTCGCGACACATGTGGCTGACGCTCATGTCCGCGTATGTCGGGCTCGATCCCGTGAACGATATCCAATGGGTCTTGACTAAGGACGTCAAGCCCACGGAACTCTTCATCCAAGGGAAGATCGACGCATTCCTTGGGACGCCGCCCCAGCCGCAGGAGCTGCGCGCCAAGAAGATCGGCCACACGATCCTCAACAATGCCGTCGACCGCCCATGGTCACAGTATTTCTGCTGCATGATCTCCGCCACCACGGACTACGTGAACAGGTACCCGGTGGCGACCAAGCGGGTCTTGCGATCCATCCTCAAGGCCGCCGACCTCTGCGTGTCGGATCCGCAGTGGGTGGCCCGGCAGATGGTCGATCGCGATTTCGTCCCGTCGCATGACTACGCGCTCCAAACGCTCAAGGATATCCGCTACGACCGCTGGCGGGAATTCGATCCTGAAGACTCCCTGCGGTTCTACACACTGCGCATGCAGGAGACGGGCATGATCAAATCGAGCCCGCAACAGATCATCGCCAACGGAACGGACTGGCACTTCCTCGACGAGTTGAAGCGTGAGCTGAAAACCTGAGCAGCTGGCTGACTCGTTGTGCCTTTTTCCTTGGGAAGGAGAAGCCCATGCAGATCATCCAGAACCGCCGTCATTTCCTAGCCGGCGCTGCGGCCGTCGGCGCCGCAGGACTTATCGGCACCGCAACACAAGCCCGGGCCGAGCCGCCGCTGGAGACCACTTCCGTCCGCCTGCCGCGGTACATCGGCGGCGCCTATTGCTGGGCGGGCCTGTACATCGCCGGAGAAATGCTGCGCGCCGAGGGGTTCACCGATGTCCGCTATGTGCAAGGCGACAAGAAGGTTGATCATTCGGCGTGGATCGCAAACGGCGAGACGGATTTCAGTGTGAACTACGTGCCGATTCATCTGGCGTCGATCGATGCAGGAGTGCCGATCAGGGTACTAAGCGGACTGCACTCCGGGTGCCTCGAACTGATCGCCAACGACAGCGTCAAAGGCATCTCGGACCTGCGGGGAAAGCGGGTTGGGGTCTTTACGCTTGATTCGCCGCAATACGTGTTGGTTTCTCTGATGGCCGCCTATGTTGGGCTCGATCCCGTCAACGACATCGAATGGGTCATCGAAGAACACAATTTTGCGGAAGGCTTCGTCGAAGGAAAATACGATGCAGTCCTCGGCCAACCGCCCCGCACGCAGGAACTTCGCTCCAGGAAAGTAGGCCATACGATCCTCAACTCGACCACCGACCTGCCCTGGTCGCAGCATTTCTGCTGCATGATTTCCGCGACTGCGGATTATGTCGACAGGCATCCGGTGGCGACAAAGCGCGTGCTCAGGGCCATCCTCAAGGGCGCCGACCTCTGCGCGTCGGATCCGCCATTGGTAGCGCAGCAGATGGTCGATCGAGGGTTCGTGCCCAGCTACGACTACGCGCTGCAAACGCTGCACGACATCCGGTACGACAGGTGGCGGGATTACGATGCCGAAGCCTCGATGCGCTTCTACGCGCTGCGCATGCACGAAACGGGCATGATCAAGTCGAGCCCGCAAACGATCATCGCCACCGGCACTGACTGGCGTTTCCTTGACGAGTTGAAGCGCGAGTTGAAGACGTGAGGGGCAGCCAGCCTCGTGCCATTTTCAATGGGAGGGAGAACCCCATGCAGATCATCCAGAACCGCCGCCGCTTCCTGGCCGGTGCTGCGGCAGCAGGCGCTGCAGGTCTCATCGGCGCAACGACTGACGCTTGGGCCGAGGCACCCCCTGAAACGACCTCCGTCCGCTTGCCGCGGTGGATCGATGGTGCCTACTGCTGGGCGGGGATGTACCTGGCCGGAGAGCTCCTCAAAGCGGAGGGCTTCACCGACGTCCGCTACGTGCAGGGCGACGTGAAAGTCGATCAGGCGGTGTGGATTGCACGCGGCGACACGGATTTCAGCATGAACTACGCGCCGGTCCATGTCGCGTCGATCGACGCCGGCGTGCCAATCAGGGTGCTTGGCGGTCTGCACTCCGGGTGCCTCGAGCTGATCGCCAACGACAGCATCCAAGGCATCCCGGACCTCAAGGGCAAGCGGGTGGGCATGCACGACATCGATGCGCCGTCGCGCGTGCTGGTCGCCCTGATGGCCGCCTATATCGGACTGGACCCCGTCAACGACATCGAATGGGTCCAGGAAAGCAAGCCGGTGGAAGCCTTCGCCGACGGGAAGTTCGATGCATATCTCTTCACGCCGCCGGAGACGCAGCAACTGCGCGCGAAGAAAATCGGCCACACGATCCTCAACACGACCCTCGACCGCCCTTGGTCGCAGTACTTCTGCTGCATGACTTCGGCCGCTGCGGACTACGTGAACAGATATCCGGTGGCGACCAAGCGCGTGCTAAGAGCCATCGTCAAGGGCGCCGACCTATGCATTTCGGATCCCGCATGGAGTGCAGCGCAGATGGTCGATCGAGGTTTCGTCCCCAGCTACGAAATCGCGCTGCAAACGCTGAGCGACACGCGGTACGACGTCTGGCGGGACTACGATGCCGAAGCCTCGATGCGCTTCTATGCGCTGCGCATGCACGAAACGGGCATGATCAAGTCGAGCCCACAGCAGATCATCGCCGATGGAACGGACTGGCGCTTCATCGAGGAGCTGAAGCGTGAGTTGAAAACCTGAGCCTGCTTTGTCCCAGGGAGGAAGCGTGACATGCGGATCATTCAGAATCGACGCCGTTTCATGGCCGGCCTGGCAGCCGGCACCGTGGGAATTGTCGCAACCCCGAGATTGGCGTTTGCCGAGCCGGAGCCCGAGACGACCAGTGTCCGGCTGGGCCGGTGGGTCGGAGGCGCCTACTGCTGGGAGTCGCTCTACCTCGCTGGCGAACTGCTCCGCGCCGGCGGTATGACCGATGTCCAGTACGTGCAAGGTAATCAAAAGTACTTCGACAGCAGCGAATGGATTGCAGCGGGTGAGACGGACTTCGACTTCAACATGCCGCCGATGCACATCCGCAGCGTCGAGGCCGGGGTGCCCGTCAAGATCCTGGCCGGCGTGCATTCCGGCTGCTGGGAGTTGCGAGCGAACGATCGCGTCAACAGCGTTGCCGACCTAAAGGGCAAGCGGGTGGGGGTCTGGGCGATGAACGACCACCCGCAGGTGTTTCTCCAACTGCTGATCAACTATGTCGGGCTCGATCCCAACCACGATGTTGAGTGGGTCGTAGGCGTCCAGGAGAACGGCTCGCTCATGCAGAACTTCATCGACGGCAAGGTCGATGCCTTCCTGGTAGACACCAGCCAATACTCCGAGGTTCGGAACAAGAAGGTAGGTCACACGGTCTTCAGCAATCTTATCGACCGTCCTTGGTCGCAGTATTTTTGTTGCATGCTCGCCGGCCGGACCGACTATGTCGATAAGTATCCGGTCGCCACCAAGCGCGTGCTGCGGGCCATCCTCCAGGCTGTCGAATTCTGCGTGTCGAACCCGAAATCGGCCGCCCGCGCGGTGGTTGATCGAGGCTTTCTGCCGAGCTACGACGTTGCGCTGACCACTCTGCAGAACACCGGGCACGACAGGTGGCGGGAATACGATGCTGAAGACTCGGTGCGCTTCTACGCGCTGCGCCTCCTGGAGACGGGCATGATCAAGTCGAGCCCGCAGGAGATCATCGTCAAAGGGACGGATTTCCACTTCTTCGAAGAGATCAAGCGCGAACTGAAGACGTGAAAGGCGCAGCGCGAAGGACCGCTGAAGAGGAGAACGTCATGCACATCATCCAGAACCGCCGCCGCTTCATGGCCGGCATCGCGGCGGGTGCCGCGGGATTAGTCGCAGCCCCGAGGCTGGCGCTCGCCGAGCCGGCGCCAGAGACGACGAAAGTCCGGTTGCCGGTGTTCGCCAAGGTCTCGGACTGCCAATCGCCGATGTATGCGGCCACCGAGCTTCTGCATGCCGAAGGCTTGGCCGACGTTGAGTTCGTGTCTTCGGGCACCGGCCCGGATTCGTCGGACTGGATCGGCCACGGCGAGATCGACTTCGACTGGAACTACCCGCTCGCGCATGTGCTTAACATCGCAAAAGGCGCGCCGATAAAAGTCTTGACCGGCTTGCATGTCGGCTGTCTTGAGCTGATCGCAAACGATCGGGTCGTTGGCATCCCTGATCTGAAGGGTAAGACGGTCGGAGTGGATGGCAGCACCATCCAGTATCTGTTGCTGAATGTGATGTCTTCCTATGTTGGCCTTGATCCGGCAAAGGATTTCGAAACTCTCGTAACCCCCGATGCGGTTCAAAGCCTCGCGGAGGGTAAGATCGATGCGTTCCTCGGCGGACCGCCCACGCCCCAGCAGGCGCGCGAGCGAAAGCTCGGCCATGTACTTGTCAGCACGGCGATCGACAAACCATGGTCGCAGTATTTTTGTTGCATGCTCGCGAGCACCGCAGATTACGCAGGACGTTACCCGATGGCGACTAAACGAGTCATGCGCTCCCTACTCAAGGCCGTGGACCTCTGCATAACCAATCCGGAAGCGGTTGCGAAAAGTGCGGTCGATATAGGCTACGCCACCGACTACACGCTTCAGGCTATCCGTTCCGACATACGCTACGACAAATGGCGCGAATATGACCCCGAGGATTCCCTGCGTTTCTATGCGCTGCGTATGCAGGAGACAAATGCGGTCACGATGAGGCCACAGGAGGTTCTGGACCGCGGCACCGACTGGCGTTTCCTTAAGGAGCTCAAGCGCGAGATGAAGACGTGAGCCGCTGGCCGACGCGCGCGTTGCTGCTCCTCGCCCTCGTCGCTGAGCCTGCGCACACCTCTGCGCACGAAGCGTCAGCGCACGCTGGGAACAGCGAGCGCCTGCCGATGATGGGCGCTGCACCGGATTTCACGCTGATATCGCAGGACCACAAGCCGGTGTCGCTGCGCGACTTCCGCGGCAAGGTGGTCGCCATCGCCTTCATCTATACGTACTGTACCGACGTCTGCCCCATGCTGACCGCCCATATGGCCAGCGTGCAGGAAAAGTTGGGTAGTGCGTTCGGACCCCAAATCGCCTTTGTTTCGATCACCGTCGACCCGGAGCGCGACACGCCCGATGTTTTGAAGGAATATGCGCAGAATTTTGGCGCCGATCTGAAGGGCTGGTCGTTTCTTACCGGCGATCCGGCGGTCGTCCATGAGGTGGGACGGAAATACGGGGTCATCGCGAAGAAGGCGGCGAACGGAGATGTCGACCATACCTTGTTGACGTCGCTCGTAGACCCCAATGGCATCTTGCGAGTACAGTATCTTGGCGTCCGGTTCGACTTGGAGGAGTTCCGGGATGACCTTGTCAGCCTCTTGGACGAATCCAAATAGCATAACGAACCGGCTCGTTGGCTGGGTTGCCCGGCTGCCGGCGCGCGTCCAGACCAAGCTCTTGATCGCGTTCCTGTCGATCGTCGGCCTGCTGATCGTGCTCGGGGCCGTCGGGTTGCAGGTGCTGAGTGGGGTCAACGATCAGACCAACGAGCTGATCAAGCTGCAGCGCAGGATCGCGGCCTACCGCCAGGTACAGCACGATACGACCAGCCAGCTCTACGGCATCTCCACCGCCCTGTTGCTTCAGGACGACCGGATGCTGGATGCGGCGCTGCGCCAGCTCAATCAGTTCGGCTACGACCTCGACCGCATGGAGTTCGTCGCCAAAGCCGAGGTGGAAGTGCTTGGCCAGGTCAGGCAAGAGTACGAACGGCTGACGGCCGGCGTGACGCATGTGGCCGAACTCATTCGCGCCGGCAATACCGGGGAGGCGCGCAAGGTTCAGCTTGATGAAATCATACCGTCGGCTGATCGCCTCGAGCGGCTGACAAACCAGCTGGTCAACATGGCGGAAGCCGACATGGTGGCGGCCATCGAAACGACCGAGGGTGCGTACGGCACGTCCAGACTGATCGTGGTCTCGTTTGCGGTGGGCAGTATCCTGCTGGCGTTGGGGCTCGGCTACATCATCTCCTGGTCGTTGATCGAACCGGTCAAGAAGATCGAGACGCGTCTCAGCCAGATAGCGGCCGGCGACTTCGCCCAACAGGTTGCCGTCGCCAATCGCGACGAACTTGGAGTGCTCGCCGCTAACGTCAACCGGACCTCCGACCAGCTGGGGCGCCTGTATCAGGAGATTGAGACGCGCACCCAGCAGCTCGACGAAGCCCTTCAGCAGCAGACAGCCACTGCAGACGTTCTGAAGGTCATCAGCCGCTCTACCTTCGATCTGCAGGTCGTGCTCGATACGTTGGTGGAATCGGCTGTCAGGCTCTGCCGTGCCGACAAGGGTGGTATCGTGCAGTTGCTTGATGGCGTATTCCGCTATGTGTCGACGCATGGCTACCCGCCCAGCTTCCGTGCTTATGTCGACGCCAATCCACTTCCAGAGCTTGCCGCAGGCCGAGGCTCCGCCGTAGGGCGCGTAATCGAAGAACGGCGGATCGTGCAAATCGAAGACGTGACCGCTGATCCGGACTACCGCGTTGTCTTGATCGCTGAGGCAGGCGGATTCCGCACCGTCCTCGCTGCCCCGCTGTTGCGGGAAGGTGATCTCGTTGGCGTATTCGTCATGACGAGGGTTGAGCCGCAACCTTTCAACCCCAAGGAGATCGCGCTCGTCGAGACATTCGCCGACCAGGCGGTGATCGCCATCGAGAATGCGCGGCTCTTCGAGGCGGTGCAGTCACGGACGCGCGAGCTTGCCGCGTCTGTTGGTGAGCTCGAGGCGCTTGGTGAGGTGAGCAAGGCAGTCAATTCGACGCTGGATCTCGACACGGTGCTGAAGACGATCGTTGCCAAGGCGGTCCAGTTGTCGGAAACGGATGCTGGCACCATCTACGTGTTCAGCAGCACGCGGCAGCAATTCCGTCCGCGCGCAAACTTCGGTATGAGCGATGAGCTTATCGCCGCAGTCTCGCACCAGACGATCGGGCTGGCCGACATGGGGATCGGCGACGCGCCCGGGCGCTGCATGCCGGTGCAGTTTCCCGACCTCAGCGAGGAGACCTCATCCTTCCTTGTAAGAAAGACGATCGTCGACGCCGGATATCGCGGTATCCTGATCGTTCCGCTGCTGAGGCCCAACAAGATCGTCGGTGCACTGGTCGTCAGGCGCCACAAGCCAGGTGCCTTCCATGAGCAAGTTGTCCACCTGCTGGAGACCTTCGCTGCCCAATCGGTGCTCGCGATCCAGAATGCCAAGCTGTTCAGCGAGATCGAGGAGAAAGGCCGGGAGCTGGAGGCAGCTAGCCGCCACAAGTCACAGTTCCTCGCGAATATGAGCCACGAGCTCAGGACACCGCTCAATTCGGTCTTGGGCTTCACAGAACTGCTGGTCGACGGCATCTACGGCGAACTCCCGGACAAGGCAAAGACGACCGTCGCGCGCGTGCAGGCGAACGGCCGTCACCTCCTCGGGCTCATCAATGACGTACTCGACCTTTCCAAGATCGAAGCCGGCCAGCTCACGCTGGCGATCGAGGACTACTCCATCGCGCAGATTGTTCGATCGACCGTTACGGCTGTCGAACCGCTGGCACGAGCGAAGGGTCTTGAGCTTTCAACGACTGTTGCCGAGAACCTTCCATTCGGCCGCGGGGACGAGCGCCGTTTGACGCAGGTCCTGCTCAATCTTGTAGGCAATGCCGTCAAGTTCACCGAAACGGGTGCGGTCGACATTCTTGCCGATGCGGTCGACGGGCACTTCGAGATCACCGTCCGAGACACCGGTCCCGGCATCGCGTCCAAGGACCAGGCTCTCATCTTCGAAGAATTCCAGCAGGTCGACAACAGCAGCACCAGGCAGAAGGGTGGCACAGGTCTTGGCCTGGCGATCTCGAAGCGCATCGTCGAAATGCATGGCGGAACCATAGACGTCGAGTCCGTGATCGGGTCAGGGTCGACATTCCGTCTCAAGGTACCAATCTGGGTGAATGAGGACGTGAGGGCCGCATGAGCAAACGAATCCTTATGGTGGAAGACACCGAGGACAACCGCCAGATCATCCGCGATCTCATTGCCACCACCGAATACGAACTGATCGAGGCGGCGGACGGCGCCGCCGGCATCGCTGCAGCGGGAGCGCACAGGCCAGACCTGATCCTTATGGACATTCAGCTCCCGGTGATCGACGGGTATGAAGCGACCCGCCGCATCAAGGCCGACCCGGCGCTGCGGCACATTCCGATTATCGCGGTCACCTCCTACGCGCTGTCGGGCGACGAGGCGAAAGCCCTTGCTGCTGGGTGCGATGGTTACATTGCCAAGCCATTCAGTCCGCGCCAGCTGCTTTCCGAGATTCGCGGGTTCCTTTCTTGAGGGAGGCAGCGCCTTGCACGATCCGCCTCGCATTCTCGCAGTCGACGATACTCCGGAGAACCTCGAGATCCTGCGCATGCGCCTCGAGGCGAATGGCTACGAAGTGGCGACCGCCGCCGATGGTGAAGAGGGGTTTGCAAAAGCTCGCGAACTCACGCCGGATCTGATCCTGCTCGACATCATGATGCCGAAGCTGGACGGTATCAGCGTGGTTCGCCTGCTCAAGCAGGACATCTCCCTGCAGGCGATTCCGGTCATCCTCGTCACCGCGAAGGCCGATACGCGTGATGTTGTCGAGGGGCTGGACGCCGGGGGTGACGACTACCTGACAAAGCCCTTCGAGCAAAGGGCGCTGTTGGCGCGGGTGCGCTCGATGCTGCGCCAGAAGGCGCTTCACGACACCGTCGCAAGCCAGGCCCAACAGCTTCAGGATCAGGCCGCGCAGCTTTCCGATTGGAACCGCTCGCTCGAGCAGACCGTGGCGGAGCAGGTGACCGAGATCGAGCGAATGGGCCGGCTCCGACGGTTTCTGCCCGCGCAGGTCGCCGACCTCATCGTTGCGGCGGGCAATGGAGATGCGCTCTTGCAGAGCCACCGTCGCGAGGTGACCGTTGTCTTTTGCGATTTGCGCGGCTTTACGGCCTTCGCAGAGACCGCCGAACCCGAAGAAGTCATGACAGTTCTTGCCGAGTATCATTCCTGTCTTGGTGAACAAATTGTCCGCCACGAGGGGACTCTCGAGCGGTTCGTGGGCGACGGGATCGTCGTGGTTTTCAACGATCCACTGCCATGCGCCGACCACAGCGAGAGAGCTGTCTCAATGGCTGCTGCGATGCGCGACGCGATTGACGAGCACTCAGAGCGATGGCGCAAGCGGGACTATTTGCTTGGCTTTGGGATCGGCATCGCCAGGGGCCACGCAACCATCGGGCGCATCGGTTTTGATCAGCGCTCGGACTATGCCGTCATCGGCACTGTGTCGAACCATGCCGCCCGATTGTGCGAGGAGGCCAAATCGCGCCAGATTCTTGTTAGCCAACGGGTCCTCGGAGCTGTCGAGTCGCTGGTCGAATCCGTTCTTGTTGGCGAACTGACGCTGAAGGGTTTTCGCCGCCCGATGCCTGCCTATGAAATCGTGCGGTGGATCGGTCGGCCAAGCTAGCGTTAGACGCATTCCGGCTTCTTTCGGACGATGCGGCGCGTCGAACCGCCGGCACAAAGCAGCCCAGCCATCGACCGATCCCGAAATCGCCGCAACGGGCCGGAAGTGGACCGTCGGCTTTCAGGATGACTGGGCAAGAAAGCCGACCCTTGCGTCCAGCGTAGTGCGGACCGCCTTGCGCCATCTGCGGAAGTTCGAGGCATCGCCGATGAACGGCAGCCGTCGGGCCCGTTCCAGAAGTTGGGGTGCGAGCGCACTATGGCGCAAGTCGGCCCCCATTGCCGACTTTCCCGCACCCAATATTCCTTGCGAAGGATGATCCTGCTTTGAGGGGCAACCAGCGCCCACAACACACCACAAAGGCTTCAACGGTTTTTGCGGCCATTTGGCTTCAGCCGGGCCCGCATGCGGTCAGCCGTCACTCCGGCAAGCCCGCGAACCGCATGTGTCCGATCCAGCGCTCGAGGGGTCCGGGGGCGGTCCAATTCTTCTCCCACTGCTTGCGTTGTTTGCTGATGGAGTCGCCGGGCGAGTCTTTGAGGAAAAACGCAAGCGCTTCCTTTGCCTCCCGCTGGTTTCCCAGACAAGCGTAGATCCCCGCAAGCATTCGGTGTGCGCCGATCGGGATTGGGGACATTTTCCGCATCGCCGTCAGCGCAGCCCCGCAATCGTTCTTTTCATAGAGCGCCCAGCCCATGTCCCAGTTGAACCAGTCGGGGTAGAAGGGATCGATGCCTTTGGCCTGCTCGATCCGATCGATCGCTTCGTCGGTGCGGCCGGCAAAGAGCAGCGGGGCCGCACTGCCCTCGAGGATATTCGAGGCGCTGGGGTTCAGGGCGATCGCCTGATCGAACTGCGCAATGGCCTGCTCGATCTCTCCGGCTTCACTATGGATTTGGGCGCGGATTTGATGCGCGTTGGCATCGTCCGGAGCGAGCACGATGGCCTTGTCGGCGTACTCTGCGGCCCGCTTCAACGCCTCGTCGGGGTTGTTTTCCTGCTTGTGCCAGAATACCGAGTCAAAGCGATAGGACCAAGCCAGCCCGATATAGCCGAATTGGGAGTTCGGATCCGCTTCAATCGCCTTGAGGCTGAACTGCCGCAGCAGTTCGTTCCCCGCGGCAGAAAAATCCTTTTCGTTCGCTGCAGACCCCATCAGGAGATAACGGAGCGCGCTAACCCGGGCGGCGTCGCTCTGTGGCAAGGGTCGCTCGATCCTTTGCCCGACCCGAGCCGCAAGCGTGCGGATGATCTCCTCCTGGACGACGAAAAGATCGCCGATCTCCCGGTTGTAGGTGTTGGCCCAGACATGCGATCCGTCATGCGCATTCAGCAACTGGGCGGTCACTTTCAGCCGGTGTCCGATCTTCTGCTGGCTGCCTTCGAGCAGGTAGTCGACGCCGAGTTCTTTGCCAATCTGCCTGATGTCGACCGGCTTACCGCGGTACCTGAAGCTCGAGTTCCGGGCGATGACGGCATAAGTCTTGCTCCGCGCCAGCTCGGTGATGATCCCCTCGGCAACGGCATCGCTGAGATATCCCTTGTCCCCACCTGCACTGAAGTCGTCGAAGGGAAGGATCGCAATCCTGGGCATGTCGCTCGAACGAGCCGGAGCGCTTCGCCATGCTTCCGTGCCGTAGTATGCGCCGACCGCTGCCGCGACGAGAACGACTGCAACCAGAATGAAGCCGCGCTGCGAGAATCGTGTCTTGGCACGTTCCATGCCGGCTGCGGCGTTTGGGGCCGCCGCGTCCGATGGATCGGCATTCAGTCGGTAGCCTCTCTTTGGGACGGTTTCCACGATCACATGCGCGTCGTCCGCCAACGCGCGGCGAATATCGGCAATGCATTGAGTGAGGCTGTCGTCGGTCACGAAGGTATCGGGCCAAACCGCCTGCATCAGCGCATCCTTGGACACGATCTCGCCCGGTCGCGCCGCGAGCACGGAGAGCACCTCGGCGGACTGGCTGCGAAGATTGACCGCCTTACCTTCGGCGGTCCGGACTTCTCTGCTTTTCGTCAGGAAGAAAAAACCGCGGAACGTGATCGTTTCAGCAGATTTCAGGTCAATTTCAGGGGCCGTTCGGGACATTTCACCTTCCTGGCGCGCTTCCTACTCTAGCCCATTCGGTCTTCGCCTCCAAGCGATCCCAGCAGCACCGGATGAAACGGAGGACGACATGAATCGCACCAAGCTCATCATCGCTCTCGCTCTTCTTTTGGCAGCGCAAACGGCTGCAAAAGCGGATTCCCGCATCGGGAGATTCTGTGGCCCTGACCATGTCAACGAGGTTGCCTCAGACGACGTCCGTCCCAACCCCGGCGGTTATTGTGTCGCCAGCCTTAAGTCGATGGATAACCGGGCCATGTTCACCGCCATCGCTGTCACAATCCTTCTGACCAACCAGGGGAGCTAATCAGGCTCCCCGACGTGAAACCCATGACCTCCATGGCCGAGTGCAGAGCTTGGACCCATCAACAGGAGTTCATGCGCGTACTCCCCGGCTATCTCGCCACCTTCCATTACTGCGACTACGCATCAGAACCATGATTTTGCAAGGTCTGGCTGTTCACGCTCGGACCGAAGGATGGCACCACTCCTGCCGGGACCAAGGTCGTCGAGATCGGGCCCGTTCCGCCGATCAGTGCGAGCGAGTATTTGCTGCGCGTCAACCGTGCCGGTGGAGCGCCCGGTGCCAAGACGCCGATCCATACACATCCGGGACCGGAGGCCTTCTATGTGCTGGGGCGGCAAGCTCGGCCAAAGAACGCCCCACGGGGTGAGCTATGCCGAAGCCGGCACGACCATGGTCGGACACGGGGTCGACATGCCGATGGAGGTGTTCAGCGCCGGCACAACCGCTCTTGATGAGCTGGCCATCTTCGTGGTGGACGCCAATCGGCCGTTCTCGTCGCCGGCCAGCCTCGACTGAGGCGACGTTTCGCGGGGTGGCGCGCATGTTTGGTACGACCTGAGGCGGCACCCCAGCGAAGATCCGCAAGATTCCGGAAATTTGGATTTTCGCTTACACGCATCATCGAATGTCAGGTTTGGTCCTCTATCCTGCCAAAGATGACAATTCCTGGTACTTCCGCTTCCCATCTATTCAGGACGGTCCGACCGTGAGGTCGCAACGACTGACTTTGCTGAAGGGTTTCGGGTGCCGTCAGGCGTACGAAAGTCTCTCATGCAGGAACCCGCGGGCCGCAGACGATTGCCTATGGGGATTTGTGTCTCGGGGTGTGCCAGCGCCTGGGGCGAACTTCCGCATAGGATGCGGTGGTCATGTCGTGGAAGCGGCTTCTGGGCCAGGTCGCAGAGCCTGTATCGTTGATTCCGACGGGATTGGTGTGCGTGACGACCGGCGCCACGGCAACGTGCACATAA
>NZ_JAMYQT010000086.1:0-12174 GCF_040320985.1 Mesorhizobium sp. M0571
GCCTCAACGCTATGGCGGAATGGAAAGCTGTGGCCCAAGCCCTCGCCTGATATCCCTGTCAGCGGTCCCTTCACGTCCAACCTCAGATAACGTGACAGCGCCGTTTCCGCACCTCCTTTCTCGGCAAATCCAGTCCCGTTCATCTGTTCTGGGGCAGCTTCGACCTGGCGATTACCCGCTTTTCGGGACGGCGCGCGCCGCTCCACTCCGGCGGTATCCCCGCCTTGCCGGACGACGTGGCGCAGGAGGCTTATGACCGCGAGGTCTCGTCAGCGGGCTTCTGGCCGGGCGGCGGCATCGACTATCCTGCCTTCTACGCCTACGCCTATCCGGCGCCGAACGGTTACCGGGCAGCAATGGTCCGGCCCGATGCCGCGTTCTGGCATGACGGCCTGTCTGAATTCATCCTCCCCTACGATGCCGTGCAGTCGGCGACCGATCCCGACGAAAGCCTGATGGCTTTCCTCGTCTCGACCTACGAGGCTGCCGCCGAGCTGGGCGGCTGGGACCGCGATCTGTTGGAATGTGCGCATGGACAGCCGCGTCGGGTCCGCCGCCCGGACGCGGCGCTGGCGAAGGATGCGCCTTCAGCCGGCGACGAAAAGGTCGAGCGGGAGGATGGAGCATCGAAAGGGCGTTATCGACTGATCATCGATGGCGTCGAAGCAGAGATGACCTATAGCCGGGCCGGTAAGGGGTTCATCATCATCGACCATACCGAAGTTCCGGCGGCCTTGCGTGGCCACAAGGTTGGTGAGCGACTGGTGAGACAGGCGGTCGAGGATGCCCGCCGCGACGGGGTCGCCATCATGCCGCTCTGTCCGTTTGCAAAGGCGCAGATCGGCCGCCATCCGGAATGGCAGGACGTGCTTCGTCGGTCATAGGGGGCGTGGCTGTCTGCCGGAACACCCAACGCCACGGCGACGACGACTGTGCTCGGCGTTGGTGAGGTTGGTGGCCGCGACCAGCACGAAGGTCCCCAAGCGCATCAACGCGATGATGAAGAAAGTCGCCCTTGATCACCGACGCAATCGAACCGAGGGCACCATCCTCTGAAGCAGCCGTGCGTGGCACGGCGCGACCGAGGAAAGCGTAAGCCGAAACCGGCATTGCCGTTCGCGCAAAGGCGCGGCCTGAACGGGTCGGGGGCATCGGACCGACCATAGCTCCGGAAGGTGGTCGCCCTGTCCGGCTTGAGAAGCCGTCGGCCAGCGTTCCCCCCGTCGCAACACAGCTTGGCATTTCTCCACACTGAAAGAGACAGATCCCGAACATTAAATTCGTGGATCAGGCCTTTGAACGCCTGCCGTGTCTCACGCGAATCACCTGGGCGCTTGAACCAACAATGGTAGAAAAGGACAAACATATGATCGATCTGAATGGGAAGCGTGCATTGGTTACTGGCGCTTCGCGGGGCATCGGAGCCGCGATCGCGTTGGCGCTGGCAGAGAACGGTGCTGACGTCGCGTTCACGTACAAGCGCTCGGCCAAAGAAGCTGAAGCGGTGGCCAAATCCATCGAGAGCACAGGGCGTCGCGCAGTCGCCATCCAAGCCGACAGCGCCGCCCCGGAGGCCATCATGCGCTCTGTGAGCGAAGCCGTCTCGGCGCTCGGTGGACTCGATATCCTCGTCAACAGCGCGGCTATCGGCCACACAGGAACGATCGCCGACCTCGACGTGAATGACTATCAGGCCGTGATGGACGTCAACGTGCGAGCGCCAGTGCTGTTTGCGAAAGCAGTTATCCCGCATCTCAGCGAAGGGGGACGCATCATCACGATCGGTTCGGCCCTGGGAGAGCGGGTCCCGTTCCCGGGCATAACGGCTTATGCGATGTCCAAGGCGGCACTTACCTCCTTCACCCGCGGTCTTTCGCGCGAACTCGGCCCGAACGGCATCACCGTGAATCTTGTGCAGCCCGGGGCGACCGATACGGATTCAAATCCGGCGGATGGCGAGGCTGCCGATTTCCAGCGAAGCCTGACGTCTTTGGGACGCTACGGCGAGCCGCGCGAAGTCGCGAACGCTGTGGTCTTCCTGGCAAGTCCCGCCGCGAGCGTGATTACGGGCGCCATCTTGACCGCCGACGGGGGCGCAATCGCCTGAGCCGACTTGATGTTCGCCAGCAGGCCAATCGCCTGCTGCAAGGTGTATCGGGCACGGCGTCGTCGAGGACTGCATGTGCCGAAAACGTCGGCTTCGGTGAAACCCTTGCTGTCAGACATTTTCGATCCTATCATGAGTAATTACATGCTCATTTATGGGCTAAAACTCAGGCGGCAGACCCCTTCCAGAACAGGTCGAACCCGGCCTGCCGGATGGCGTCGCTTTCCTGAGGTTTGGCTGTGACCGCGTTGATGCTGATGTCGGCCAAGTCGAAGAGAATGGTATCGATGTAGAAGGCGATCCTGTCAGGCGCGGCATGGCCGGCGAGACACTCCTCCACCATCGTCCGCGCATCCCGCTGCATGGCGTGGCACCGGTTCCGGCTTTCCGCCGTCACGCGATCTGACACCTTCAGCTGGCGAAGGGCCTTGCGCGCTGTGGCGTGAGCCAGTCCCCAGTCAATCAGACGGTTCCAGACCACAAATAGTCGGTCTTTGGGGGAGGCGTCCGCCGGATATGGGGCCAGCATCATCTCTACCAAGTCGGCCTCGATCTCGAGAAAGAGCTGGTTGAGCAGATCGTCCTTGGTTGGAAAGTAGGTGAACAGCGTCCCCTCGGAAACGCCGGCAGCCTTTGCGATCTTGGCCGTGGACGCGCCTGTGCCAAGGCTGGCGACGAACTCGGCCGCTGCGTCGAGCAGTGCCTGTCGCTTTTCTTCACTGAGGGGACGCGCCATATTTCCATCTAACGGATATTGAGTAAGTAGGTACTCAATCATATAGGGGATGGTATGAGATTGGTCAACCCCCGCAGGCCACCCGGATCGCGGATGTCAGGTTACCGGTCTGGGGCTGACTTTCGGCGATCTCGTTGACCAGCATGCCGATCGTGCATTTCCTGCTTTCGGCCATCTGCCACCACGTTCGTAGAGACGGATCAAGTCGTCACGGATCATGCCCGAACCGAGAGGCCTCGGCTTGAGCAGAAGTTGGCAGAAAGTGCTTTCAAACAGCCTGTGCTCTCCCGCTGGGACGACCGAAGCTGGCCATTGACGTTTGCCACTTTCAAGCTTCGACGGTTAGGTCAAAATAAAGAGGTGTCTCGGTCACCCGGCCGAGGAACGACTGCCAGCCGGCCGCTCCCGCGCCGACCGGTGCCGCCTGCGCCAGGCTCGTATCAGTCTGCAGCACGCGCCCACCGGCCTTCTCGAACAATGCGGTCTTGATCGCGGGCAAAGGATGGTTCCAGTCGGGCTTGGGCTTCTGGTGCGCCCAGGCTTCGACGGCGGTGATCATTGCGACGAACTCCCCCGCATTCTGGCCCTGCGCCATCCAGGCAAGGCTGGCCTGCTTGGAACTGGCCTTGCCGTTGAGTGTTGCGTTGTGGCTGCCGTGGTGGCCGACCTTGTAGAGCACGGTACGGCCGAGTAGATCCTTCGCCGTCACCTCGGCGGCGCCGTCCTTGAATAACCCTTCCGACCAGGATCGCCAGTTGCCGGCCTGGGCGTCGCCGACGAAGAGCAACACCTTGCCGTCCTTCGACAATTCGAAGGCGAGAACAAGGCTGGCATTGTTGGTGGCGTTGCTCATCGCCAGCGCCAGGCCGCCAGCGTCCGCCACCTCATTGGCCTTCAGCCGGCGCCAGTCGGCGTTGTCGTGAATCGACTTCCCGTCCGGAGCGTCGTCTGGCCCGACACCATCGATGCCGTAATGCGTAGCAAAGAAGTTGTCGGCCGTGCTGGCGTCGAACGCGCGTTCCATCGACAGCACGTGGCGGCGTGGAAAGGGCGACGTCTTCTTGCTGCTGTCTCCGGCTCCGCCGGTGCCAACGCCCATGCCGTGGCCGCCTTCGTCATCGCCAAAGTTTTCGGCGCCGATCGGATCAAGATCGTCGATCTTGTCGATATCCCGGGGCGGGCCTAGAACGAATGCCCGGGCGCTAGCGGCGCCAGGAACCGGCCGCAGTTTTTCGTGTGGATAGAGATAATCGGGAGCGCCCGAGGCACAGTCGCGCAGGAACTTCATCGCGATCTTGTTCGCTGACATCGCCGGGTCCTTGCCCGCGGCGCCAAGGTGTTTGAGGCCGTTGTACTCGCTCGCCTTCTCGCCCAGTTCGCCCTCGAGAAGGTTGGCCACATAATCGTCAGCCAGTCCGGCACCGAGCATACTGGCATGGGCGTCGATCAAGCCGAGCAGTCTGTCCTTGAACTTCTTGCGCAGCTGGTTGGCGATGTCGTCGTCCGGATTCTCGGTCCAGGCGAACCACACCTTGCCGACCTTCAGACCGGGAAAGTTCGTGGGGGTTAGGCCGTTGACGTGGTCTTGGTGCTCATGCGTGATGATGGCGACATCGATGAAGCCGCCAGTGGCGTCGATGATATCCTGGCCGATCTTCTTGACCTTGGTGGGCGACGCCAGCTTACCGGGCGAGCCAGGCTTGTAGCCGCAATCGATCAGCACATAGGCCGGCTTTTCCGGCTGTTCGCCGGCAAAGGCGATGAGAAAACAATCGCCGTGTCCGATCCGGTACATGCGGACGACCCCGCCCCCCTTGGGCGGTTTCAGCTTGGTGACCATGGCTCAGGCTCCTGCATGGGAGTGAAGGAACGCGAACGGTTCGGCGCTCTCCCTGAAGCGGTCGCCGATACCAGCGAAGGCGTTGGGCGGAGAGAGGCCATCGAGCAAATAGCGCCGCATGCGGTCGAGCTCATCGTTGTCAGCGACGGTGCCCGGAGTCCGGATCACGCGGCGGATCTTCATCTCCTCGGGATCGATCAGAAGCGTGCAGCCGGCGCGATACTTGAAATCCCGTCCCGGCGCGTCCCAGGCCCCTGGCTGGGCGTCCATCTCTGCCTGCTTGGCCTTGTCGAAGAAGCCGGCGCGCCACTGCGTAACTACCACGACGATATGCTGCTCGGGCCAACCCAACGGCCCCCGCTTCATCGCGGTTCGTACCGAGTGGATCTCGATGTTGGCGCGGTTGGGATCCTTCTTCTTGGCCGAGATTGTCGTCGGCAGGCCGTAGGTGTTGACCACGAGGCCGAGCGTATCCGCGAGCCAGGCCAAATCCTCGTCCAGGAGCCAGGAATGGAACGTGATCGCCTGTCGATCAGCATCGAACCAGGTATCGGCACGCCCCATCGAGAGGCCTACCGGCGTCAAAACGTTGTCCGGCCGGGTCGATGGCTGCGCAGTCGGCGTCGGGGCACGCGCCGCCCGACGGGAATAGTCTTCATCGATCTCAGGAGGCGCCGGCGCCGGCTCCTGGAACAACCTGGTCATGGCCTTGCGACTGCGTTCCGTGGCGCTGTTCATGTCGTCGCCATAGGTGGCGGGGGTAGCCTTGGACCGTGCCTCGACCTTGACCCGCTCTTCGACCACCTGCTGCTCGGTCGGCCAAAGCAGGCTGTCCTCGGCCATCGAGCGGATGCCTCGCGACGAAATCCCCCACTCGCGGAAACTCTCGATGAAGGCGAGGCGCCAGTTCTCCCGATCGACCGGGTTCATGTCGTAGTCGGCGGTCATGACGGCCCGCAGGTAGGCGCCGAAGGTAATGCCGACGGGCGGGCAATAGTCGATAGCGCGGATGCACATCTGCAGTGCCCGTTCGGCGCAGCGCTGCGCCTCCTCGGCCAAACGGTTGACCAGATCTGGGTGGATATCGCCCTCGCGCAGTACGCCGGTCCCCTCCGAAGCGATCCGGAACAGGTCGCGAGTACGGGCGCGGTAGACTTTGGTAAAGGCGCCGAACACAGCCGCGACGAGGACCGCGCCGCGATCGTGCGGTTCCATGGTATCCTCGAGCACACTCGGATCAGGCGGCGTGGCCACCCAATCGCCGGTCTCTTTGTCCTTGTGGCCGAGATAGCTACGCAGCGCATCGCCGCGCCCCGACGCAAGCGCGAATTGCCGCGCCAGCTGGCCGAGCACGCTTTCGCGTGCCAGGTCGCCGCGGGTGCGAGCGATCTGGTCGCGCAACACGCCAGGATAGGAGAAATGCTGGAACAGCGCCACGATGTCGGCAAAGGCCTCGTGGAAGGCGAGCACATCCTCGTTCACGGGCTCATTGAAGCGCGGATGCACGCCGTCGAGCAACGCGTGTGTGGTCTCGTGCGCGATGATGTCGTGCGACAGGCAGGTGAATACCATGGTGCCCGGGGTGTTCTTGCCGTCCTTAGTCTTTGTGGGGAAATATCCGAACAGCAGCGCCTTCTTCTGCGGGCTGTAGTAGGCATTTTGCTGGCGCAACGCATGCGGGTAGATACGCAGCCGCGGCACGTAGTTTTCGGAAATCTTGCCGTCGGCGTCTTTGTGAGAGTGCGACGACCAGAGTGCCTTGCGTCCGAGCGCGCGCTCGAAATGTTCGATGGTCTTCATCGCGACCGCATAGACCATCTGCTGATGGAAACGCGGGTCGGATTCCGAGGGCACTAGGCCGTCGGTAGCCAGCAGGGCGGGTGCGTTGAGGTCGACGGGCTCGTAAGCGGCGGCGCTTGCCGGATCGACGTCGATCACTTCGATGTATTCACCGATCGGCCCAGGCTTGAGGTCGGCCTCCCATGGCACCTCGATTGTCACGCCGCTTACACCGACAAGATCGTATTGGGCGGCGAGCGCCGGATCGAAGGAAAAGATGCGCAATCTTCGCGCGTTAGGTTGAGGGTACTTCTCGGTTGCAATTACCACCGGACTCCCCACTTAGCTATTTTTGTCCTTTGCCACAGTCTACTGCAGAAACGCTCTAGTCAAGAGAGTGTTGTTAAGACACGAAGTCAATTTTGACTCTAGACACGGAAGTTGAACGGACCTCCTACTAAACTCTCGAATGTTTTCGACCCTTTGGCAGGCCGATCAGTAGCCGGTCCCGATCGGAAAGCCTTTCGGCTCAACAATCGTGACACCATAAAGCGCCTGCGCATCGGCACGGAAATGGCGCCGCAGCGCTGCGTCGCAAATCGCGTACCCCCAGTTGAGGAGGTCCTCTTGCTGCGCATTGGGCAAGGCCTGCAGACGGGTCGGGATGGCCGCAAGCGGGCGCGGATCGCGACCGGCGCAACCGAGCGGATCGGTCGGCGCGTCATAGTCGGCGAAATCCGCCCGGACGCTCCAGTAGCAGCCGGAATGGTCCTTTCGATTGAAACTGTTGATCAGGCGACGTTGGCGCAGGCTGCGCACCTGATTGTCGATGACGTTGAGAACACGGAGCGAATGGCGCGTCCAATCGGTCGCCGGTGACGCCTCCGGCGGGATCTTCTGGCCGGCATCACTGACCAGAAGTGTCGTGTAGCGTTTCTCGATGGTCTCCAAGCCGAGATTGTCGTAGACGCCGCCGTCGCTGAGAAACACTTGGCGGCGAAAAGTCGCCGCAGTCAGGTCGGCGCCTTTGACGTCGTCGAATGCTTGCGCGATCTTCAGTGGCAGCGGCGACAGAACCGGCGGAAATGCCGACGATGCCGCGACCGCCAAGGCTAACGGCACCGTCGGTGCCCTAACCAAGCCGACCCGATAGTCGCCCATGTATTCGCGGGCGAACCGCCACAGCGCGGCGCTCTGGACGTTGGTAGCGTTGAGGATGAATCGTGGCCCTTTCCCCGTGCGATCGTCCGGCAAGTCTTGCAATGTCGCGCCGCCGAACAGAATTTTGTCGTAGGCCGCAGCGACCCTTTCGCCGATCGTGCCGGGCAGAAGGATGCCGCCAATGATGGCACCGGCATCGACCGAGGTGGCTGCCATCTTGCGCACAGCGTCGACGACGATGTCGAGATTAGTGGCCACTCCATCGACGCCGAAAGAGAGTTCTCGCCATTTCAGCCCGAGCACGGCGGCGGTAATCGAACCGCCCGATACGCTGGATATGCGCGAAAGTCGTTTCAGCAGCCCCGCTTCATTGAGGCGGATCAAGGCCCCGAGGTGAAAGACCATGGCCCGATATCCGCCGCCCGAGAGCGCAAGCGCGATACCTTTCTCCGGCGCTGCTGGTTCGTCGTCGGCAAGGAGTGTATTGGTCGGCATGGCGGCTTTCCCACATCACTCGATTTTGTCCGGAGGCCAATGGCCATGGGCCGTCGGCGGCTGCTAGAATAGATTCCTCATGTCCCTAAGAGGTTGCGTCTGTGTGTTCGCCGTAGAACACGCCGTTGCCGTCCTTGTGACCCTGCTTGAATTTCTTGGTCGCAATATGGTTCTTCGTGCGCTTGGCACCCTGGTTGTAGGCAATGGCGAGATAAACGCTTTCATCGTGCGTGAGACTTGCTTTACCTGCCCCGTACAACCCCGCCATCTGGTCCTTTAGCTCGGTGATGCCCTTGCTGAGGGTTCTGTTCCACGTCTTCCAATCGCCAATGAGAAAATAGTCCGGGTCGACGGACCTGAAGAACTGGATGTCATACTGGAACATCCCGAACCCGTGGCAGAACTTGTTCGGGTTCTTGAGTACAGTCTTGTAGCCGGAATTGACTGCAGCGATTTTTTCTAAGGCAGTTCTTACAGCCTTGAACATCGCAGCACCCTTTGGATGCGCCTCAAGTTCCGCCCGGCTCTTCGGCCAAGTCGCGCGCCTAGGGAAGTCGATGGTGTCGCCAACGCAGAGTTCAAGGACCTGTTTCGCTGTCGCGTTCTTGTACATCTTGGCCCAGATGTAGAAGGTCTCCTGGATCCCCATGGCGATCAAAAGTTTCTTGCTTATCGGCGTGGCAGCGACAGCGGCGTCGATGTCCACTCCGAACTTGTCGTTCATCCATATCATAGCCTCCTGCTTGGCGGTCGTCATATTGATAGCCCTCCTAGAGGCCAAGTCACATGCCATCTATTCAAGCGTGATTGAATAGCTTTGAACGCCCGGCTTCAGGTCGTACATTTCCGATACGTCTACGCAGTATCGCTCCCTTTTTCGCCTTGAGAGTTTGTGGACGGCGCGCGGTAGCTTTGGGATTGTGCCATGATCGTTCAGGGCGAGCAAGAAAACTGGCTGATCGCGCTTTTCGTGACGCGACTCCGACTGGCGGGTCTTCGCGTTGGCCCGCGAGCGAGTACGAGCAGGCTCTTTTCATCCTGGCGCAGGAGCCGAGTTGGAAACGCGACCGTCTTCGCAGTATACTTGCGAACACTCTAATAGCAGGCCCTGTCGATCGAACGGTCTTCGATGCCGCTTCGACAGGATCTTCGAAAACGATCCGGTTTTTCCGCTTCAAGCGCTTGTCCGCTGAAGAAAGACGAACTGCCAAAACACGCCCATCCAAACCCAAGACGCGAGTATCGACAAGACCCGGAGAGGCGACAAAACAGGTGGGCACATGCCCCCCGAGGGCGAGATCAAGCCGGGCAAACCCTGGGAACGTTACTGGCCGAGCGATTGGTTGGCTCGGGTGCTCCTGGCCTTCGTTCCATTCGCGGCAATCGCTCTTAGGCTTCTCTTGGCATGGGGCGGCCGGAGATTTCCGGTGGCGACGTTCCGGGCTCGGAAAGCGCGCCGCACTCCGCCTGGCTGTTTGCCGCATTCGCGGGGGCGGGACTGCTTGGCCTGGTCATGATGCTGATCCGCCTCGCTACGCGCCGACGCACGAATGACGGCAGTGTAGACCGACCGCCGCGGATTGAACCGTCCCCGGACCGCGTAAGGTATGCTTTCAGGGTTGGGCTCATCGGCGGCCCGCCGCCTCCGCGGCGCCCGGATCTGGAGCTCTACTTCTGCGGAACTCGCGCAAGGCCTGCCAAGTCGCGGTTTCGAGGTCATCCACAAGCTGTTCTCCGGAACGTTGCACACCGCATCGGAAATATCATCGATCCCGCATCGAACCGATCTCGCCAACGAGGTCGAGCGGGTCGCCGAGGACGCCGCCTATGCGGTCGTGATGGTGTTCAGCGACGGCAATCGATGGCAGAGCGCTGACGCCCGGCTCCTCGCCCGCTTGAAGCCGCTCGGGCCTGTCTTCTGGTTCGACGAACCGCCGCTTCGCGCGCATCCCCATCTATGAAGCCACCGATGTGGCTATTGAGGAAGCGTTACGAGCCGCCTACGCGACCGCACTACGCGCCGCGATGCCTAATTCAGACGTGCCGATGGTGATATCATCCCGTACCGCTGGCACCGGGAGCTTGGGGCGACCACGCTTTCTCGCCAGCGGCAACTGGCGCGGCGGGCCTATCGATAGTCGTAGTCCGGAACGAACCGTATGACAGCATAGGCGCGCAACAGGCTGCCGAAGCGTGAGGATGTATTCGCTGCCAAGGCGCGGATTAGATACCCTTGCGGCTTCATGCACATCACACTGCGGAGAACTTTTTTGATCCTTAAGCGCGGCATCAATGGCTATCATTACGAGCGAAGCACCGGTAACTTGCCGAGTTCGATTTTCGTTACAACTACCGCGTCGGCCTTGGCGTCACAGATGCCGAGCGCGCCGAACGAGCCATCAAGGGCATGGTTGGCAAGCGCCTTACCTATCGGCGAATTGGCGAAGCCCGTTACGCTTGAGCAAAAAGCGAAACGACTCCTAAGCAAACGAAAAACGAAACAGGCTTCCGTCTTTAACGAAAGGAATCATTTTGGACGACACAACCGAGTCCACCCTCCACCAGCATTCCGAAACACCGACACGGCTCCCTTCATCTATTTTGATGGAGCACCAACCTAGGGAGTGTTGGCCGGAGTGGTACACATTGAACTGGTTGCCCGTACAATCTCGCCCGGGCCCGAAAACACGATTATTGAGTTCCAACCGACTGGTCGCCTGCGATGCAGCCCGGTGGCCGCTACGGCACTTCGCGATGCGATCAACAGTTGTCTAAAGATGCTTGAGCAACCGCAGGAAAACGCCAGCGCCGGCTCTGCCACGTTGAACTGACATTCGCTCGGCCCATTGAAAAAGCCCGCTCATTTTGCGAGCTTCGTTTTCTGGTTGATGCCATAGCGCTTCGCCAGCGATAGGCTCTCTTGACTATTTTGAAGGGCGGATGCTCGATGGCGCGTAACGCAAAAATCAGCTTGGCGTTGAACAGCGACACGCCGAGCCTGTGCGCGTTGGCGTGATAGCTTCTGCGCAGACACTACAACGCCATCCGGCCTCAGGGCTCGCTCGGCTATAAGCCCAGCACCGAAAGCGGTCATGTCTGCCTTCGCCGCTTGGCTGCGCTCGCGGAACGGTTTCGCCAGTCAAGCTCGATAGCGGAAAGACCACCCTTGAACCACCTTTCCACCCGGACCACCCGGTGGGGGCCGATCAATCGGCTGGCGGTATTTCGGCGACTGGTCGGAGCCAACTCTAACATTGAGGGCACAATGCTCGCGGCGAACTTGAAGGCGCGAAGCTAGAGCGGAGCGAGTCCACTGCACGTGAAAGCTGGAAGCCTGACAAATTGAAAGTTTTCGATTGCACAATCGAGCATTTGGGGTTACAGTTCAAAACCTGCCTCGCGTAGCTGCTTTCTAGAGAAAGTTTGCTGCAGCCAAATGCAACTGGTGCAGGACGCCCAACTGATACAGATCAACTGATACACTCAACTGACGCAGTGTTCCTGCGCCAGGGGACTTGTTGCACAACCTTTGCATATTCTCTGCAACTTCGTAATTAAAAGAAGCAATGGAGGAAGCAATGAACGGCTATTATTATGGCTACTCACCCATTGGTGCTGTTCCACAATTCGCGCCACAAGCGTTCCTCGGTGGCATCCTAGGAAGTTTGGGAGGTGGCGCTGCGGGGGGCGCAATAGGCGATTGGCTCGGTAATCGGCAGCTTGGAACTACCATCGGCAATACGGCGGGCGGCATCCTAGGAGGCTTCCTGCCCTTCAATGCGGCACCGCAGTTCCTGCCCTTCAATGCGGCACCGCAGTTCGCGCCACAAGGGTGGTTCGGTGACCTGCTCGGCCAAGTTGGTGGGCCACTCGGCGGAGCCGTTGGCGGAGCCTTTGGCAACCAGGGCCTCGGCCAGCAGATCGGCGGCATGGCGGGTCAACTCGGGCAGCGCTTCCTGCCCTTCAATGCGGCACCGCAGTTCGCGCCACAAGGGTGGTTCGGTGACCTGCTCGGCCAAGTTGGTGGGCCACTCGGCGGAGCCGTTGGCGGAGCCT
>NZ_JAMYQT010000087.1:0-11369 GCF_040320985.1 Mesorhizobium sp. M0571
GCACACCCCGAAACACAAATCCCCATAGCTCACCGCGTGCGGCCCGCGGGTTCCTGCATGAGAGACTTTCGTACGCCTGACGGCACCCGAAACCCTTCAGCATGTTGGTCATTCCACCGATCCGGTCCGTCCGCCAAGAGCGGACATAAGCTACCGAAGCTCCTATTCCGGCAGGCCGGCCACTCGCATCGCGTCGGTGACATCATCGATGATCTCAGGCGCAAGCCCCACCGCCGCCGACCAACGGCTAATCGTGAAATGCGGATCGAGCGACAGCAGCCGGGATCCCGCTGTTTTTGCCTGCTCGATCCGGCCAAGCCGGGCAAGGGGGGCGGCCAGCCATCCGTGCAGGATGCTGAAGCCGGGGTTCAACTCAACCGCTCGCCGGCCTGCAGCTATGGCCTGCTCATGCCGGCCGGCGAGGAAATTGCCGAAACCGATGATGCCCTGCGGCACGCAGCTCATGGCGTCGAGGGGACTCAGCCGCATGGCCTGCTCGCACCAGTCAATGGCGCGTGCCGCATCGCCGCCATAGGCGACCGGCACGCAGCCGAAAGCATAGACGAAGGCGCAGGAAGCGCTGAGCGCCAGAGCCTGCGCGAACGCCTCGTCGGCCAGCCTGCGGTCATGCTCGACCAGGCCGATGGTGAAGCCGGCCAAAGCCAGCGCCATGGCATCGCCCGAACCGTGCTCGATCGCCGCATGGGCATGGCGGGAGGCCTTGTCACTATGCTCGGCCTGCATACCGCCGCGGATGAAAAGCGTCTGGTGCGCCCAGGCGGCAAATCCGTGCGCAAGCGCATAACTCGGCTCAATGGCGAGTGCCTGGTCCAGCAGCGGCAGCCCCTTGGCGGCACCCTGCGGCATGAAGGTGTAGACGTCGGGGAGTGCGCGCAGAAAAAGATCGTAGGCATCGAGACTGTCGGGTCGCCTGCGCTTGATGCGTTCGATCTCGGCCCGGCGCAAGTTGGGCTCTATGGCCGCGACCACGCTGACAGTGATCTCGTCTTGCAGCGCGAAGACGTCGGTCAACTCGCGGTCGTAGCGTTCGGCCCACAGATGCCTGCCGTCCTCGGCGTCGATGAGCTGGCCGGAAATGCGGACCCGGCTTCCCACCTTGCGCACGCTGCCTTCCAGCACATAGCGCGCGCCGAGCTCGTGTCCGACCTGCTTCACGTCTACCGCTCGACCTTTATAGGTGAAGCTTGAATTCCGCGCGATTACGAACAGCCAGCGGATGCGCGACAGGCCGCTGGTAATGTCTTCGACCATGCCATCGGCAAAATAGTCTTGATCCGCATCGCCGCTCAGATTGACGAAGGGCAGCACGGCGATGGAGGGGCGGGCGGGAATGCTCAGCCTCGGCTTCGGCTGCTCCACTACAGCCGCCGCTTCAGCCTCTTCGCGCACGGTGCCGACGAAACGAAAGCCCCTGCGCAGGATGGTGCGGACGAGGCGCTGCTGCTCGCCATTGTCTTGAAGAGCGCTGCGGGCGGCGTTAACGCGGCTGGCCAGCGTGGCGTCGGAAACGATGCGTCCCTGCCAGACCGCATCGATCAGATCGTCCTTGCTGACCACCCGCTCGCGATTGCGGATCAGATATTGCAAGAGGTCGAACACTTGTGGCTCGACGGATATCAGGTCGTTGCCGCGACGCAGTTCGCGCCGGTCGCCGTCTAGTGCGAAATCCTCGAAAAGATACGGCAAATTGCTGACTCCGGAACGCAGCTAATAGCGATTCTGGACACTGTAGCCGTGTCGTGGCCGCAAAATCAAAGCCGTCTCAAGGGAAAATCAAGAGGCCCTGAAGGTCACCTCAAAGCGGTGTAGCCGGCCCGGCGGCATAGTCCTTCTGCAACCAACGCAAAAGGAGAACTCAAATGTCGCACACCGCAGCAAATTCCGTCATCCTGGTTCATGGGGGCTTCGTCGATGGCTCCGGCTGGGAAGGCGTCTACCATCAGCTGAAGAAGGACGGCTATGACGTCACCATCGTCCAGAACCCGACGACGTCGCTCGCCGACGATGTCGCGGTGACGAAGCGCGCCATCGCCGAAGCCAAGAGCGACGTCATCCTTGTCGGCCATTCCTATGGTGGCGTGGTGGTGTCGGAAGCCGGCACCGATCACAAGGTAGCCGCCGTCGTCTATATCGCCGCCTTCGCGCCGGATGCCGGTGAATCGGTCTCGACCCTGATCGCCAACCCGCCGCCCGGCGCCCCGGTGCCGCCGATCCTGCCGCCTGTCGACGGCTTCCTGATACTCGACAAGCAAAAGTTCGCCGCATCTTTCGCCGCCGATGTCCGTCCCTCGCTCGCTGCCTTCATGGCGGACTCGCAGGTTCCGTGGGGTATTCCGGCGCTCGAAGGCAAGGTCACCGAGCCAGCCTGGAGAGTGAAGCCGAGCTGGTATCTCGTTGCCGCCGACGATCATATGATCCCTCCGCCGGCGCAGCGTCAGATGGCCAACCGGGCTGGAGCGACAACCGTTGAAGTGCCCGGCAGCCACGCGGTCTACGTCTCCGATCCCGCAGCCGTCGCCAGGATCATCGAACAAGCCGCCAAAGGCGTCGGAAATAACTGACCCGCATCAATCTAACGGGTGGCCCGGGCGACCGGCGCCTGCGCCGCGCCCGGCAGCAGACATAGAAGGTATCCACATTGGAGGTCATGTTCGCGGCCTAAATCGGCCGGTAGGGGCGGTCCTATCCGTGCCGATAAGCGGACCTCGATGGCGACACGCCACGAGCGGCTTGCACCATGAGGGGTCACCCGAGGCAGTTTGTGGGGTGCCGATCGGGCGGGGGGTTGATATGAGACCAGGCGTGTTGGCCGATTCAGAATGGAAGCTTGATATCGCCTACCGATAGAGGGCTACCGGCCGCTATGAGCGCGGCAAGCGTCTCTCTGTCCTGTTGCCGGCGCTTCACCAAGCCTTTCAGCACCCTGTCGAGGGATATCGTCCCGCCGCCGGCGACTGCCAGGACGAACATGCCGCCGGCTATGGCCAAGTCCTTGTCGAAATGCAGCAGTTCATTTTGACTGGCGAAATTGGTGTGGAACAGCGCTGCCGTTGCCAGACAGAACAGGCCAAGTGAAACCGCTGCCAGGCGCGTCAGCAAGCCGAGGCCGACGGAAAGACCGGCTCCCAGTTGCAGCGCTATGGTGGCCACGAGAAGCGGCAGACTCACACCGAGAGCTGCCGTGGATTTCGCGGCACCGTCGAAATGGGTCGCCAGCTCAAAGCCTTCATGCACGAAGAGCAGGGAGAGCAGCAGGCGACCCGCCAGCAGGGTCAAGTCGGTGAGATGTAGTTTCGAGGCGGTTTGTGTCGTTGTCACGATTGGCTCCAGGCAAAGGGGAAAGAGCAGGCGCCTTGCGGCACCTGCCTGACTTCATTTGGTCACTTTGGTGTCGATGGCCTTTTGCAGGTCCGCGCGTTCCTCGCAGCCTGCCGGGCAGAGCTGCGTCAGCGATGCCAGCTGCTCGCTGGCCTTGGCCATGTCACCGGTCTCGACATAGAGTTCGCCGAGATATTCGCGCGCGGCCTTATGGTCCGGCTTCAGTTCGAGCGCCTTGGTGTAGTAGGTCAGCGCGGTCGTGTAGTCACCGGTCTTGCGCAGCGTGAAGCCGAGCAGATTGTAGACGTCGGCCTGCTGTGTGTCCTGTGCGAGATCACGCAGATCGGCCAATGCGCCCTTATAATCCTTGGCGTCGATCTTGGCCTTGACGGCGGTGAGGTCGGGCGCGTCGGCGCCTTCGATGTCGTCGACCGCAAAGGCTGGCATGACTGTCGCGACGGGAACTACAGTCAGTACGGCAACGGCCCCGAGCAGGCCGAACAGGGCGTGCCTGTTGAAGAGGGAAGGTTTCATTGTCTTTCTCGCTTTGTGGGGATTGCCGCGCTTAAATTTGCACGGGGGTGAAGCCGTACGCATTGCCGTCCTTGACGAAGGTGCCGGTGCCCGGGAACGGGAAGTGCGAGCCCGAGATCCGGATATTGTCGGTAATCACACGATCGATCACTTTGTGGCACGCGGTGATCGCCGTCGGCCCGTCCTGGTCGTAGCTGCCTTGCCACTCCGGATGCGGCGCCAGCAGCGCCGGCACGTACATCGTGTCGGCCGAAATCATGATCTGTTCCTTGCCAGAGTTCGCCAGGTAGACGGAGTGGCCGGGCGTGTGACCGGGCGCCGCGATGATCTGGATGCCGGGCGCGACTTCGGCACCGTCCTCGACTAGCTTCCAGTTCTTCCATTTCGGGAAGTTTTCGGCGATGCGCTTGCCCGCCGGCTTGCGCCCTTCCGGCAGCTTTGCCAGCCGGCCGGGATCGGTCCACCAATTATATTCGGTGGCGTTGACGACGAGTTCGGCGTTCGGGAACACCGGCGCGCTGGTGCCCTTTTCCATCAGGTCCCAGACGTGGTCGGGATGGAAATGCGAAATCATGATGGTGTCGATGGTCTTGTAGTCGATGCCGGCGGCAGCCATGTTGGCCGGCAGGTGGGTGGCATTGGTCTGCCATTGGCGGACACCCGATCCGGCATCCATCATGATCAGCTTGCCGTTCATCTTGAGCACGACGACGGTGAGCGGGATGGGCATGAAGTCTGTCGTCAGGCCGGCCTTGGCAAGGGCGCCCTTGGTGTCCTCGACGGTGACATCCTTGATGAAGGCCGGGTCGTGCGGCTTGCGCCAGATGCCGTCATAGATGGCGGTGATCTCGATATCGCCGACCTTGTATTTGTAGAAGCCGACGGTCGGCTCCACCGGTGTCTCGGCCAATGCGGGACGGGTAAATTCCAGCTTTCCAGCGAGGCCGAAAGCGGCAGCGGCGGCCGCGGACCCAAGCAATGTGCGACGTGTCATGTTGAACATGATGATCTCCTGTGTGAAGCAGTGAGGGGATGGCGGAGAGCCGGGCGTGGCCCTCCGTCGTGATTGCGGAACTGTTGTGGTCCTGGCCCGAGAAACTCAGTTGCCCCAGATGCCTTGGCCGTACTGAGCCGGCACGCTGGCATTGGCGTCACCCTGTACCTTTTCGGACTTTCGGATCGAGCCGGTGTGCGACGTGTCGATTTTTGAAACCGAATGGCTGGCGACCAGCTGGCTGGAAGTGTTCGAGTCGTAGTGGTCGCTGCCGGCGAAGGCCGTGCCAGTGGCAACGAGGATGGCGGCAGCGGTCAAGACGATCTTTTTCATGTCGCTGGTTCCTGTTTGTGAGTGGGTGAGAGAGTGTTCGGAGGCGCGTTCAGCGACCCCAGATTCCGTCGTTGTTATGCCGGGTGATGATGTCCTGAACCGACCCTTGGCTCGGCCCGGTCGTCACCTTGGTATCGACGCCGTCCTGGCGCGAGGTGTAGGGGGTGGAAGCCGTCGCATTGGTGTCGACAGTCGCGACCGGCTGGTTGGAATTGTTGGCGCCATTGTCGCTGCCGGCAAAGGCAGCGCTTGAGGCAAGCAGCATGGCAGCCACGCTGAGAGCGAGCTTGGTCATTTCGGTAGGTCCTTGTTTCGTTTCTTGGTTGCGTGCCGGGAAATTGGCCCCGCTAACAACAAGACTCGCCAAGGGATCCCTTTATTCCCGAGTGGCGCGAAATTCTTTTGGAAGTCCCGAGATCAGGGGGTGGCGGTCGCCTGGAACTGGGCCAGCCGACGCCGCACGACAGATGGCGGCGCCAATGAAGGAAGGAATGGTGGAAAACTACGGACCTGCTCGGAGCCCGCGTGCGGGTTTCCCGCTTCGTCAAATCAATAGGTCATTGCAAGCGCGCGCGTCGCGTCCGAAGTCGGCACCATGCTGCTGCCATGGCCCATCGGCCCACGTAGGGCCTGCGCCAGCGGTGGTGTCGCATTTGAGTCGCATTTGATAAGCAGAGGTCTGGACGGTTGGCTATCAGCCCGTCACGACAGCGGCGCGGAAGCGCGCCACGAAATCCTCGAGCTCCGGCCGCTCCATGTCAGAAATCGCCCAGTAGGAGAAGGCGCCGTCGCTCCATTGCACCAGCGAGAAGCCGCCCTCCGAAAGATCGACAGGGTCGGTTACCGCACCGGCATTTTGCGGCTCGGCGACAAGGGTGATCAGATGTTCGCGGTGGCGATACACCAGTGCCGGCACCGCTCGACCGCCGATGACCTCGACCCTGCCGCCGATGAGCGCAAATCCGTCCTTGGCCATGTCCGGCGCCGGTGGCGAAAGGCCGAGCCTTGCGTCGAGCCAGGGCTTTACCGTGTGCCGGTCCGACGAGACGACATCCACCGGGCTGGTCGCCAGCAGGCTGCGCTGGTGGCCGCTGGCTACCCCTGCGGCAAAGCTGTCGGTTGCACCAGGCTGCATCGCCCATTGCGTGGCGCCGCTGGCCAGCACCGCGCTGATCATGATCGACGCCGCCATGGCGCGCCAATCGAATGATCCGAAATTGCGCGTCGACCACCTGGTTCGAGCGGGCTTCGCTTGTGCCGGCTGCGCTTTGGGTCGCAGCACTTCAACGTTACCGACTGCGGCCATGGCTGCGATGCGCGCGCTGAACGAGTCGCTCACCTGTGGCTTCGGAAGCGTGGCCACCGCCCCTAGCAAGGCCATGACGCGGGCATGTTCTGCCGCCAGCTTGGGATCGGCGGCGATGCGGCGCTCGACAGCCATTGCCGCAGCGGCATCGAGCTCGCCATCGACCAGTGCATGCAGCATCAGGTTCATGCCTGCGGCGTCCTCGGGCAATCCATCATTGTGCGCGCTCATTGCGCCCTCCCAAGGTCAGAGATCAGCAGGCCGCGCGCCCGCGCCAGCCGCGACATCACCGTGCCGATCGGCACGCCGAGCATCGCCGCGATATCGCGGTAGGCGAGGCCATTGATGTCGCGCAGCACGAGCGTCTCGCGGAACGGTTGCGGCAGGGCGGCGATCGCCGCTTCCAGAGCCGCCGTGTCGGGCTTGGCAATGAGGCTCGCCTCCGGGTTTTCGCTATCGGGTACATCGACTGCGCGAGCGGCGGTCATCTCGTCGAGATCGCCGAGGTCGCCCACCGAGACGATGCTGCGCGGGCGATTGCGCGCCAGCCATGTGTAGCACGAGTTGCGAACGATGGTGAGCAGCCAGGCTCGTGCATTACCGCCGGCATAGCTGGCGATGCTCGCATGTGCCTTCATGCAGGCGTCCTGCACGACGTCCTCGGCGTCGGTAGCATTGCCGATCAACCAACGGGCCAGCGAAAGCGCGTCGGCGAGATGAGGCATTACCACTTCGCTGAAGCGGTCGGCCCGCGCATCGCTGCTCAGCATGGGTACACCGTCATATGCGCCTCGTCTTGAGCTGTGCTCATGGGGCGAGGATGGTTCTGCCTTGCGAGCTAACCCAGCGGAAATATGCCGGGCCGCCAGCGGCGGTGAAAGTGAAGGCAAGTGTCTCATCGATGTCAATCACACACCGGGCCGCAACGATGCGTCCATCCAGATGCGTTCTCGAGCACAAGCATTGCCGAATTCACGACCAGCATCGCATCCGTGGCGCCAGGGCTTTCTCGATCTCGGCCGGCGCAGGATTTCTCGACAGGCAGGCGCGAAGCCAACCGGCCGGCGGCGCCAAACCCATGGCCCTTCAGGGGGCTCGTGAACGTATTGGCCGATGCCGTCGTGCTCGTCAGTGCTGGGGCTTGCAGTGTGGCGTTCCTTCAAGGTCAATCAGCAGCGTATGCATGGAAGACCAGGGTAGGCGGTGTTTTATTCCCGGATGCCGCAATCTTTTCACGGCTAACTGATTGGCCGGCGTGACGCCGGAATCAAGGCTTCTTCGCGCCTGTCGCTTCTCGCACCAAGGTCCTGAATGGCGGAGATAATCGTTTCCCCGCAAACGCACGGCAAGGGTCCGTCGCGGGGCCGCTGCGCACGCAGGGCCAGCGGCCACGCGGCGACCGCGCCGCTAACCGGCGATATGAATTCTCCCCGCGCATGTGACGCTCCAGAGACGTTACCACGCTTCGATCGCGTGGTCTGAGCCTGCTTCACGCTAGGGAAAGTCAAAATCTAAGGCCAATTTGTAAGTCTACGAATACTTCCGAATGACCGCTTGGGGTCAGATCGCGACAATGATTGTGCGGAAATGAATGTCTGCTCTGCCAAATCGGGAAATCAGAACCAGCCAGTCGGCTTCCGGCCCCATAGCTGGCGCCGCCGCCCGAAGCGGTCGGCCAGCGCGCCGTCGAAAGGGGCGAGGATCGCAACCACGAGAGACGGAGCGGTGACCAGAAGACGGACCAGCAGGTGCATTGGGTTGGCCTTCGAATGCCGCCTGAAGCCCGGGAGCGAAGGGGCTGATGAGCGTGTTGGACAGGATCGTCAGCGTCGCCGAAAGGAGTAGCGCGACAGCCCGCCCATCGCGGAGGAGTGAAAGCATCGGAGGGGTCTCTCGTGTTCTATTGAGAAAGGAAGATCGATCGTTGATCGTTCCAGCCGACCTGTCGGACCTGTTGATTCCCTGGATTGCGCGGCCTTCGCACACGCAAGCTGCGCCGCGCATAAAGCCGCGGACTGTGTAGGCGGCTCGCAGTTCCGAGCGGGTGCATACCGCCGGCGCGGAACGCTCCTGTGATCCCGCGCGTTGTGCCTTCGCGACTGAGGGTTCCAGATGTTCGATTGGATGAAGCCCGGAAAGGCCCCGGAACCGCGGAAGGGCATGCCCAGTCCGCGGCTTGGGGAAGACGAATTCAAGCGCCGCTTCCGCTCGCAATTTCATGACCCGGCCTTTGATTCACTAGAGGGAGAGCTCACCAAGGTCACGGAGGCGGCGTGGGACGCTTACAAGCATTCGCGCAAAAGTCCGTGCACCCGCAAAGCTGGTCCGGAATTCGCCGAACCGGATTACGACTTGGCTGTGGACTGGTACAATGCTCATCAGGCCGTCGGAGCCGCTCAGCAGCGGCATGAGGACCAGAGCCTTCCTTCGCGCATCCTTCTGATTAACTGCTCATCCCGCTCCGAGCACACCTGCCCAAGCGAGATGTCGAAGTCCTGGCGGCTTGTCGAAATCGCACGCGATGTGATCGAGGCCGCTGGCGAGGTGGAAGTCGAGCTGCTCGATCTGTCGCGGCTCGCCTCCGAATACGGGCGCAACATCCATCCCTGCAAAGCGTGCTTCTCGACGGCGCCGGCTCTGTGCCATTGGCCGTGCTCATGTTATCCGAACTATTCGCTCGGCCAGACCCAAGACTGGATGAACGACATCTACCCAATGTGGGTGGCGGCCCATGGCATAATGATCATTACGCCCGTAAACTGGTATATGGCCTCGTCGCCGTTGAAGCTGATGATGGACCGGCTGGTCTGCGCCGATGGCGGCAATCCCGACCCGACCCGGACGCACGGCAAGGACGCGAAAGAGGCGAAAGAGCTGGAGCTTTCCGGCTGGGATTATCCCCGCCATTTGGAAGGCCGGCTGTTTTCCGTGGTCGTCCACGGCGATGTCGAAGGTGCGGAAAATGTCCGGCGCTCCATTTCCGACTGGCTCTGCTTTATGCATCTCTGTCCGGCGGGAGCAATGGCAGAGCTCGACCGATACATCGGATATTGGAAGCCCTACGCAACGAGCCATGATGAGCTCGATGCGGACCACGCCATCCAGGAGGAAGTCAGGAATGCGGCGCGCACTCTGTTGGACGGAGTTCGCGCAAAGCGATCGGGGCAGCTCATCGCGGCGGGCCAGGAACTCACCCAACCGCGGCAGAAGTGAACGGGTCAGCAATCGGGACAACCGGGCCCGAACTATCTCATTCCCTCGAAGAAAAACCGCGATCCGCCGGGCAGGTGGATTCCGCATGTTGAACACCGCCAAAAACCGGCCGCAGCAAGAGAACCTTCTGCAGATATCAGAAGAGCATTCAGTAAAAGGCCGTCAAACCCGTCCCTGGAAGCTCCAGATGAGAATGGTTGCGTTGGCATCAGCTACCGCGGCAGCGGTTTAGTTCAATCACAAAACCAACAAATCCGGAATCCCCTTCGATTCCGTCAAATCGTGAACCGCCTCTACCTGCAGTGTGCTGGGTGGAAGGACCTTGATCAGCGACTTGGCCGACACCGAAGGGTCGACCGCTTGGTCGCTGGACATCATTCGAAAAGTTGGGCCTCGTAGTAGTGTAGCTCGAGCAGCAGGCACCCGGTCTGCGACCGGAAGGGACCGTGATAGACGCCAGGCGGCCGGCAGGCGTAGGTGTTCGGGGCAAAACTCGGCGACGCCTCTTCGACCGAAGTTCCGCCAACGATGAGATCTCCCGATACGAGATAGACTTCTTCCCAGTAGTCATGCACGAACGGCATCGTCGTATAGGCGCCTGGTGCAAACCGAAGCAGCCGCGTCCGATTCCCGGTCTTGCCTGCCTCGTCGAGCCGGCCGGCAAGAATCTTCTGCTCGATGCCGGACGGGTAACCAGGCGGCGAATGCCAGCCGTCCCCGGTCATGTCGATCGTGTGAAATTCCTTATGTTCCTTTCGGATCGGCATGGCAAACCTCAAGCGGCAGCCAGAGCGGCACGGTCGACCTCGTCTTCCAGCGAATAGCTGTCCAGCATGTGATCGGCGAGCTGCGTGCAGCGGTCCCAGTCGAAGGTGCGGAAGCTGTGCCCCTTGGTCACGAAGGTGGCGCCTGCATAGAACATCTCGTATTGCAAGTGGCGCGAGGCGAACTCCGACCCGACCGCATCCCAGGCCAGCTTGAAGAATTTTACCCGGCCCTCCGACGAGAGGACCGGCGATTGCTGCGTCCTTTCAATCAGACTGCGCAGCTCCGGATCGGCGAAATCCTGGACGGAGGACGGCAGCATGATCAGTCCGCCGCCCGCCAACTCGCGCAAGGCCAAAATCACCCCGGCATAGAGCTGCTGTGTCAGCACCTGAGCCGAATAAAGCGTATGTGCGTCGGGCACGAAATAGCCGCCAAGCATGCTGCCCTTCACCTCCATGGCGTGCACCAGCGCGTCGACCATGGTGTTCTGCGCCGCGAGCGCTCCCAGCGTCTCGCGCACCTGCGGAAAGTTGATGACGCCGTTGGTCTCGGCAATGCGCCGGGCAATGCCGACGAGGAAGCGCATCTTCACCATCAGGCGGATCTGCGCCTGGTAGTTCTGGAACACATGCGCCGGGGTGGCGTGGAACTGCCGTTGGCACATGGCGATGTCTTGGCTGACGAAGATTCGGTCCCAGGGAACTTTCACATCGTCGAAGTAGAGCACGGCATCGTTCTCGTCGAAGCGGCTGGCGAGCGGATTGTCGAAGATACTGACGGCGCTCTCCTCGTAGGATTTGCGCGACAGGATCTTCAGCCCGCCGGCATTCATAGGCACGGCGAAGGACACCGCATAGGGCTCATCGCCCTCCCGCAGCGGCT